>CAYWNB010000168.1:1232-6601 GCA_964459195.1 uncultured Desulfobacula sp.
ACAGGATGTGGCGAATGCGCAAAGGTGTGTCCTGTTTCGATCCCCAATCCCTGGGATGTGGGGTTGGCATCCAGAAAGGCCATCGGCAGGTCATTTCCCCAGGCAATTCCCATTACCTTTAATATTGAGAAACGAGATAGAGCTCCTTGTGGACTCACCTGTCCGGCCGGGATTAATGTCCAGGGATATGTTCAATTGATCGGCCAGAAAAAATATGATCAGGCCGTGCGGTTAATTATGGAAAAAGCGCCTTTCCCGGGTGTTCTGGGAAGGGTCTGTCCTCACCCCTGTGAGGCAGAATGTCGGCGCAAACTCGTGGACAGCCCCATTGCCATCAAAGAGTTGAAGCGGTTTGCAGCAGACAGGGCCAGTCTTGACCCGGACGACATTCCCAAAATTTTGGATCGCAAAGAAAAAATCGCTGTTATCGGCGCCGGACCCGCAGGCCTAACCGCTGCCTATTTCTTGCGGCTCAAAGGATATCAAGTTACTGTTTTTGAACGAGCATCTGTTCCTGGCGGTATGCTGAAAACCGGTATCCCGGACTACAGGCTGCCTTCAGACGTTCTTGATCAGGAAATTAATTATATCCTGGCCCATGGGATAACCCTTGTGACCTCCAGGGCATTTGGGACGGATATCACCTTTGAAAGTTTGCGCCAGGAGGGTTTCGGGGTGTTATTTTTAAGCGCGGGTGCCCATAAAACGATTACCCTGGGCCTTGCCGGGGAAGAGACAACCCGTGGAGTGATAGATGCTATTTCATTTTTACGGGATGTGAATCTGGGCCGTAAAACAGATTGTGGAAACCGCGTGGTCATTGTTGGGGGCGGTAATGTGGCAATTGATGCGGCACGGTGTGCCAAAAGGACTAGTGACTGTGAGGTTTCCATCATTTACCGGCGGACAAGACAGGAAATGCCGGCCTATGGGGAAGAAATTGTCGGTGCCCTTGAAGAGAAGATCAATATTATGCCTCTGACAACACCCACGCGAATTATCACCAAAGATGGCAAGATTGTGGGGCTTGCGTGTACGAAGAACCAATTGGGCGAAATGGACGCATCCGGGCGACGGCGACCCGTAAATATCCCCGATTCTGAATTTATCGTTGAGTGTGACACCCTTATCCCGGCCATCGGGCAAATCTGTGATCTGTCCTGGGCAGAGTCCATGCCCGGTCTTGAAATTACAGAATATAACAGGATAAAAACTCATCCCGACACCCTGCAGACAAGCCTTGAGGCTGTTTTTGCAGGGGGAGATATGGTCACAGGTCCTGCAACGGTTATTGAAGCCATTGCCCAGGGGAGAAAAGCTGCCCTGGGTATTGACACCTATCTCAACGCGGTTGAAATGGACTTGGATACGATTGCCCCGGTCCATGAAAATGTGCCGGGCCAGGGGGAGGGAAATTATCCAGATATCCCCTTAAATATTGAGGTGGAAGAAAGGGTTTGTGTTCAATCTGTTGATCCTGAGCAAAGGGTTTTGTCTTTTAGGGAAGTTGAAGCGACCCTGACAGAAGACGCTGCCATCAAGGAAGCCAATCGATGCTTAAATTGTGGCACCTGCTGTGAGTGCATGGAATGTGTCACGGCCTGTGAGGCAAATGCCATTGATCATTTGATGCAAGATGAGAACATTCAGATAAACGCCGGTAGCATTATTCTTGCAACGGGATATGAACCCCTTGATCCCACCCCCATGAAACAATTCGGGTATGGCAGGTTTGCCAATGTGTTTTCGGCTTTTGAATTTGAACGACTCAGCAATGCCACCGGTCCCACCGGCGGCCAAATTCTGATCAGAGATGAAAACAATGAATTTACACGATCACCCAAAAGCGTTGCCATTGTCCATTGTGTCGGGAGCCGGGATGTAAATTACCATGAATACTGCTCACGGGTCTGCTGCATGTATGCCCTGAAATATACCCACCTGATAAAGGAGAAAGTGGGCCATGACACAAAGGTATATGATTTTTATATAGACATGCGATGCTTTGGGGAGGGGTATGAAGAGTTTTATCAACGGTGCCAGGAAGAGGGAACCATTTTTATCCGGGGGAAAGTGGCCCAGATCACGGATCAGGCCCAAACGCCTTTAGAACAGGGAAAGCTGATTGCCATTGCAGAAGATACCCTTCTAGGCGAATTGGTTCGAGTACCCGTGGACATGGTGGTTCTGTGTTCGGCCATCCAGGCAAGAGAAGATGCCGTGGATGTGGGAAGAATATTTGGGGTCAACCAGGGGGCGGATGGGTTTTTCCTTGAAGAGCATCCCAAATTGGGGCCCTTGAATACTGCCACCGAAGGGGTTTTCCTTTGCGGGTGCTGTCAGAAACCCATGGATATTCCCGACACCGTGTCCCAGGCATCGGGTGCGGCGGTAAAAGCACTCTCCCTTGCTGTGAAAGGCCGGGTTGATATTTCTCCCACCATTTCTTACATCGATCCGGATATTTGTGTGGGGTGTAAAACCTGCATCGACCTTTGTCCTTATTCAGCCATTGAATTTGATGACAGACGGCAGGTGTCGGTTGTCAATGAAGCGGTTTGCAAGGGATGCGGAAGCTGTTCGGGTTTTTGCCCAAGTGGGGCTGCCCAAAGCCGTCATTTTACCAAGAAACAGGTTTTCGCTGAAATCAGCGGCATATTTTAAGGAGATAAACATGGAACCATTTGAACCGGTCATCATCGCTTTTGTCTGTAACTGGTGCACCTATACGGCGGCCGACCTTGCCGGGACATCCCGGTTGTCCTATCCCACCAATATCCGTCTGATCCGGGTCATGTGCACCGGAATGGTCGATCCACAATATGTGATCAAGGCATTCTTGGAAGGCGCAGATGGAGTGCTGATCAGTGGATGTCATCCGGGGGACTGTCACTATATCAATGGTAATTATAAGGCAAGACGGAGGATCAAGCTGTTAAAAGAAATCCTTCCACGGTTTGGAATTGAACAGGAGCGGTTGCGCCTGACCTGGATCGGGGCCAGCGATGGTATTGAATTTGCTCAAGTCATGACTCAGCTGAATGATCAAATAATTGAAATGGGGCCTTCCCAAACAAGAATGAATGTGGCCATATAAAGGAAATCTTTGCCATGATATGTACAATAGAACGTGAAGATAATAGTCTGGTCAAAGGGTTGCAGCTGTTTTTTAAACATCTTTTGGAAACTCAAGAAATTGATGCCCTTTTTCTGCCGGTTCAGTTAAAAAACTCAACCTCCATTATGCCTAGTCTTGTGACAGATCCGGCACAACTTAGCCATGCCTTGCCCTTGAGCCCAGCTTTTCCCATCAATTCGGCTAGGATGGTATCCCGTCTTTCATATAAGGTATCGGGAAGGAAAACAGCGGTGGTTTTAAGGCCCTGTGAAATGCGGGCCTTTATCGAGTTGGTAAAGCTTAAACAAGGGTCCAGGCAGGAGTTAATTCTGATTGGTATGGATTGCCCGAAGGCCCTTACATCCTCTGATTATACGGCCTATATGAACCCCAATTCTTCTACGCCCCCTCTGGATGAAGATGCCTATATTCAAACGGTATTTTCCCAAACCAGTGACACCCTCAATGGATTTGATTTCAGCCCTGCCTGTCGTACCTGTGAGAATCCATTTTCCATGAATGCGGATATCAGTATTCTCCTGCAGGGGGTAGATCTTTCAAGGGGCATGATGGTGGAATCAGGAAGCGATATGGGCGTCAATTTTCTGGAACGTCTGGCGTTGCCCGAAGCCGTCAAACCCGAGGCCCGGGATGAGATAATGCTGCAGATAAAAGAGGCCAATTTTAAGGCAAACCAGGCAATGGTGAAGGATATTGAAGAAAGGACAGACAGTATCGTAAAACTCAATGCTTTTTTTGACCGGTGCATCAATTGTTATAATTGCCGGAATATGTGTCCGGTCTGCTATTGCAAAGAGTGTGTCTTTAATACCGATGTGTTTAATCATCAGCCGGTTCAATACCATCAGTGGGCAGAAAAAAAAGGGGCTATCAAACTGCCCACAGATACCGTCTTTTACCATCTCACCCGCATGGCCCATATGAGTCATGCCTGTGTCGGGTGCGGCCAGTGCTCAACTGCATGTCCCAGCGACATTGATGTTTTTCAATTGTTTAAGAGCGTGGCACAAAGGACCCAGGCCGCCTTTGAATATTTTCCTGGGACCGATGAAAATCAACCGCCTCCCTTGTCTGTGTTCTGTGAACATGAATTTGAGGGTACGGTTGGTATTACAAGGGAATAATCATCAAATAAATAAACAGCCAAAGTATAACACTGCCAAGGTTGAATGGCAGCCGGGGGTAAAATGAACAAGGCAATTGGTAAGGCATTGGTTGCCGGGGCCGGGTTAAGCGGTATCAGATCTGCACTGGACCTGGCACAAACCGGATATAAAGTTCTTCTTATTGATAAATCTGACCATGTGGGGGGGCTGTTATGCCAACTGGATTACCAGTTTCCCACATCCAAATGCGGGTATTGCAGAATGCTGCCCATGTTTGACAGGGATCTGTCTTCCCAGCATTGTCTGAGAAAAGGATTGGTCCATGAAAATATTGAGATCCTTTTGTCAACGGAACTGATCTCCATTGAAGGGGAACCTGGAAATTTTACCGCAACCCTCAAGCAAAATCCTTCTTTGATTGATTCGGACTTGTGCACGGGGTGCGGGGAATGTGAACGCGTTTGTCAGGTGTTTGCCGATGATCCTTTTAATGAAGGATTGATAAAAAGAAAAGCGGTTTATCTGCCAAGCCCCCAGTCTTTTTCCAATGCCTATACCATTGATTATTCAGCCTGTACCCGGTGTGGCGATTGCGAAAAAATTTGTCCCACCGGGGCCATTAAATTGATCGATCAGGACAGGGAAAAATTTAAGATCCTGGTGGTGGATGATGAAAAAATTGTTCGAGAATCCACAAAAGAATGGCTCAAAGAAGAGGGGTTCTCCGTAACAACAGCCGATTCAGGACAAAGGGCCCTTGATTTGATGGCGGATCAGCCGTTTAATATGATGCTCACCGATATCAAGATGCCGGGCATGGATGGTGTTGAATTGCTGGCAAAGGCAAAACAGATCAACCCGGAGTTATGTGTTATCATGATGACCGCCTATGCAGCGGTGGATTCTGCTGTGGATGCCATGAAGCAGGGGGCACTTGACTATCTGACCAAACCCTTTGATCCGGATATGCTGGTTGCCATGGTGTCTAAAGTATACCATGAATTTGAAATTGCCCAGGGGCGGGTCGAACAGGTGGATGCCCTGATTCTTTCCGGGGGGGTGGAGTTTTTCAAGCCGAACCTGGGGAAAAATCCGTATGGTTATGGTGTCCTGCCGGGAGTTAT
>CAYWNB010000169.1:0-6557 GCA_964459195.1 uncultured Desulfobacula sp.
GTAATTTCCCACCACCACCCCCAGGGTTTCCCCTTTGAGCATTCCTGCATCATTCCCCGAATCGCCGCACACCAGAAGATTTCTTAAAGGGATTCCCCATTTATAGCTCAGATACCGGATCGCTTTTCCCTTTGAGGCCCGGTAGGGAAGGATATCCAGGTATCTGTTCTGGGAATAGATCAAAGAGTACCGGAACCTGTTTTTGTTGAGTATATGATGAATCTTGGCCAGTCGGTCTTTACCCGGGTCCATATAATAACTGAGTTTAAAAGGACCTTGAACATTTGCCTTCTGGAGACGGACAAAATCGACCTCTTCCAGTCGAGATGCGATCAGGTCAGGGGTCCAGCTTTTTGAAATATGGGTTCCCCATCCCTTGTCATTATCAAGAGAATCTCCATAACTGATCCGGCTGCCCACACCTGAAATAATAATGTCCGGCAGCCTTACCCCATTGGCCTTCAAAATATCCATGGCAGATTCGAATATTCTTCCCGTGGCAACGCCGAACCCGATTTGCCCCGAGTGTCGTTCAAGCAGGTCCATTAAGGTCTGCAGTTCTTCCGGGTTTCCCCCCAACAGGGTATCATCAATATCGGCGATCAGCATATAATCGAGTTTCGCAAGCCGTTTGCCCACACTTTGCCTGGGCTCATTATCCGGAATCGATATCTTCCCATATTGGTGACAAAGCGCTTTCATCTCATCGCAATAGGAGTGAGCATGACGTTCCCAGGAATACATTTTTCGGGTATTTAAAATACCATTTTTTGAAAATTCATTCCACTTGTCCGGATGAATAATGATATCCTTTATAGCAGAAGCCAGGGCGACCGTGTCGGTAGGATCCACCAGGGTCCCTGTTTTACAATTTTCGACAATATCCTGTGGGCCACCGTCATTGGTGGCGACAATGGGCAGGCCGCAGGCCAGTGCTTCAAGCAGTGTCAATCCAAAGGGTTCGGTCAGGGCAGGATTAACAAACACCCCCCTTTGTTCTGCTGCAATTCTATAGAGTTCAGGGACCTCATGCTCAAAATCATGCTGCTTGGGAATGGCCATTTTACCGTACAGATTATACTTGTCCATTAAAAGCAGCATCCTTGTAAGGACATCTCGCTCACTCTCTTCTTTGTCTGAAATATCTTTACGGATACCGGCGAATATAGCAAGATTTGCCATGGCCTGGAGTTCAGCATCTTCGCCATAGGCCTTTACCAGACCCTGAATATTTTTCCTCTTGTCCGGACGACAGAGAACCAGAATGATGGGTTTATCCGGATGGGTAAAAAAGCGATTCAGCTCTTGGGTAACCGATGCCTTTGCATACAAGGCTTCTTCTTTTTCTCGGCTGTTTGAAAAAGTATCATGATAGTAGGGATGAAATCTTTCAATACCGATACCCGGCGGAAGAACCGTATATGCCGGCAGGGTCCGGTTACGGTAAAGCCCGTACTGACCTTCGATTTCCTGACGGGTGCTGGTGATAACCCTGTCCGCTGATTTAAGAACCATCTCCTCCATCTCAATCCGGTGGTCAATTTTCAATTTGCGGTTCATCTCGCTGATATCCACCCCTTGATCAAGCAATCGTGCTCGCTTGGACCGCCCCAGGGAATGGCCGGTATAAACCAGGGGAATACCAAAAAAACTGGCCAGCTCCATGACCACGTATCCTGCGTCCGGGTAATGGCCATGAACCATATCCGGGATATCTTTTTCAAGCCGGATAAATTTGATGGTCTTGTCTACAAATTCATCCAAATGGGGCCAGAGCAATTCTTTGCGGATATATTTTTTCCCCCCGCATTGAATCCGCACGATGCGAAACCGGTCATTGACCTGTTCAATGGGTTGGGCATAATCTTCTGAACAGGATTTATCCTGAATCAATCGGGTAAATAAATCTATTTTTCGAATCTGATCACTGGCAGACAGAATGTTACACAGTTCGACCACATATTTGATCTGGCCACCGGTATCGGCATCATGTCCAAGCTCCATATTCTCGGCTCTCACCATCCCATGAATGCTGAACATCTGTATATAAAGGCCTTTTTTCTCGGTCATCTTTTTTGTATCCTTTTTTTGAATTCAGTATAGATCCGCTCATCTTCAGGCAAGGCCCCCTTAAT
This sequence comes from uncultured Desulfobacula sp., assembly GCA_964459195.1. GTDB lineage: Bacteria > Desulfobacterota > Desulfobacteria > Desulfobacterales > Desulfobacteraceae > NBML01. The sequence continues at coordinate 2,136 of CAYWNB010000169.1, forward strand.
CGTACAAATATACCCTGCAAACTCACTGGCAAGACCCATAATTGTTTCAATGGGAAGTTTGTTCAGCCACCCGGCCGCTGATATGGCAGCATAGGCATCTCCTGCACCGACGGTATCCACAAGTGCTGTTTGCGCAACGGTGTCGCACTGGTATTTTTTCCCTTGGGAAACCCATTGGCTGCCATGGCTTCCCAAGGTAAGAATTATCAATTCAAGTTCATGGGATCGCATCAACTGATCCATGATTTCTTCAGCCATATGGTTATCGGTCATCGTCTCGGATAATACTTTTTTCAGTTCATCCTGGTTCAATTTAAGAATATCTGCCGCGGCAAGGGATGCCTTGACAACCGCTTGATTATAGGAATCCGGGCGCAGATTGATATCGCAGAAAATCCTTGTTCCTGTTTTTTTCTGGTTCATCACCCGTTGAATCAGCTGAAAACCGTTTTCACTGTGCTGGACGAGGCTGCCAAAATATACGAGCTCGCAAGGCTCCTGCAATAGATTTATGAGCCTTTCATCAAAAGCAATATGTGCCCAGGCAGTATCCAGAATGATGGTAAAGGCGTGCTCCTTTTCGGACATGGTTACCTTAACCGTTCCCGTATCATGGATAGGGTCTATCTGGATATCATTTAGATCAAACTGGTGCCGGCTTAAAAAAGATAAAATTTCCCGGCCCAATGCATCAGCGCCCACTCTGGAAATAAACCGGACCGGAAATCCCAGTTTTTTTAAATGGAAGGCAAAGTTAAAGGGTGCCCCACCAATTCGTCGAAATCGGGGAAACAGATCAAAGAGTATTTCACCTAGAACAAGAATCATGATAACCTTAATTTCTTTTTTTGAGCTTAACACGTAAACTTAAGATTACAATAAATGTAGACCATTCGACCGATCTAAGTCAAGGATGGGATTTTTTATCCAGCAATTCTTGGAACAGTGCAATTTAAGGAAGGAGGGGGGCGGGCGATATTATAGTTGCACGGTTTTTTCAGGGCCGGGCAAACTGGACACAGGGTCCATTGCCCATCCGCTGTTTAGGGGATGGGCAATGGATTGATTATTCAGGCATGCTTTGAAATGGACATTTGTTGGGATCGTACCCAGGTATTTTGCAGTACTTTGAAAATATCATTTGGCATATCCGATGGCAGATCCACTAAGGAAAATTCCTGGTTGATGTCAACACTTTTGATGTATTTGCTGTCAAGGCCGGCTTCATTTGAAATGGCCCCCACAATATCTCCTGCACGGACCCCATGGGTCCGGCCTACCTCAATGCGATACCGATCCATTCCCTTTTTCAGGGGCAAGACAGGGATCGCCTGGGGTCTGGCCGCTTTTGGGGTTGATGCTCTTTTCTTGGGAGCAGCACCTTCCATTGACGGGCTTTTTTTTGCAACCATCGGTTTTTTTGCAGCAAGGGGTTTTTTTGCAGCAAGGGGCTTTCTTTCAAGAGGCTTTTTATCGGATGGGTGGGTTTTTCTGGAACCCTCTTCCCGGCTGCGGCTGTCTCGTTGTTCCGGGCGGGCTGTTTTCGTTTTAAAGGCTGGTTTTTCCTTCTGGGCAGCCAGAAGAAAGGGCGTATCCCCATGGGCCAGCTTTGCAAGGGCGGCAGCCACCTGGGTCACCGGGATATCCTGTTCAAGGGCATAGGATTCTATCATGGCCTGGAAAACGTTTAAGTCCTGTGATTCAAGGGTCTTGGTAATGGCCTGTTTAAAGTCTGCCACGCGTTTGTCATTAATGGCCTTGTTGGAGGGCAGGGAAATTTCCTTGATGCTTCGCTGGGTGGTTCTTTCCAAAACCTTGAGCATCCAGCGTTCATTCCGGTTTACAAACAGGATGGCTTCCCCTGTTCTGCCGGCCCTGCCGGTCCTACCGATTCTGTGGACATAAGGCTCTGCCTTGGAGGGCATGTCATAATTGATGACGTGGGAGATCCGGTCCACATCCAGGCCCCGGGCAGCCACATCTGTGGCCACAAGGATATCGATGTGCCCGCTTTTCAGCCGGTTAATCGTTCGCTCCCTGGCATTCTGGGCAATATCCCCGTTCAGGGCCTCTACTTTAAATCCCCTGTCCTCAAGGCTTTTTGCCACATCAAGGGTGGAGGTTTTGGTTTTGACAAACACGATGACTCCGTCAAAGGTAGCGGCTTCCAGAATACGGATCAGGGCCTGGGCTTTTTTAGCCCCGGCAACCATCCAGTATTGCTGGTTGATGGTGTCCACCCCTGTTGAGTCCGGTTTGATCATGATCTCTTTGGGGTCCTTTAAATATTTTTGGGCAATATTCCGGATGGGTTTTGGCATGGTGGCTGAAAAAAGTGCGGTTTGTGCTTCCTTGGGGGTTTGCTCCAGGATCCATTCCACATCATCAATAAACCCCATGTGAAGCATTTCATCGGCTTCATCCAATATCATACAGGCAAGATCGGAAAAGGAGACGGTTTTTCTTCGCATGTGATCCATGAGCCGACCGGGTGTTCCCACGACCACGTGGACGCCCCGCTTGAGTTGTTTCAGCTGGATTTCATAACTCTGGCCACCGTATACGGACAATACGTTCAGCCCTTTCATTTTGGCCCCATAGGTTTTAAAAGACTGGGCCACCTGGATGGCCAACTCCCGGGTGGGGGTCAGTACCAATACCTGGGGCCGTCTGTTCTCAAGGTCAATTCGGGACAATAGGGGCAATGCAAAGGCCGCGGTCTTGCCGGTACCGGTTCTGGCCTGGCCGATCATATCCTTCCCCAAGATGAGATGGGGAATGGTTAAAGCCTGGATAGGGGTGGGTGTGGTATAGCCCACATCCTGTACTGCTGCGAATACAGGGGGACTCAGGTTCATTTCGTCAAACCCGATCAAGGGTAAATTATCTTGGGGCATAGGATTCCTTAAAAAAAGCCGGTGTTACCGGCAGGACACATCGAAAATTTAGAAGCATACATGGGTTTTCGTTCTTATGCAAGCATTTTTTTTATTCCGGATTGTTTTTGTCTGGTGGAAAAACAGGCCGACGTTATGGCCGCGGCTGTCCAGGCCGGTAAATTGCCGGGAGAGCGGCTGACCAATGGCCATGACAGGGCAGTTGTGACCCAGCGTGTGCGGGATAAAATGATGTCCAGTTTGGAGAAACAGCCTAGAATCTTCGGATCAAAATAACCCCTGCCGTTATCAGGGCAATCCCTGCAAGACGCTGCCAACTAAGGGGTTGAACCGACACGCCCAGGAGACCGAAATGATCCAGGAGCACGGCCATCAAAAGCTGTCCTGCCACCACAAGGCTAAAGGTCAGGGCCGCTCCCAGTCGGGGTGTTAAAATGATGGTAGCGGTGACATAAAAGGCGCCTAGAAAGCCTGCCGACCAGACAGACCAATGGGTGTCTGCGGCATGGCGGATACTTGTAAACTCAATCCGGGTGGCCAGGGCATAGCCAAAAAGTACCAGGGTTCCCACGGCAAAGGATATCAGGGCGGCATAGACAGGGCTTTCAATGGCCCGTCCCATTTTTCCATTCAAGCCTGCCTGCAATGGCCCCATCATGCCGGCAACCAGGGCAATCAACAAAAGGATCAGTTTCATTATATGTGTGTCTCCATTGGTATGCGTTGTTTATTGCTCGGGTTGGCCGGATATTGCGTCTTTCTAATAATCGACTAACCGGCCTTATGTCAAGTTTTTTGCTAAAATTTGTTAGTCCCCGTCAAAGGGGGATTGATTTAAAAGGATTGGAAATTCATAAAAATTGGCGTATTATAAACCAGTCAAAAGGGCGGGGCGTTTCCCATTGGAAGATCTTGACGACAGGGTTCGCCATCAGAATTCGTGGTTTTAGTAAAGAGATCATTATAAGTTATTAAAGGAGCGTGAATGTCAGATCTTAATCTGTCAAACTGGCAGGAGCATCTAATATCACCTGAAACCGTTTTGAATCATATTAAGCCGGGAATGACCGTTTTTATCGGGACGGGTCCGGCTGCCCCCAGAACCTTGATAACCACCTTGCTGGATGTGGATACCCATAATATCCGTGACCTTGAATTGATCCAGCTGGCAGTCCAGGGGGACACCATCCTTTCCGTTGAAAAACTCAATGCCCCCAACTATCGGTTGAAAACTTTTTTTTCCGGGTTTGTCTCCTGGGACACCATTGCAACGGGTCAGGTGGATCTGATTCCTGCCTACTCGTCTGAAATACCGCAAATTATTAAATCCCGCAGAATAGAGGTGGACGTGGCGTTTATCCAGATTACGCCCCCCGATGAGTCCGGCTATTGCAGTCTGGGAGTTGCCGTGGATGTTGCCAGAGAAGTCATGGAACATGCGTCCCTGGTCGTGGGGGAGATCAATGCAAAAATGCCCTTTACCTATGGGGATACCTTTGTTTCCATTGAGGATTTTGACCTGCTG
>CAYWNB010000170.1:0-6526 GCA_964459195.1 uncultured Desulfobacula sp.
GTCTGGGTCCGATTTCCCAGGACAAAATGCTTCCCATCCATAGACATGCCCCTGCTTTTACTGAGCAGGATACAACCGTTCGTGTTCTTGAAACCGGCGTTAAGGTTATCGATCTTCTGGTTCCCTTTCCCCGTGGTGGAAAAATGGGTATGTTCGGTGGAGCCGGAGTTGGTAAAACCGTTATCATGATGGAAATGGTTAACAATATTGCCATGCAGCATGGTGGTATTTCCGTATTTGGTGGCGTAGGCGAGAGAACCCGTGAAGGTAACGACCTTTATCACGAGATGAAAGACTCCGGCGTTCTCCCCAAGTGCGCCCTGGTGTACGGCCAGATGACAGAACCTCCTGGAGCCCGTGCAAGGGTGGCCCTGTCCGCTTTGACCTGTGCCGAGTATTTTCGTGATGAAGAAGGTCAGGACGTACTTTTATTTGTTGATAATATTTTCCGCTTTACCCAGGCCGGTGCAGAAGTATCTGCAACTCTTGGTCGTATGCCTTCTGCCGTTGGGTATCAGCCCACTTTGGCCGTTGACATGGGGGAACTTCAGGAACGTATTACATCAACGGACAAGGGTTCCATTACAGCGGTCCAGTGCGTTTACGTACCGGCCGATGACTTGACGGATCCGGCCCCTGCCACTACTTTTGCCCATCTGGATGGAACCGTTGTTTTGTCCCGGCAGATCGCAGAGCTGGGTATCTATCCTGCGGTGGATCCCCTGGATTCATCTTCCAGAATTTTGGATGCAGCCTACATTGGTGAAGAGCATTACTCTGTTGCCCGGGTGGTTCAGCAGACCCTGCAAAAATACAAAGAGCTCCAGGACATCATTGCAATTTTGGGTATGGATGAGCTGTCCGACGAGGATAAAGTTACCGTGCAGCGCGCCAGAAAACTCCAGAAATTTTTGTCCCAGCCTTTCCATGTGGCAGAAACATTTACCGGTATGCCGGGTAAATTTGTAAAGGTTGAAGATACGGTTAGATCATTTAAGGAAATCATTGATGGAAAACATGATGATTTGCCGGAAAATGCTTTCTATATGGTAGGTTCTATTGAAGAAGCCATTGAAAAGGCTAAATCAGCTTAAGCTGGAGGGATAACATGGCCGAAAAACTATTTCTTGAAGTAGTTACACCACAAGAAGCAATTGTCAGCGAAGAGGTTGAAATTGTCGTGGCGCCAGGGTCAGAGGGTGAATTTGGTGCGCTCAAAGGGCACACCACCTTCCTGACATCCTTGAAATTGGGGACGCTCCGGTATAAAGACGCCAATGGAAAAGAGAGGCTTCTTTTTATCAACGGCGGCTTTGCAGAAGTGCTGCCCAACAAGGTAACCATCCTGGCTGAATCTGCCGAACGGCGGAAAGATATAGATGTCACACGGGCCCAGGAAGCAAAGACCCGGGCTGAGCAACGCCTGACTGCCAAAACTGCAGATCTTGATTTTTTAAGAGCTGAAGCTGCTTTGAGGCGGGCAATAGACCGAATTAAAATTGCAGGAACCAGGAAATAATATGATTCTGGAATTCTAATTTTTTAGAAAATTATCTGCCAGGCAGGTGAATTGTCAAATATGCCAGATGAATGATGGCAGATTAAAGAAAAAAAGGAGGGGGATGCTTTTTCCATTGAAAAGTACCCCCCTTTTTTTTAAAAGGATACAAGATAGGCTAAAATAATGAATGCTAAAACCAGTGCTACTAAAACCAGTGCTATTAAAAGATGGGATACTAACATTGAGAGAATCAGATGGATGATTTAGCGATTGTTATTCTTGCCGCCGGCAAGGGAACCCGGATGAAGTCAGATCTTCCCAAAGTGCTTCACAAGGTGGCGGGAAAAAGTATGGTGGTACATGTCCTTGCGTGTGCAAGAAAACTGACACGATGTAATATCCATCTGGTGATCGGGCATCAGGCGCAGCTTGTCAAACAAGAGGTATGCCAATATTTTTTGGTTGATTTTGTGATTCAAACCTCCTTGCTGGGAACCGGAGATGCGCTTAAGCAGGCCTTGCCCGAACTGGTACCCAAAATAAAAGATGTGCTGGTGCTATGTGGCGATGTCCCCTTGATTCAAGAAGATACCTTAAGGGCGCTTCTTGCCGCCCATAGGACAACCAATGCCAAATTAACGGTTTTGGCGGTTAATATGGAGAATCCAACCGGGTATGGCAGAATTATTCTGGATTCATCGGGTGATATGACCTCTATTCGGGAGGAATCCGATGCAACCAATAAAGAAAAGCAGATAACAACCATCAATACGGGGATTTATTGTTTTGATAAAACTTTTTTGGAAGAGGCCATTGGCTTGATACGCCCGGATAATAATCAGGCTGAATTCTATTTAACGGATATGGTCCAGATTGCAAGATCTAAAAGAGAAAAAATCAGTGTCCAGTTGATGGCAGATCCACGGCAGGTAATCGGGGTGAACAGCCCCAATGACCTTGAGCGAGTGGAAGCCTTGATTCAGCAGATTGAAAATGAATTACCTTGACTTTCCCAAATATTTTAAACTATACTGAACCCTAATTGAACACTTTAAGAGACTATGAAATTGGGTAATGAGATTATTAAAAACAAGTTTGATGATATTGATATAAAAGTTGATTTTCTGATAGAGCTTTGCCAGATGCTGCAGGTTGAGAACTTGGAATTGAGTTCAAAAATTAAAGACTTGGAAACGAAGCTGGCCAAGAAGAATGAAACTGAAGAATTAAACCTTGAACAGGAAGCTTTGATTCAATCGAAAATTGATGGACTTTTGACCAAGTTGGATAGTTTTTCCAATAATTTATCAAATGATGCATTAAAAAATGAGCATCAATCAAACGTGTAACCGTTAAAAATCGGTAAAGGGATTTCATTGGATGAAATTGTTAAAATTGATCTTTTCGGGGAAGAGTTTAGATTTAAACCGGATGGACAGGTAAAGGATCCGGATAAAGTTGCACAATATTTAAAAGATTATATTAAAGAAGCAGAGGCTTTGTTCCAGAATAAAACAACAGGCAGGAATAAAATCGCCATATTGCTTCTTGCGGCCATGAATCTCTCAAGGGATTTTTATGAGCTCAAACAGCAACATTCTGAACTGAAAAGAGACGTTGAGCAAAGGGTTTCGTCTTTGATGTATAAAGTTGATAAAGGAATTGAATAAATAGATAGGCTGATATAAACAATGCCCCTGCAATGTGCGTGATTGTCTAACAGACTTTGTCCTAATGCATAGTAAAAAGGGAGTTCACCCTGATACTGGTGAGCTAGGTTCCTGGTTGCAAGGAAAAGCCTAAAGGTATTATTGGACACCCACCTTTTGAACCAATGGTTCAAAGCCTTAAAAAGCAACACGGCAATTTGTGGGGGCTATTGTTTATTATTATTTTTTTCCCTTAAATCACCTTCCCCTGGATAAATACCCATTCCATATTTATGCCATATTTTCATTCATTTTGTAGTATATGGCAAGCAAGGTCATTTTTGCTGATGTTAACAGCATTTTAGGAGAATTATTGAATGGACACTGTGATGATACTCTCATCAACGATTGTTTTTTTGCTGGGATTGGGAATTGTTGCTTTTTTTGTGGTAAGAAAAAAGGTAAACCAGGAAAATTTGAATATTGAAGAAGAACAGAAACAACTCGTCGAAGACGCCAGAAAAAAATCAGAAACACTTTTAAGAGAAGCCAAACTCGAAGCAAAATCCAGACTTTTGGAAATGAAGAGTGATTTTGATGCGGAAACTGAAGAGACCCGTTCTGAAATGAAAAAGGAAGAAAGGCGTCTCGCAAAAAAGAGTGAAAAATTGGACAAGCTTGAGGATCAGTTTTTAAAACGTGATAAGGAGCTTGCAAAAAATGAGGCTGAAATCGGAAGGGCGCTGGCTTCAGCTCAAAGAAGAGAAGAACAGTATAGAATCCTTCTTGAGGAAACTAAAAAAGAACTTGAAAAAGTATCCGGTTTGACCCTGGATGAGGCTAAAGACCTTCTGCTTAAAGCCATGGAAGAAGAGGCAAAGCACGAAGGGGCAAAGTTGATCAAGAAAATCACCAGTGAAGCAAGGGAACAGGCTGACAAAGAAGCCAAAAAAATCATTTCAACGGCAATCCAACGGTATGCCGGGGATTATGTGGCTGAAAGAACTGTTTCGGTTGTGCATTTGCCGGGAGATGAAATGAAGGGTCGAATTATTGGTCGTGAAGGCCGGAATATAAGGGCATTGGAAGCGGCAACGGGTATTGACCTTATCATTGACGACACGCCTGAGGCGGTAATTTTGTCCGGGTTTAATCCGATCCGCAGGGAAGTGGCAAGGATTGCCATTGAAAAATTGATTTCCGACGGCAGAATCCATCCGGCCAGGATTGAGGATGTGGTGGCACGGGCAACCGAAGAGGTTGAACTGACAACTAAAGAGGCAGGGGAACAGGCTGCCTTTGACCTGGGCGTTCATGGAATAGATCCCGAATTAATCAAGGTTCTGGGAAAATTAAAATTTCGGACATCCTATGCCCAGAATGTGCTTCAGCATTCCATTGAAGTCGCTTTTTTATCCGGAACCATTGCGGCGGAACTGGGCTTGAACATAAAGCTTGCCAAGCGTATGGGTCTCCTGCACGACATTGGAAAGGCCGTAGATCATGAGGTGGACGGGGCCCATGCCGTCATCGGTGCCAATCTTGCTAAAAAATATGGTGAGACAGAAGCCGTTGTCAATGCCATTGGTGCCCACCACGAAGACAGGATGCCCGAGACGGTTTATGATTATATCGTCCAGGCGGCCGACGCGCTTTCCGGGGCTCGACCCGGCGCCAGAAAAGAAAGTTTGGAAAATTATGTCAAACGCCTTGAGGATCTGGAAAATATTGCCAATTCCTTTGAAGGGGTTGTCAATACCTATGCCATCCAGGCCGGGCGTGAGATCCGGGTTATTGCCGAGAGTGAAAAAATAACCGATGAAAGCGCACTGCTTCTTTCAAGGGACATTGCCCGCCAGATAGAAGAAAATCTGACCTTTCCCGGTCAGGTAAAAGTAGTGGTGATTCGGGAAACCCGCGCAGTGGAATATACGAAAAAATAAAGGTTGTAAATATACATGAGTGTTTTAACGGTACTAAAGGAACGGGGATTTGTTGACGCGGTTACCCATACACAAGAACTGGAAGACTATCTTAACAACAATCGGGCAACTTGTTACATAGGGTTTGATCCAACCGCATCCAGCCTTCACGTGGGAAGCCTTGTCTGTATAATGGCCCTGGCCCATATGCAGCGAAACGGACATCGGCCCATTGCTCTTGTTGGCGGCGGAACCGGCTTGATTGGAGATCCTTCCGGCAAGACTGAATTGCGCAAAATTATTACCCAGGAAGATATTGATGAAAACAAGGCCGGCATACAAAAACAATTGGAGCGGTTCTTAAATTTTTCCGATGACAAGGCCTTGATGCTGGACAATGCAAAATGGCTGACTTCCCTTGAGTATATACCGTTTTTAAGGGATATCGGGCGGTATTTTTCCGTTAACCGGATGGTCAAGGCGGAAAGCTATAAAGCACGGATGGCGTCAGAGGATGGCCTGACCTTTATTGAATTTAATTATATGCTTCTTCAGGCCTATGATTTTATGGAATTGGCCAAAACCCATGATTGTTTGTTACAAATGGGGGGCAGTGACCAATGGGGTAATATTGTGGCAGGAATTGACCTTGTTCGCAGGACCCGCGGCAAGCAGGCCTTTGGTATTACCTTTCCCTTAATTACCACGGCCAGTGGAATCAAGATGGGAAAAACACACAAAGGTGCTGTTTGGCTGGATCCTGATCGATTTTCCCCCTATGAATATTATCAGTTCTGGGTGAATTGTGAAGATGCAGATTTGTCAAGGTTTCTGGCGTTATTTACCTTTTTGTCCATGGAAGAGATTGAAACGGTAAAATCCCTTGAAGGGGCCGATTTGAATAAGGCAAAGGCAATCCTTGCCTATGAAGCCACCAAGATTGCTCATGGAGAACAAGAGGCTTTAAAGTCATTAAAAGCATCGGTTTCCGTGTTTGGTCCCCTGGAAGTGCCGGATACGCTTTTGCCGGGGTCCACCATTCCCAGGGGAGTCCATTCTCCTGCCAGTGATGAATCTGTCCCATCGACTCTTTATAAAAAGGAAGATGTGGTGGGCAAAGCCATGATGATTGATCTTTTGACCCAAACTGGGCTATGCAAGTCCAAATCCGATGCGAGGCGTCTGGTGAAACAGGGCGGGGCATATATCAATGGAGAACGCATTGCAGCCATGGATCAAATCGTTTCAAATACCGATGTGGATGGAGATGAGATTTTATTGAGAGCCGGTAAAAAAAAGTATCACAAAATAATTTTTGAATAATGCAAAAAAAGGTTTGACAAGATCGGGTGTCACATGTATATTGGCCTGGTTTTGGGGGTCAGTAACAACCCCAAACAAAAAGTTTGATCTTTGAAAATTGGTCAGTGAGAAAAGAAGAATGAGCGGGTCTA
>CAYWNB010000171.1:0-6466 GCA_964459195.1 uncultured Desulfobacula sp.
ATGAGCAAGATGAAAATGTTTTATCCGGCTCATGGTATTTCCGCGCTGAAAAAATTTGTCATTGATACGGTTTTTGAAACCGGTGCCAACCCATGCCCTCCCGGTATTATCGGCGTGGGGCTCGGCGGAACCGCAGACCTTGTGATGAAGCTGGCCAAAGAAGCAATTGTTCGCCCCGTAGGGCAGCGCCATCCAGATCCTGAAATTGCAACAATGGAAGTTGAACTGGAAGAAGCCATCAATTCCATGGGTCGCGGCCCCATGGGTCTTGGAGGGGATATTACTTGCCTGGCAGTCCATATTGAAACCGCCTATACCCATATCACACAAAACCCAATTGCCATAAACACTCAGTGTTGGCCGGCACGACGCGCCAGAGCCAAGATATACCCTGACGGTCGGGTTGAGTACGGCTACTAATTAACATAAGGAGAATATAAAATGGCAACACATCACCTGACTACTCCTTTTTCGGATGAAGCCATAAGGCAGCTTCATGCCGGAGATATTGTTTATTTTGACGGGACCTTATTCGGCATCAGAGATCTGACACAGATCTATATGTTCGATCAACATCATGTCCCGCCGGTGAGCCTTGAAGGAATGCCCTGCATCCATACTGCACCTAGCCTTAAAAAAGTGGGTGATAAATGGGAAAAAATATGCGTGGGCACCACGACCAGCACCCGCATGGAACGTTTCACACCAGATTTGATTGGCACTTACGGTGTAAAGGCCATCATTGGCAAGGGAGGGCTTTACGAGGGCAGCCTGAAGGCCATGCAGGAACATGCAGCCGTGTACCTGGCCATTGTTGGAGGATCAGCAGCATTGGAAACACTTCAAATCGAAGAGGTAGAAGATGTCTTTTGGGAACACCTCCATCCAGAAGCCCTCTATAAATTTCGTGTTAAGGATTTTGGGCCTTTAACCGTGGCTATGGACAGTCATGGCAGACATTTATTCGAAGAAGTTAAGGATGAAACCCGCAGTCGGCTGCCTGAGATTTACCGGAAGCTGGGAATTGAGTAAAAATGTAGCACTCGGTCATATCAGTTTGAAACCCTATTAAAAGAAGGAATATTTTATATGATTTCACAAAGGAGATTGAGCATAAAAATTGAAAAATTGATCAGAAAAGGTTGGGTTGAATATATATGTCTTAGGGGGGGACACCACCATTGAAAACATTTTTAAATGGGTTATGCTGTTTTTCCCGGCCCTGCTTATTTTGCTGGCCTTGATCATCATATTTCCATCCATTGCAACCTGGTTGCCGTCCACGATGTAAAATCGTATTTTTTCACCCAAAATCGCACTGGACCTGGGTGCCCCGGCAATGCTGATTGCAGATGTGGTTGGAATTAGAAACTACTGGGGGAATGGAACTCAAAAGAATTGCTGCTACTGGTGCCACCCGCACTGGTAGCAGTTGTCCTCAGCGGATTTCTGGTACAGGTTGTACCCAATGATATCGTCAAAATTATTGTGGGGTCTGTGCCCTTGTTATTTTTATCTCAAAAATTAATCCAGATGAGACTTGATCGCCGTAAATCCAAAAAAACACACCGGTCCACCCCTCCCACCCAAGGCCTACTCTCACCGTGGTGTTTGGATTCCTGGGAGGGGCTGCCAGCAACTTGATTCATGCTGACGGCATGGTCATGTCCATGTACGTGATCAACAAGGAGAACGATAACCAATTGAGTAATATTGTGTTAATACTACCGGCGTAAAGGATGGAGCTGGTTGTATTTAATAAAACGTAGTATTGGCTGCTTAACGGGTACAGATCAGGTTTATTCACTATGAATAGGAAACCAAAAAATGTCCTCTTTTGAAATAATAATTTGCGTGATTGCTGTCGTCGGGTCAGCCGTAATCAAAAATGGTGTGGGGGTGGGTGCCGGAATCTTCCTCCTGCCATTTTTGGCCTTGGTGTTTCCTCCCAAGCTGGCACTTGGATTGGGTGCACCGGCAATGCTGATTTCAGATTTAGTCGGTTTGAAAAACTACTGGGGAGAGTGGGATTTAAAAGAATTAAAGCTTTTGCTCCCCCTTGCATTGGTAGGAGTTTTGTTTGGTTGCTATCTAATTGAAATTATACCAGACACCTTATTTAAACAGTGTGTGGGCGTATTCGCCGTATTGTTTTCGTCTTTCCATTTTTTAAAAATGATAAGGGGCCGATATTCTAAGCGCAAAATACCCGAGACGCATCCTGTCAAAAAATCCAACTGGAGAAGTGTTTCGACTGTTTTATTTGGGTTTGTTGTTGGTGTGGCAGGTACCGTAGCCCATGCAGCCGGACTCATGATGTCTGTTCACATGATACAAAAAAGTGGCAATCCAAGGATTTTTGTGGGTACCCTTGTTCTCTTTTTTGCAATTATGAATATTTTTAAGTCAGTCGCATATACGAGTATAGGAATCATTTCCTTTCAGACCATGCTGTTGGTCGGAATGTTGTCTCCTGCTATCATTTTGGGCGGTTATGCAGGGAACGCACTAAACAAAAAAATTCCACAGGAATTATTCCGGCTGATTGTTTTGCTGTTAATTTTTTTCATTGGTATTCGCCTTCTCTGGACAACATGAATCAGAATGAAAAAAAGGGGCTATCGACTCACCAATTGGAAAATTCAGTAGTTAATAGGATGTCCTGAATAATCATTAAGGAATATAATAAATGGAACGATATAACCCTGATAATGTAAAATTATTAGTTAAAAAAATAGCAGTAAAAGCAAATGTACTATAGTCTGAAGCTGTTATTCTTGTAGATTCTTTAGTTGAAGCGGTCAAATCGTCATCAAATAGATATCGGCTATAAAACCCGCATTTTACATAAGAATATCGATTGCCACAGTAAGGACAGCAAACAAGTGAGGTGTAATTTTCTTTTGTGATTTCGGACAGAAGTGTGGGATTTTTGGCTGGATTTGAGGTTCATTTACGGGCTTCTCTACAATTACGTATCTTAACAAAAGAATTTGGGCTCATGGTAAATCTGTTCAACAGTTACTTTGAGAAGATCCCTTGTGAAATATGGCAACAGCTTATCGCAACAGTATCATTTATATCATGGTATTTTCTGTGATCAATCTGCAATGAAGCAGTTGAATGTTTTGCAATGGCTATTTTCAGTCTTCTTTAGTATTACACTTATGATATAATTATAAAGTTATTTTTTAAAAGGAAATGATCTCTTTATTTGGAGTTGATTTATGGTAGATAGAAAAACCAAAAGACAGAAACAAGCCGAGAATACAAAAAAACGCATTTTTGAAGTCGCTTCTAAACTAATGGAAGAGCGAGGTTTCGAAAGTGTAACCGTTGATGACATTTGTAAAATTGTTGGTATCGCTAAGGGGGGATTTTATCACCACTTCCCCTATAAGGGCGAGCTAATTATGGAAATCTACCGTAACATTGACTCCGAGTTCATAGATATTATTGAGAAACTTCCGGCTGAGATTTCCCTTCGCGAACGTATTATTTTTTCCAATTGTTTTATAGCTCAAGTTGCTAATGAAAAAGGACACGAATTTTTAAGAGAAATTTATAAAGGTCAACTCGACTGGGGAACAAATTTCTTCCTTTCTCAGAATAGGCCTATATATCAACACATTTTTTTAAATGTTAAAAAAAATCTCGAAGGAAGAGATATTTCACGCTTCCCGTCTGCTCATGATATCACAAAGATGTTAATACTTGCGGCCAGGGGGGTCATATATGACTGGCTTCTCGATCGAGGTTCATATGATATTGAACTGTTCATGAAGCAGACCATTAGTTTGTTATATGATGGCATCTTTAAATCGGATTGATTCTTATAGCCCGGATATTTCACAGAAGGTCTTGTCTTAGCGGCAAGACACAGTCCGTGAAGCTGTAGTTCTTTACCGGAAGCGGGCTGTAACGGTGCAAATGAGGTAAAATCGTTCCTCCCAAAGGGTGTCGCTTTGTATTTTCAAAGATCAATAAAATAGTAATGTAACCGTATGAAAATATATCGCTTTTATCCATTTACCATAAAATCTCATGAAATATTCGGGATAGATATCCCCGGCTGAGTCCAGGGTTCTATACTCCTGCAGATTAAGGATAAGTTTCCTGAAATAGCTACGCATTTCAGGATTGGGGTTAATTCCTTTCTGGTCCTTTATACTGCTTCGAGTTCATTCATCCATAAGTAAGCTGGAGATGTTCTGTTTCCGGCTGAATAAAGTTTCATTTTTTTTATCTTTTCTTTTCATACAGTTTAATAAAATATAATTTAATATTAGATAGTTATCTTAAACATTTTTTTGCTTGACTTTGAGGTTATTTTACGGTTATAGTTCGCAAACTGTAGTCGGCGACTATGGTTTGTGACTTCGGTCGGTTAACGCATTTGCTTTGATTGAAACATACGATGTAAAAGCTATTATCGGTAAAGGCATATTTTATGAAGGAAGCCTTAAAACCATGCAGGAGCGAAGCTGTCTACCTGGCCATTGTCGGAAGATCAGCAGCATTGGAAACACTTCAGATTGAAGAAAGTTAAGGAAGAAACCCGGCGCAGGATATCGGAAATATATCAGAAACTTGGAATCGAGTAACACTGTTGAATGTTATGCCCGAACCGGGGTGCAGCGTTCGTTAATATTAAGCTGAAAACCATTTTAAAAAGGAGAAACGCCGATGACTCTTAATAAGACCTTTGAGTTCCTATGCCCTTCAAAAATAATTTTTGAAGTTGGCGGGGCAGAGAAATTAGGGGAAAAGTTGAAGGCACAGGGATGGAACAATGCCTTTATCGCTGCGGACAAAGGTATTGTTGAATCTGGACTGGTAGAGAAAATTGTCAGCACATTTGAACAAGAAGGCATGAAATATATTGTTTTCAGCGATTTTGAAGCCAACCCGACAGTCCAAGCCATCGAAAAAGGGACCAAGGTATTTAAAGAAAGTGAATGTGATGTTCTCATCGGTATCGGGGGAGGCAGTTCCATGGATACCGCCAAAGGAATCGCTATTTTAGCGACAAACCCGGGTCCGCTTCAGGACTATGAAGGGCCTAACAAGGTCCCCAATCCGGGGCCCCCCATCGTTGCTGTCCCAACCACCGCCGGTACGGGGGCAGAAGTCACTGCATCAACAGTCTTGTCCGATCACGCTCGAAAATATAAACTTTCCATCCGAAGTGACCATTTAATTCCGGTTATCGCGCTGCTCGATCCCTCTCTCCTCTCCTCGTTACCTCCCAAAATGATCGCCGCCACTGGTATGGATGCATTGGTACATGCTATTGAGGCGTATATTTCCTTATGGGCGTCCCCCATAACCGAACAGCTATCGATGGCTTCCATCAGAACAATCGCTGAAAATCTCAGACTTTTTTATGCCAATCCGGACAACCTTGAAGCCGCAGGTAACATGTTGCTTGCCAGTACCATGGCAGGGATGTCGTTTGCCAATGCGCGCGTCGGCTGCATCCATGCGTTGGCACATTCTCTAGGGGGTTTTTATAACATGCCCCACGGACTTGCGTGTTCGACACTCTTGTCCCATGCCATAGAATATAATTTAATTTCAAATCCCAAAAAAATGTCAAACATAGCTTCTGCAATGGGTGCTGATGTCAAAGGTTTGACCCACATGGAAGCTGGAAAACTAGCTATTTCAGAAATCGAAATGCTGATCACCAGCTTGAATTTACCCACTAATTTCAAAGAACTTTCAGTCAGAAAAGAAGATGTTCCTCAAATTGTAGAAAGTGCATTAAAAACCGGTATACATGTTTCTTCGCCTAGAAAAATTGACCGCGAAGGACTCGAAACTATCCTTAGAGCAGCACTCTAAGGACTAACTCATTAACAGGAGGGAAAAATGATTCAGCAGTTAAAAGCATTATTTATCGTTGTCATGACCGTTTGTTTGCTTGTACCCGTTCAGGCAAGCAGTGACAGCATGAAGTTGGAGATCCCCTATATCAAACCCGTTAAACAAACACTTCGATTTTCTCATGGATTGCCTGCCAATTCGCTGTATGATCTGGGCGCTAATCGGTTTGCAGAGCTCGTAACCCAGTATACAAAGGGAGAAATTGAGATCACCATCTTTCCTTCCGGGCAGCTTGGCAGTGAGCAGACTGCCGCAAAAATGTGTCAGCTTGGAACTTTGGATATCAGCCTACAGGCAGTCAACAATGCGTCTATGTGGTATAAGCCGCTGGATGTTTACATCATGCCATTTATATTCAGGGATCGAGCGCATGTCGACAACGTGCTTTTCGGGCCCGTCGGCAAAAAGATTGAAGATGAATTTGTTAAAGCCAGTCACATGCGCATCATCAGCTGGTTCGAATGGGGAGATCGAGCCATTTTTAATAACAAAAGACCTATCAACACACCAGATGATCTCAACGGGATTAAAATCAGAGTTCCTAAAAACCCTGTGATGGTAAAAACTTACAATGAAC
>CAYWNB010000172.1:0-6367 GCA_964459195.1 uncultured Desulfobacula sp.
TTCATTGAAGGATAACTTTAAACAATTACCCCTAAAAGCAAACTGTTATATTTTTAGTCCTTAGACTGTTGGTGCAAAAGGTAAGTATCTCATGTTTCTTTTAGGTTTTTCCTAAATTAATAAATGCATAAATAATGCCAATTTAATAAAATAAATAAATAGAATGTATCAGGCTTTTTTCAACGAAAAATAATTTAAATATCAATGATTAAAGCGTGTCATTTTCATTGTTATAACTGATTGAATGTAAAATCATGACTTGATAGGTGTTATTAAAAGTATTATATATAGTATTATTAATATCTGTTTTTAACTAACATAAGAGGTTTATTATGAATACTATAACAGCCAATCAGCTCAAGACAAAGGGAGTTACTGTCATCCAGAACAATCTTTCGAAAAATCATGAGTTGGTTATTACAGTTCGAGGTAAAGAAAAATTTGTTGTAATGGATATGAAACAGTATAATTATCTAAGAGAATGTGAACTCGATGCTGCATTACATCAGGCAAAAACTGATTATAAAAAGGGTAATTATATCACAGAAAATGTTGAAGCCCATATCAAACGAATCACATAATGACATATAAACTCATCTACACAAATAGTTATATTAAACGGGCTTCAACATTTGTTAAAAAACAACCTGATTTAATATCTCAATATGGGAAAACACTAAAACTTTTAGAAATAAATCCAAATCACCCATCTTTGCGACTTCATCCATTAAAAGGAAAATTAAAAGATCTGCATTCGGTTTCTATTAATATATCTTACAGAATTACACTTGAGTTTTTTATCACAGAAAAAGAAATCATTTTGGTAAATGTCGGACATCATGATGAAGTTTATTAGAAATCATATTGCTTCAATTATCAAAAGATAGCTTAACTCAGTCTCCAGTTTTTTGGGACAGGGGGCCGGTACAGGACAACACAGCGCATTGTCACCATTGCCAAGCCCAGCCGATATTTGATACCAGAGACCAACAACAGCGATCGTAAGGAGTTTTATGGAAAAAATCAGAGTGGCCCTAACCCTTCCTGCACAGACAGATTATCTTCCTGTGACCCATGCCACAGTCAGGGTGGTTGCAGCAAAATGCGGGTTTGAGGAATCCCAGGCCGATTTGATTTCTTTGGCATTGGAGGAAGCCTTTACCCATGCCCTGGAAATGGGATATAAGGGCGTCAAGGATGAATTAAAGATTACCCTTTCATCAACAAGAGGGTCCATGAAAAAAAAGTCTGTCAAAATAAAACAACTGAAAAAACTAGGGTCAAGGCCATGCCAAAGATTCACCACCACATCCGGCTGGCTGTCCCCGAAGATGCAGAAGATATCGCCAGAATCGCCATGCTCTCCCATGGATCTATTCTCTTCCACGAAGATATCTATTATCCGGCAAGGGTGAGGGAAATGATCCAGTCAAAACAGATGGTTTCTGTTGTGGCGGTGACAGATGACAAAACCCTCTTCGGCCATGGGGCTCTGGTGTCTCCAGAGCCGAATAGTTTGGTTGAGAGCAGACCTACGGATTTATCAACCCGGAATTTCGAAGCATGGGCGCCCTATCTGATATTGTCCTGTTTCTAAAGGATAATGCCCGCACCAGAGGGGTGTATGCCATTCAGAACATGTCTGTGACCAGCCACGTCCATTCCCAGAAAGTCATTCTTAAATACGGATTCATTGAAACCGCCCTTTTTTTGGCCACCAGTGCCGGGGCTACAAATTGGAAAGAAAACAATGCCAAAGAACCTGACCGCATAGGGAACCTGCTCCAGGTAAAATATATGGAGGGCTTAAAAACACTCACTCTTTTTGCCCCGACCCGGCACCAGCGCATCATCCAGGAAATCTACAACCAGGTTGACGAAAAAGTTCACATCTCAACCGGGGAAAAAAATCCCGTCATGATAGCCAATGAATCAAAAATATTCAGTGAATCAGATCTCATCGAAGGGTGGGCCCTTATCTGCGTGCTTGAATATGGAAAAGACCTCTGATCACCCTCTGTCCAGTTCTTCAAAAACAGCTTTCATGAGTATGGGCCAGGCAAGGATAGCGCTTGGTTATGTCCGACGTTGCTTTAATTGCTCAATTGTTCGTTTTGGATTTCTTCTACAGTCTAAAATAGCGAAAATTTTTATGATATCTTCATCTATTTGATAGTAGACTGCATATGGGAAAGTTTTTGATAGCAACCGATGGTAGCCATTGAGTTTAATATGGACGCCAGCATAAAGAATTAATGAGTCTATATCAGAAAATATTGTATCAAGAAAATAGGTTCCCATATCTGCATTTTGACACTTGTAAAATTCGGCTCCCTCACGCAAGTCAGCCTGAGCTTCATCAAGAATTTTAATATTCATTTAAACTCTGAGCGCAATTCGGTTTTGACAGAATCAAAGTCTTTAAAATGAGCTTCTCCATTATGAACTCGTTCGGCACGCGCGGATAAAACGTCATTATGCCATTCCGGTGATGGAATATCATCTGGATTACGCATAAGGTCATCCCAGATTTGATTCATTACAACGAGCTTTTCAGTGATGGTCATTTTATTTAATGGTAGAGATGCTTGCATCATAACCTCTCTTATATTGTTTAAACTTTATGATACATACTCTTTTTGTTTTTCGCAATATGAATAAAACCTCTAAGGACATAACGGTTTTGCTGAGGGGCGCGCGTACTTTTTGTGCCCCCCTCTCCAACAATTTGTTGGGCCGCTACCTTTCTAATTTGTCATTGTTGGCATGGCCATGGGCAAAAAAATGCTAAATATGAATTAGGCGGATTAGGCGGATTAGGCAGATTTGCCGGGCAAAAAAGCCACAAGGCACAGACTGATCAGGGAAACTGTAAAAACAATGATAAAGGCGGAATA
Organism: uncultured Desulfobacula sp.; assembly: GCA_964459195.1. GTDB lineage: Bacteria > Desulfobacterota > Desulfobacteria > Desulfobacterales > Desulfobacteraceae > NBML01. The sequence goes on from CAYWNB010000172.1 coordinate 2,898, forward strand.
AACCCCGTTTGCAACGGCTTCCTGGAGAATCTTGGCAGCCCCTTGGGGGATCAGGGCCTGGAAATCGGCCTGGAACAGATTTTCCATGCTCTGGTTTAACCTAGACACAATGGCCTGGGGCAATTGACTGCCAGCGGCTTCAAGGCCATCCATGAGCCGGGAGGTGACCATCCCCCCACAAAGGCCCACCCCGATAGTTCCCCCCAGGGTTCTTGAAAATTGATGAAAGGAGGTGCCAACTCCCAAATCCTCAGGTTTCAGGCTGTCCTGGACAATGAGCAGGGTGGAAAGGGTGATGAACCCCATGCCGAAACCCACCACCTGGAAGACCAGAAAACACTGGGTCATGGAGGTTTCCCGGGAAAACCCAAGGGTCAGGCCGGTACCCAGCACCATGAGCAATACCCCGGCCAGGGTGGCCCGCTTCTGGCCCACCAGATGCATAACCCGGCCGATAAGAAGGGACCCCAAGGACCAACCAAGACTCAAGGACAGCATGGCATATCCCACCTGGAGGGGGGTAGCACCAAGGGCGCCCTGGAGAAACAAAGGCGCATAGGCGAACAGAGAAAAAGTCGAAAAACTGGCACAAAAGCCAAGGATGTTGCCAAGGGCAAAACCGGGAATTTTAAAAAATTTAAAATTTAAGATAGGATCTTTTGCATTTTTTTCCGCCAGATAGAACCCTACCCCCAAAAGGAGGGTACAAAGACCCAGAAGGATCAGCCAAAACGAATCCCAGGGCAACTCCCGCCCCCCCACCATCACCAGGATCAAAAGTCCCAGGATAAATCCGGTCATACAAAAGACCCCGGCCCAGTCCAGGTGAACCTGTCCGGGTTTTTCCCGAAACTCCTTGAAAAAATAAAAGATGCCCAGAAGGGAAAAAATTCCCAGGGGCAGGTTCATTAAAAAAATCCAGCGCCAGGAAAAAAAGGTAACAATAAACCCCCCAAGGGTAGGACCGATGAGGCTTGAGATTCCCCAGACAGAACTCGCAAGGGAAAGGGTCTTTGCCCGCTTGCCAAGAGGGGAAACATCGGACAATACCACATAGACCAGGGCAAAAATTCCCCCGGCCCCGATTCCCTGGAAAACCCGTGCAACCACCAGAAATCCCATGGAAGGCGATGCCCCGGCAGCCACCGAGGCGACGACAAAAAGGCCGATTGAAATCAAAAACAAGCGTTTGGTGGGATAGAGATCCGAGAGCTTTCCAAATACCGGCAACGAGACTGCCCGGGCGAGAAAATAGGCCGAATACACCCAGGCATAGAGGTGAAGCCCGCCAAGTTCAGTGATGATAGTGGGCATGGCAGCAGACATGACCAGGGCATCCAGAGCCCCCAGGAACAATGCCAATAAGGAAGCACCAATAATCCAGGATCTGTTGGTGTCCTTCTGGTCCGTTAAATTCATTCTGATCCCGTCTCCCCTATACCGGCAAATTAAATACCAATGATGGGATTAAATCAGGCATTGTCAATGGCGTCACTGCGAAACCGTGAATCCAACTGACTGATCCCCAGCCCGCTCTTTTTTTCAACGGCGATTTGGGTGGCAATCCGTTCTTTAAATGTCTCCACGTGGGAGATCACCCCAATCATTTTCCCGGCAGAATTAAGGCTGTCCAGGGCGTCCAGAGCCGTTTCAAGGGTTTCGTTATCCAGGGTGCCGAATCCTTCGTCCAAAAACAGGGAGTCAATGCTGGTCTGGTTGGAGACCAGGTCTGACAATGCCAGGGCCAGGGCCAGGCTCACCAGAAAACTTTCCCCACCGGACAGGGTTTTGGTGTCCCGGACGATATCGGCCTGCCAGGTGTCCACCACCTCAAGACTCAGGTCTTCATTCATTTTCCGCTGAAGCAGGTACCGACCATGGAGATGGTGCAGCCGCTTGTTGGCAAGAAAAAGCAAATGATCCAGGGTCAAGCCCTGGGCAAACCGCCGAAACTTATCCCCATCCCTTGACCCGATCAGGCTGGACAAGCGTACCCAGCGGTCATAAATCACCGTTTGCTGATCAATCGCTTCACACAGGGAGGCATGGCTCGCCCGTTTTTCCCGGTCATCCTGGATCCGCTGGAGGATCTCACCCTGGTGCTTGCCAATGGCCTGGAGTTCTTCCTGGTTTTTTCCAAGGGACCTAAGGAGTGTCTCCATGGGTTCTTGTGTCAAAGGAGATGCATGAAGGAGGGCCAGCTCTTTTGTAATTTTTTCTGCCAGGGCAAGGGCACGGATTTCGCCCTTGGAAATGGCCTCTTTCAGAGATTCTAGTTCTTTTCGTTCCAGGGGGGTTATCAGGGCAACTTCAAACCCCTCCTGGTCTTTGAAACCGCTTTCCCCAAGGCAGGCAGCCCAGGTTTTTTTTGCGCCTTCTTCTGCCAGGATCAGGTTCAAGATTGTTTTTTCCAATTCTTCAATCCCCCCCTTGGCCTGGTTCACTCCTTTTTGAACCTGCATTTTTTCTTTTTGAGCACTGGCCAGGGAAGACTCCGCCAGGCCCAGATCCCGAGCAAGATGCTCCCGTTCTTTTTTAACCGATTTTTCCCCAAACACCTGTTTTCGCTGGGACAAAAGATCTGACACTCGTGTTTTCAGACCCAAGATCTGGTCGGCAAGTTCTGACTGCTGAACCAGAACCAGGCTCTTTTCCTTTTCAAGAAGCGAGAGTTCCCCACGGATGAGGGCCTCTTCTTTTTCTGCCGCTTCCCTTTGGGTTCGGGCTGTTTTCCATGCCTCCCAGAGCGCCCTGTGCCGGTCAAGCCAGGGGTTCTGTTGGTCCGGATCCGGCAGAGGGCTGCCCAGAGGGTCCACACCCTTTTTCAACCTTGCTTCAAGCGTCTGGATCTCCTGGTCTGTTTCCCTTTGTGCCGCCTGGATCTCCCGGGCTGTTTGACCCAGACGCTCTTGTTGCTTTTTTCCCATCTCCATCAAGTGGCGGGTCTCTTTTTCCTTTTCCCGGGCCTGCTGCAATTTTGTCTCCAAAATTTGAATCCGGCCGCGATTTTTTTCCAGGCGTGCAAGGACCTCCTTGATCTCCAGGGTACGGCGTTCTTCGCCATTGAGCCAAGTTTTGATCTCTTCCACATGATTCAGCGCCATGGCAATGTTCAATTGGCTACAGACCTTTTTCCAGGCATCCTGGAAGGCTTCAATCCTCTTTTCCAATGCCTGCCGCTGAAGGTCACAAGAGGTCAGCCGGGCCTCTGTTCGGGCCATATCCTGGCCGGCCCTTTGCAGCAACTGTGTTAACCCTGCCGCCTCTTTTTCTTTTTTTAATTTCCTATTGCGGTTTTCAGAAACGTTCAGGCCCTTGTAAGCCTCAATGGCCGGGTGTTCCTCGGACCCGCACAAGGGACAGGCCTCACCCCTTGCCAGTCGGTCCCTGTGCCGGGCGAGGCTTACGATTCGCTCTTCCTGGGCCAGGATAATTTCGATGTCCGACACCTGCTCCTGGGCCAAGGTCAC
>CAYWNB010000173.1:0-6365 GCA_964459195.1 uncultured Desulfobacula sp.
GCATAAAAAACCTTGTTTTCACCGGCCTTGCCAATGGCAGCCACCTGGGCTTTGGGCTGCTTCAGCTCTTTTCGAATCAGTTCAGCGGTTTCAATGGAGCCCTTCCCCTTTAAATGGGAGGCATCCCTTAATTCCACCTTGTCATTGTTAATATACAGATAAACCAAGCGTTCAGACTTTCCCCTCAAGACCACCTTGTCAAGCCCTGCATACTTGAGCTCGGGTGCAAAAAAACCGCCCATCATGGAAAATGCCATCAAATTGGTCTGGGGAGAGATGGTGGAAACAATGGTGCGGTTACACCCCACCGCCGGTGTTCCACACAGAAGACCGGCTGCAAAAATCAACAGGTTCTCAGGAGAAAAAGCATCCACCTCGGGAGGAACCCGGTCCCATAATAGTTTGGCACTGGTACCCAAACCGCCCAGATAAAGCTCGGTGTCCCTGGGGTCCGTTGCGACCTTCTCAATATTTCCCCGGGTTAAATCGATTTCCAGGTTAAACCCTGTCTCTGCATACCTCATTTTTTTCCCCTTCTATATTCCTGCTAACCGTTATTTTCCCCATCAAACCATGTCCATAAGATCAGGGCCTCATAAGCCTGCATACACGAGACGGCTTTATTGATGCCGCTTGGTACAATGTAACTATATATAAGCTACAATATAACTATGTGTCAAGGAGAAATCGGCACTTTTTACAAATAAAATTGTCCTTATTTCACCCCGGGGATAAAGGGCAGAATATCAAGCACCATGGGGGTTTCAGCCACCTGAGACCCCATATTCTTTTCACCCTGCCCCCAATTTAGGGTTCAACCCCTTTGAATTGAGGTTGAACCCTAAATTATCCATTCAAGTATTTAATAATTAATACCTATTTGTACCTTATTCTTTAGGCTTGCCCATGACACTTTCAAACATGTCATCATCCCACATCTGGGAATCCGCTATATTTTGACGAAATTGGATAAAGTCAACGGTATTCTGGCCCGTAATTTTCTTGGTATTGAAGGCGCCAAATCCCAGGAATGCTTCACCCCCCATGTTAGCCGCCAGCCAATGCCGGTGATCATTTTTCATTGTGTCCCAGAAAAATTTCTTTTTCTGGCGGATACCGTCAATGGATTTAATCAGGCAGCCGGGGAAGAGATTTGCAAATTTCCAAATCACATCGTTCACTTCCTTATCAAGCAATTCAAAATCCGAATTGGCCTGGTGCTGTTTAATAAGGGCCCGGCCATCTTTGAGTTCCTGACCGGATTTAGATTCGCCGTATACTATTTCACCATCTTCCACATATTTATCCGTGATGATGGTGGGATTTCTAACCCATTCCCCATCTATTTTAAGAACGGGAACCACCTTGGAGAGCATCCCCTTTGCCTTCATCTTATAAGCGGACCACATTTCACAGGATACGCAGTTCCACATGGCATCTTCAGCCGTCAAAAACCAGGGAAGAAAATCCGAAGAACCACCAGCAGGAGCAGATCCATGCTTGGGTCCTGCCTGGCCGAAAATGGCAAGGTCGGAAGAAATTGCAATATCACAGGCAAGCCCGATCTCCTGACCACCGGCCACCCGCATGCCGTTCACCCGGCATACAACCGGTTTTTTGCAGGCAAGAATGGAATCCACCATGTGGTTAAAAAGATCTATGTACTGACCATATTCATCACATCTTTTGGAGTAGAACTCAGAATATTCCTTGGTGTTTCCGCCGGTGCAAAAGGCATAGGGACCTACGGATGTGAATACAACGGCCACGACACTTCTGTCCAGGGAGGCATTTTCAAATCCGGCAATAACCCCTTTTACCATGTCTGTGGTATACGAATTAAACTGTTTGGGGTTGTTCAGGGTAATCCAGGCCACAAACAATTTTGGCGTCACATTTCCCTGGGGATCTGTTAACGGTTTTTTCTCATAAATAACGCCGGGGGCTTCTGTTCCCCAATGGGGGTTTCTATGCAATGCATGATCCTTTGGCTCATTATCCCTTGGCATCCACTCAAGACTCATTTTAACTCTCCTTTGTTTATCGGGTATGTAGTGTTTCTCATTTCCAGTTCAACTTATTTCATCTGCGGACCTAACCAATATAACCGCCATCAACTCCCAGAACCTGGCCTGTGATATAGCTGGCATCATCGGAAGCCAAGAATACAAAGGCCGGTGCAATTTCTTCAGGCTCGGCAAAACGGCCCAGCTGAATTCTGCCTTCATAGATTTTTTTCAGTTTTTCGTCGGTCTGAAGCTTGCCTGTCATTTCTGTCTTTGTAATTCCGGGGCAGATCACGTTGACATTAATGCCATATCGACCCAGCTCCCGGGAGGCTGATTTTGTGAACCCGATGATACCGGCTTTTGCAGAGGCATAGTTGATCTGACCGACGGTGCCGAAGATCCCAGCCGTTGAAATCACATTAATGATTTTGCCGGATTTTTGTTCTTTCATGTGGCGACCAGCTGCCTGTGTGGTATTAAAGGCCGCTTTTAAATGGATATCGATAATCGAATCCCAGTCTTCTTCTTTCATTTTAAGCAGCATGGAGGGCTTGGAAACACCGGCATTGTTGACAACAATATCAACCCCGCCCAATTGTTTCACACACTCTTCAACCATATTCTGTGCGCTGTTATAATTTGCAACATCCGCTGCAACTGCAACTGCTCGTCGGCCAAGTGCTTCAATCTGTGCACAGGTTTCTTTGGCCGCCGCATCATTGGAATGGTAGTTGACCAGAACATCTGCTCCCTCTTTTGCATACATCAGGGCAATGGCTTTTCCGATTCCCCTGCTCCCACCGGTAACAATGGCTTTTTTTCCTTCTAATTTCATCTTTGGTTCCTTTTTGGTTTTGTTAAAAGTCAGGTATCAGTACGATTCTCTTGTCAGGAGACTGTTTATGGGCTTCCTCAAAACTTTCCTGGATAGTGCTCATAGGCCTTGTCTGGACAAATTCTTCAAAATTAATTTTTTTATTGGTAACCATACTCAGCACAGATGGATAGTACTCGGGCAAACATCCCCAGGAACCAATGAGCTCTGCATCAAATGCCATGAGCCTTGAAATGGAATATTCTACCTTGTGGGGACCAAATCCCACCACCACCATTTTGCCGGTAAAGCTGAGCAATGCAAGGCCCAGTTCCTGGCCCGGTTTCGTACCGGAAACTTCAAAAATTTTCCAGCCGGTTGAGGGCAGCCCATTTTCTTTTCTATATGCTTTGAGTTCTCCGGAAATTTCCCTGGGGGTTTTGCCCATGGAATTAACCGAAACGTCGGCTCCGTTTTTTAGCATGGTATCCAGGCGTTCCTGATTAATATCGATGGCAACCACAGTTGCAGCCCCCAGGGCTTTAAGGATCTGGACCATATATTGTCCCACTCCGCCAACCCCAATGACAATGACATTATCCCCCACCTGAACATCCGCTCTTTTTGCTGCCTGGAAGGGAGTTGTTGCCGCATCTGCCACAACTGACAACTTTGCCAAGGGAATATCCCCGCGATTTTTGACTTCACAAAGATCAATGGCAGGAACAGGGATATGGCTTGAAAAACCGCCATAGATTCCCATGCTGTTCCCGGGCATTTTCTGGGCAAGGCACCGGTTTCCCCTGCCGGTTTTACACAGATGACATTTTCTGCAGGGCATGACTGCAGGAATAATGACTTCCTTGCCTGTCCAGGATTCAACGTCTTTTGCTGCGGCTACCACAACACCGGAAATTTCATGGCCAAGGGTTAAAGGCGGTTTATTCACAGTGGGAACCCCCTGGTAAAAATACCCAAGGTCTGTATGGCAAATACCACAGCCCGCAACTTCAACCAGGACTTCTCCAGGCAAAAGTTCAGGGACGTCAATCTGAGTTTTTACCAATTTTCCGGGAGTGACTTCTCCTGTTTCCTTGTCCTTTTTAAGGGGGTTTACCATTTGCCAGGTCCAAATTTTTTCAGGAACATTTCCCATCTTTTTTCTCCTTTTATACTTTAAATAAGCCTCTTTGTTAAACGAGACGAATTAGGGGTGTTTAATTCAGCATTTTACCACTTTCACCTTTGTCCCGATCCATTCCGGCGGCAGGTAAATCCTGCCACTGTTGCCACTTGACTTAACCGTCTTCTCGATCAGTTCCTCTCCATAGATTTCAAATTTCACCTTGGTGCGGGAATAAGTTTCTTCAATTTTTTCACTCGTTTCTCGATCACTGACCATAATCTGCAGCTCCTGTTTGCATTAATAGCTATATCAAGGAGATGAATTAGCTATTACTTAGATATTTTATAGATACATTACAGCTACACGTCAAGAATTTATTTTAAAAATAATTCTGGGAAGACATCCCCTAAACAACAGGAGCCTTGTTCAATTTTCCAAATATTATATTGAAAACAGATTCAACATCTGAGTATAAGGGTGGTATCTCAAACAATTAACCCCAGCGTTTTTCCAAGGCATATAAATGGAATTTACAGACAAAGCACCGGCCCCAAACAAGATTAAAACCCCCAAAAAAACCTCCCTGGAATTATACCAGGAAAGCTGTCTGGCACAGGAACAGCTCAGCACACTCCTCAAATTTCTGCCTGACCCAGTCTTTGCCTTCACCCTTGACAACAAGGTTGATTATATCAATCCGGCCTTTGAACGCGTCTTTGGATGGACCCTCAAAGAGGTAAAAGGGAAAAATATCAACTTTATTCCCCATCACCTGATCCCCCAGGCAAAACAGGGGATGAAGCAATTGTTTGAAAACCTCACGGTCCATGATTTTGAAACCCAGAGATATTCAAAAGATGGGCGAATTTTGGACATATTGATCAATGGCGCCATCATGTATGATGACCAAAACCAACCCGCAGGACAGGTATTGATCCTGCGGGACATGACCGTTGAAAAACGGATGGCAAAAAGCAATAAGATCATGTTCAAAATCTCCAAAGCCCTGCACCAATATCAACAATTGGGGGATCTGATTCCCCTTATTAACAGGGAAATCCAAGATCTGATATCTGTGGAGGGGGCTTTCATTCTCCTGGCGGATGAATCAACGGATGAACTCTATTTTTTTTCTGCCCAATACCGGAACCGGGAATCTGAAAAAAAATTCAAAAAAATTAGATTCTCTGCCGACAAAGGCGTGTCCGGACGTGTATACAAAACAGGGAACCCCCTTCTTATTCCCGATGCCAGCCAATGCTCTTTTTTCCTGCGCCGGGTGGACGATGAAACCGATCTTGTCACAAGGGGAATTTTGTCGGTTCCCATCAAGTTAAAAGACAGGACCATTGGAGTGGTTTCCGTGGTCAATAAAATCCATGGCAATTTTGATACCACCGATATTGAGCTCTTGAGCATTGTGACCGCCAGCATTGCCCTGCCCATTGAAAATACCCGGATACATGAAGAATTGAGGGTATCCTATGACGAATTAAAAACACTGAACCATGCAAAAGACAAGGTGATCAATCACCTTGCCCATGAGATCAAGACCCCTGTTTCGGTCTTGAGTGCCTCCATGAAGCTTTTATCAAAAAAATTGACGGCCCTGGGTATTGAAAACCCCGATCTTAAAAAAGTGTTTGAAAAAATTTTCACACGGGGCCAAAGAAATTTAAACAGAATTTTAGACATCCAGCATGAAGTGGAAGATCTCTTGCGGATAAAGGATTTTAAAGCCTACCATCTCCTCAACAAACTTCTGGAAGCCTGTAAGGATGAACTGAGTCTCCTGATTGAAAGTGAAACAGACAACCCGGATATCATCACTCGGGTGCACACCACCATTGAACGTCTTTTCGGTCCCAAAAAAATCCATTCCAAATCCCTTCTTCTGGATGAATATCTAACAAAAAAAATTAAAGAGATTCGACCGGAATTCCACCATCGACGCTGTGTTTTAAACACTAAAATTGCAAAGGGGGTGACTATTTTTATCCCCCCTGAAATACTTGACACCCTCATCACCGGCATCCTGCGAAATGCCATTGAATATACCCCGGATAGGGGTAAGATTGATATTGTGTTAAGGAATACAAAAAATTCTGCGGAATTGATTTTCACGGACCATGGCATTGGGTTTACCCAAGAAAAATTACACCTGGTATTTGAAAATTATTTCACCCCCCCAGATTCCCTGGAGTATTCAACCAAACACGCCTATGATTTTAATGCTGGCGGCAGGGGGTTCGATCTGTTGAGAATCAAACTTTTTTCAGAACAATATGATTTCCAAATCCGGATCAATTCAGACCGGTGCCGTGTGATACCAACCGATGAGGATATATGTCCCGGTGATATAACCCTCTGCCCGGCATGTAAAACCCCCAACGACTGTTTTAATTCAGGGGGAACC
>CAYWNB010000174.1:0-3084 GCA_964459195.1 uncultured Desulfobacula sp.
CATCCCCATGGCTTTTGACGCAACCTCTCCCATGATTTCCGAAAGCGTAGGATGGGCATGAATGGTATGGGCAATTTCTTTTGCGGTCAGCCCCTTTTCAATTGCCAGGGTGGCTTCGGCAATGAGGTCTGTGGCATGGGGGCCGATCATATGGACACCCAGCACTCTGCCGCTTTTCTTTTCAATGATCATCTTGGCTTCGCCTGCTATTTCATCAATGGCCTGGGCCTTTCCCAGAACCCTGAAGTTGACACTTGCCGTCTCCACCTCAAGGCCCCTGGCAATAGCTTGTTTTTCGCTCAGACCAACGGTGCCGATCTCGGGCATGGTAAAAATGGCACCGGGCACTACGTCATAGGCCATGGTCAATTTTGGATCTGTCTTTTGCTTCATGGCATTTTGTGCAGCCACAAGCCCTTCATGGGAAGCCACATGAGCCAGCATGATTTTTTCGGGTCCCAAAATATCTCCTATGGCATAGACATTTTCCACAGGGGTTTCCATTTGTTCATTAACAGCAATCCACCCCGGACCCGTGGTGGACAGACCGATATTTTCAAGGCCAAGCCCTTCGGATAGAGGGGTTCTGCCAATACAGACCGCCATCACCTGGGATTGGATACCATCAGTTTTTAATTTCTGGGGGGTTGGATTATCGGTAAAAGGGCTGGGCGCAAGTGACATTTCGACCCCATCTCCTGTTGTATCCGCTGCGGTGACAATGGTATCGCACAAGACTTTTATTTTACGTTTTTTCATCTCCCGCAACAACAATTTTGAACAGGCCTCATCCACAGAAGGCAGAGGCAAAAGCCTTGACATGGCTTCAACTATAGTCACCTTACACCCCAATGCACAAAATATAAAAGCAAACTCACATCCAATCACCCCGCCCCCAACAATGGTCAAGGAATTAGGTAATTCATCTAAAACAAGGATGTCATCGGAGGAGAGAATTTTTTTGTGATCAAAGGGAAAATCAGTCACATTCATGGGTTTAGTTCCCACGGCAATGATCAATTTATCAAAACCCACCTCTATTTTCTGCCCATCCGCTTTGGTCACTTCAACCAAATTTTTAGATTTTATTTTTCCAAGGCCTGCTTCAATGGCAACGCCGCGGCTTTGCAACAATGAGGCAATTCCTTTTCTCTGGCTAGAAAGAATTTTTTCCTTCCGGTCCATAAGCGCTCGCATATCTGGTGTAATGCTTCCCTCAATTTTGATACCCAACGAACCAGCTTTCAAACATTTTAAAAACAGGTCCGCCGAGTTTTTCATAATCTTGGAAGGAATACACCCCCAGTTAAGACAGGTGCCGCCCAAATTTTCTCGTTCAATCAAGGTGACTTCTCCGCCAAGGGCAGCCCCACGCAATGCTGCAATATATCCCCCGGGACCTCCGCCAATAATAATCAATTTTTCAGACATGGGTTCCTCCTGTAATTGTTATCCATCATTATAACTAAAAATACCCATTTTATTACGAAAATATTTTGTATTATATATGATTTTCATTAATTTTTCCAAGTGAAATTTGTTTTTACATGAGTTTTTTAAAATTTAATTGACATTATCATTATCGTAAGATAATTATCAAGATAATTTAATTTAATTTTTAACTAAAAGAAGAAGTGTAATGAAAATCGACAAAACTAATATCGATATTATTAGAGAGTTGAAAGAAGGGAAAAAATCCTTTAAAATTATTGCTGACAAATTGTCCATTACCGAGAACACCGTCAGATCCCGGGTCAACAAACTCCAGGAAGAAGGGGTATTGGAAATCTGTGGTTTGGTTGATCCGGCCACCCTGCCCGGACACCAATCGGTTGTTATCGGTATCAAGCTTACTGAAATGAACCTGGTCCAGAAAGGCGAAGAAATCAGTAAGCTCAAGGGGGTTATTTCAACAAGTGTTGTTACAGGTCGGTACGACCTGATTGTCCAGGTTCTCTTCAAAGAAGGATTTGGCCTATTGGAGTTTTACACCGATGAACTCGCCAAAATTGAAGGTGTCAACTCTGTTGAGGCATTTGTAGTATACAAGTCCTATAATTTGAAAGTTCCCTATATTTTTTAAATCTATATTTTATAAGGGTGTTGTCATGAATACCAGTTTAAAAACCACATCTTTACATCAATGGCACAAGGATGCCGGTGCGAACATGGCTGATTTCGGAGGATTTGATATGCCTTTATGGTATGATACCGGGGTCAAAAATGAGCATCTGGCTGTTTTAAAATCAGCAGGTATATTTGACACCAGTCACATGGCCTGCATCAATGTTGACGGCAAGGATTCTTTTACCCTGCTTAACGATTGCTTTACCAGGGATATCAGCTCTCTTTTGACCGGCAGATGTGTATACGGTGCATTTCTGGACACCCAGGGGCATTGTATTGATGATGCCATTGTCTATAAATTCACCGACACCCGATTTATGGTATGCGTGAATGCAGGCATGGGCGGTGTCATTGCCGAACATCTTGACACCAGGAAAAACAAAATGGATGTTCTGATCGAAGATCTGTCCGGTAAAATTGCCAAAATGGATATCCAGGGTAAAAACTCCGCCCGAATTTTGTCAAAATTGATCAAAAATCCGGCGAGTGTATTCGACAAAATGCCCTATTTTTCATTCAAAGGGCATTTTAAAAACGAGGCCGACCCAGCGCCTGTCGCCCTTTTGGACGGTACCCCCGTACTGCTGTCTCGATCCGGATACACCGGAGAATTTGGATTTGAAATCTTTTTGGATCTGTCTGCCATTGTAACTTTATGGAAAGATATCCTGGCAGCGGGTGAAGAATATGGAATTGCCGCCTGCGGTCTGGGTGCCCGGGATTCTTTGAGAACAGGGGCCTGCCTGCCCCTGTCACACCAGGATATCGGCCACTGGAAATTTACCAACCACCCCTGGGACTTTGCCCTGCCCTATACCCAGGACAAACAAGGATTTACCAAGGATTTTTTGGGTTCAAAAGCCCTGATTCCGGAAAAAAATGACCCCTTCATACTCCCCTTTGTGGGTGAGAATCTAAGAAAAGTAAATGCCGGTGAGACGACACAGGTCCTGGACC
>CAYWNB010000174.1:3184-6322 GCA_964459195.1 uncultured Desulfobacula sp.
GACAGAACCGCAAGAAAGAAACTGGATAATTTTATTTAATTTATTTAAAAGGAGGCTGTTATGCGAGAGATAAGCGATCTTAATTTTTCCGAAGATGTAAAATACACCAAGGACCACGAATGGGCTCAACTCAATGGAGACATTGTTACCATAGGCCTTAGCGACTACGCCCAGGATCAATTGGGTGAAATTGTTTTTGTTGAACTACCCGAAGTGGGGGATACTTTTTCTAAGGGAGACGAATTTGGCAGCGTCGAATCAGTCAAAGCAGTATCAGAAGTTTATATTCCCATTTCAGGAGAAATCATTGAAATCAATGGAGCCCTTGAAGATGCACCGGAACTTGTCAATGAGGACTGTTATGAAGGCGGCTGGATCATCCGAGTAAAACCCAGTGATCTTTCCCAGTTGGACGATTTAATGGACAAGGCAGCATACCTTGAAATGCTGAAAGGATAAATGCCATGCGTTATCTTCCCCATACCCAAGAGGATATCGACCAGATGCTGGCCAAAACCGGCCATGCCTCTCTGGATGATTTGTTTGAAACCATACCCGACGCGTTAAAGACAAAGGGTCCCTTAAATATTCCGGAAGCCTTAAGCGAATGGGATCTGGATGCCTACATGGAGGCTTTGGCATCTGCCAACATCGCCTGTAAAAATTATAAATGCTTTATCGGGGCAGGTTCCTATGACCATTTTATTCCCTCCATCGTTCCCTATCTGATATCACGGTCTGAATTTGCAACAGCCTATACCCCCTATCAGCCCGAGGTCAGCCAGGGAACGCTCCAGGGAATCTATGAATTCCAGACCATGATAACAGAACTTTTGGGAATGGATATTGCAACTGCCTCCCACTATGACTGCGGTACAGCCTTGGCCGAATGTGCTTTGATTGCCCTGAGAAAAAATAAAAACGCCAATAAGATCGCAGTCTCCTCCCTGGTCCATCCCAGCCATCGTCAGATTATTAAAACCTATATCACTCCTTCGGGATATGAAATGGTTGAAATCCCCCGCACCTCAGCGGGACTTACGGATACCGCCGCCCTGGAAGCCATGGACGGCATTGCCGGGGTGGCAATCCAATCCCCTAATTTTTTGGGGAATATTGAAGACCTTGGCGCTGTTAAGGCCATTGCCGAAGCCAAAGATATTCTATTTATAACCTCTTTTACGGAAAGCCTTGCCTACGGCCTTCTTAAAAATCCAGGATCCTGTGGTGCGGATCTTGTGGCCGGCGAAGGTCAGAGTCTTGGCATTGCCAAGACATTCGGAGGTCCTGGCCTGGGACTTTTAGCCGGTACCAAAAAGCTGATGAGAACACTGCCCGGCAGGCTCATCGGCAGGACAAAGGATGCCAATGGAGACGACGGGTATGTCTTGACCCTGGCCACCCGGGAACAGCATATCAAAAGGGGAAAAGCCTCTTCCAATATCTGCTCCAACAACGGCCTCAATGCCATGATAGCAGCCATGTATCTGGCCACGGTGGGAAAAATCGGCATCCGTGAAATTGCCCAGCAAAACCATGACAATGCCGTCTACCTGAAAGAGGTCCTTGGAAAGGCCGGGTTTGAATCGGTGTTTGACGCTCCCTTCTTCAATGAATTTGTGGTCAAAGCCCCCGAGGGATTCAGCCAAAAAAGAGCAGACCTCATCCAGAGCCAATGCATTTTTGCCGGCATTGATCTTGAACCCTATTATCCTGAATTAAAAGATCACTATCTCTTCTGCGCCACGGAAAAAGTGTCGAAAAATGATATGGATCAACTGGCAAAGGAGGTGCAATAATGAATAAGCAGCCGGGAACAAAAGGCCTTATTTTCAACGAACCCCAGCTCTGGGAAAAAAGCCGGGAAGGCAGATGTGCCGTCTCTATTCCTAAAACACAAGTGAAACGAACCCTGCTGGATCCAAGCCTTACGGGAGATGCGCCGGAACTGCCCCAGCTCTACGAGTTGGATGTGGTGAGACACTATACCCGTTTGTCCCAGTGGAATTTTGGTGTGGATTCTGGCATGTATCCTTTGGGATCGTGTACCATGAAATATAATCCCAAAACCAATGAAGTCCAGGCAGCCAGACAGGGCTTTGCCAGCGCCCATCCATTGGCGGGAGAAGAATTCTCCCAGGGAGCCTTAAAGCTCATGTATGATCTGGAACAGGCTTTGGGAGAAATCACGGGCTTTCCCGCCGTTACCCTCCAGCCTGCAGCGGGTGCCCACGGAGAACTGGCAGGTATTCTCATGTTCCATGCCTATCACGAGAAAAAAGGAAAGCAGCGCTCCAAGATCATCATCCCGGATACGGCCCATGGCACCAACCCCGCCTCGGCCTCCCTTTGCGGGTATGCGTCGGTAAGTGTCAAATCCGGTGAAAAGGGAATTTTGGAACCCGAGGCTGTGGCCGCAATCATGGACGAAGACACTGCCGGTATTATGATCACCAACCCCAACACCCTGGGGCTGTTTGAAGAAAATATCAAGGAAATATGTGAGATTGTCCATGCCAAGGGCGGACTGGTATACGGAGACGGCGCCAACATGAATGCCATCATGGGAATCGTTAAACCCGGGGATCTGGGTATTGACGTCCTCCACCTGAACCTGCATAAAACCTTTTCCACCCCCCACGGCGGCGGCGGCCCCGGCTGCGGAACCGTGTCCGTTGTCAAGGAACTCATTCCCTTTTTACCGGTTCCAAGAATAGAAAAAAATAGAACCGGAAAACAATTAGACACCTATAAATTTGTGACAGATTGCCCGGATACCATCGGTAGGATGCATACATTTTACGGTCATTTCGGCGTCATGGTAAGGGCCTGGGCCTATATTCTTTCCATGGGTCCCAAGGGATTAAAGGATGCCTCAACCCTGGCCGTTCTCAATGCCAATTATATCAAGGAAAGTCTCAAAGACACCCTGAATCTTCCCTATGACCGGCCCTGTATGCATGAATGCGTATTTAACGACAAATTCCAGCAAGAGCATCACATCACCACCATGGACATGGCCAAGCGTCTCCTAGATTATGGATTTCATCCACCAACGGTGTATTTTCCCCTGGTGGTGGACGCAGCCTTTATGGTGGAACCCACGGAAACCGAATCAAAGGAAAATATCGACCAGTT
>CAYWNB010000175.1:0-3656 GCA_964459195.1 uncultured Desulfobacula sp.
CCTATTTTAGGATTAGGGGCAAATAAATCTGTACTCCCTTAGGCAGGTCTTTAAAATCGATTATTTTGTCCCCGGTTGTAAGGATTCCCGGCCAATAATAAATGGTTTCAGGTGCTTTATATTTTTGCCCGGCAATTTTATAGGCAGTTTGGGTACGGGTAATGGAAAAAGGCCCTTTATACCCCACCAGCATTCGGGTCTTCAGGGGCAAATCATCCCAGTCTAAGATTTTCGAACCGGGATAAACCCGGCCGGAAGGCAAAAAATATAGAGTGGTATCCTCCTGATATGCCGCCCCTGCATGGGACCAGGCCGTCATGTTACTGGAAATGATCTTAACCGGAGTCTGGGCCTGAATCTGGATAACAGCCGGTTCGACATCCTGGTTGAGAATCACCTTTGTGTTCAAAGGCAAATGGGCCCAGCCGATGGTTTTGTAAATCCTATCGCCGGGAAGGGTCCGGCCGTTGGGAAGAAAATAGACCGTTGTATTTTCATCGTAATCCCCCCCGGCAATCGCCCAGGCAGAATTGGTGGCGGATATAATATTGGACCCGAATTCCCGGGGGGCTGCCAAAGGGATGGGGACTTTAAAGGAAGGCGCATAAAATACGCCTACCAATGTGGGATCTGCCATCAGCCTTCCTGCCCTGACATCCGGATCATATCTCCAGCCCTTGCCCAGACCGGCCTTGGCACGATTAAAATTTTTGGCACACCGTTTGCGGCCCCTGTGGTTTTTCTTAAACCAGGGATTGGGTTTTCCATAGGCCACCTGGCTATGGGTCAGCACATCTTGATCTTTGAGACCGAAAACCTTTTCTAAAATTCGAATCAGCATTCCCAAAGACCGGTATTGGCTTTTTGTGATGGGGGCCGTGTGATATCCAACCAACTCAATACCCAGTGATACATCACTGATATCTGTCCGGCCCTTCCACATGGAGCGGCCTGCATGGTCTGCTCGGTATCGTTTATCCAAGATCCGGTAGGTACGCCCGTTTCTTGCAATCACATAATGGGCATGCCCCCCGGGTGTTTTATATCCGCTTTGAAATTGTTTTCCCCCGGATACCACCCGCAGGGTTGCATCCAGGCCCAATTCCGAAGTATGGACAATAATATATTGGGTCTTTTGACGTATCTTCTTTTTGAATTTAGGGTTCAGGCGGGAACGATGATCAATGAGTCTATCCTGAAATCTCTGGTATTGAGACTGGCTGTATCCCTCTGACAGGAAGGGAAAGGCTGTCTGGAGACAAAAAAAAATTAACCAGAACCGTATCCATCTGCTGGCAGTAAAATTAAAGGTTGTTATCATCAACAAGATATTCTTCTGGTATACATGATTCTGGCTGCTGAAAATTTAAACAGACACGCTTTTCCATGCCAGCCACTATACCAGGGGAATCACAAATTAAAAACTATTAATCACAAAAAAAAGCAGACAGCCGTTATCTCCATATTTTTACCTTGACCCAAAGCCTTGGGTCTGGGATGATTAAGCGATAACCATAACCGTTAGGAAGGAAAAAAAATGAAATTTACCATTGACCATTTTAATATCAACGTACTGGACCTGGAACGAAGCCTGGCCTTTTACGAACAAGCGCTTGGCCTGAAAGAAGAACGCCGGAAAACAGCAAAGGATGGGAGCTATATTATTGTGTTCCTGGACGACGGCACTACTGCTGGCAAGCTGGAGCTCACCTGGCTCAAATCCCAGGAAATCCCCTATAATCTGGGGGATGAAGAATTTCACATCGCTTTTAAAACCCAGAATTTTGATGCCGCATATGCCCTTCATAAACAAATGGATTGTATCTGCTACGAAAACAAGAAAATGGGCATTTATTTTATCAATGATCCCGACGGATACTGGCTTGAAGTGGTACCGGTTCGATAGGAAGGTCAAAATCCCATGATATCGTCCCACAAAGCCTTGCTTTCAAAATTTTATTTGATCGGGGTGGTAGCCACCATCGTGGGTATCCTGGTCGTTGCGATCCTGAACCTGGCCACCCCCCTTGAATTTGTTCTTGTCCGGCTCCAGGCCATCCGCCAAGGAGGGGACATCCTTTGGATCCATGTGGTTGCTTACCGGTTTGCCATTCTCTGCCTGCTGGCTACTTTTGCCTGCGTCCCTTTCCTGGTGGTTTTAAAACGTATTCTCGCCCCCATATCCAAATGCCTGTCTCTAAAAAATCAACACCAGTACCTGCCGCCGCCCCTTGAACTAAAGGCAAAACAACGGCTGATCAATCTGCCCTTTATCATGGTCCCCTTGAATATTTTATTCTGGATTTTTATCCCCTTGTGTATTTTCGGTGGCACCTTTGCCATCAAACAAATCGACCTAACCACTGCAGTCACCTTTTCCATACGTCCCACCATGGTGGGATTTGTTTCCTCTGCCATCATCTTTTTCGGGGTTGAGTCCCATGCAAGAAAAGGTTTGATTCCCCTTTTTTTCCCCAAAGGAAAACTTTCCCTTTTGGAGGGAACTGCCAAGCTTTCCATTTTAAAACGCCTCCGTGCATTTTACCGCATAACAAGCCTGATTCCCCTTGCCAACATTGTCCTGACCCTCTTTGTTCTCTATTTACAGGTGAACGCTGAGACGGTTTCAGCCAAAACCTATGGTCAGGGCGTTTTAATTTTTTCCCTGGTGGTTTTTATCCTTTTTTTTCTGGGGTCAGGGGTATTGAATCGCCTCGTCAGCCGATCCATTGCCGACCCCATCAATGGCATGCTGGAGACCATGAAGGAAATCGAACAAGGCAACTACCAGACCCGGGTAAATGTGGTCTCCAATGATGAGGTGGGAGTTCTAGGGGATGCCACCAACCAAATGATCCAAAGCCTGGCTGAAAAAGAGCTGCTACGGGATGCATTTGGAAAATACGTTGCCCCCGAGATCCGGGATGAAATCATATCCGGACGAATCCCCCTGGACGGAGAATTCAAAAACGTCACCGTCTTGTTTGCAGACCTGAGAGACTTTACGCCCATGACTGAAGCCAATGATCCCAAGGAGATGGTTCAGATTTTAAACGACTATTTCAAAGAGATGAGTGCGGCGATAAAATCAAAATCAGGTCTGATTCTCCAATTCCTTGGAGACGAAATCTATGCGGTTTTCGGTGCACCTGTCTCGTGCAAGGATCACCCATCCAATGCATTTTTTGCGGCCCTTGATATGGAAAAACGACTCAAAGATTTAAACAACCAGTTTGTCCAACAAGGAAGACTGCCTTTATCCCATGGCATCGGCATCCACACCGGCCAGGTTTTGGCCGCCAATATCGGAAGCCCGGACCGGTTGTCCTACCTATTGCTGGGAGATGCGGTCAACCTGGCTTCCCGTCTCCAATCCCTGACCCGGGAAATGGATGCCCGCATCATTCTTTCTGCAGAGACAAAACGCTTTCTAACTGAAAACCAAACCCGAAACGTTCTTATGGAACATCCCCAACCCGTCCTGATAAAGGGCCTGAAAACCAAGGTGGATATTTATCTGATCAAATAAAAAGTTTACCGGCTAAACGCCTTGTCCAAATCGATCGAACAAGGCGGGATACCTCAAATTCGGCGCTGTACCAAATGGTACAGGCGGGAACCGGCCTCGTAAAAAAGGCCCCGTAAAAACCGCATGG
>CAYWNB010000175.1:3756-6308 GCA_964459195.1 uncultured Desulfobacula sp.
ATTTTGAATCTGGTCTTTAAAGGCCGCTTCCGGATATCCCTGGACCGCAATGATGACGGATTTGGCAAGAACGGATCCATTGGGTGTTGTCAGCCGCCAGTATTCCCCTTCTTTCTCCAGGGAGATGACCGGGGATTGATTGTACAGGGTTGCCCCTTCCGCAAGAGCTGCCCTGGCCAGTCCGTAGGCATAGGCCAGGGGCTGAATGGTGCCGGCCCGTTCGTCCAGCAAGGCACCCCGATATGCCTTGGTTCCCAATTTTTCAGAGGCTTCATCCCGCTCCAAAAGCCTGACCGGCGCCCCTTGTTCCTTCCATTGTTTTTCCCGCTGTTGAAGTGCCCGATACCCGGCCTTTGAATCCGCACAGTGAAGGGTGCCGTGCCGCCAGGCTTCACACTGGATCTTGTAACGTTCAATGAGCCCGTAAACCAGGTCCGGAGAAACGCCCAGGCCGTCAATCAGAGCCTGTCCATGTTCTGGCCCCACAAGGGAAATCACATCTTCGGGCATGAGCCAGAGGCCTGCGTTGACAAGCCCCACATTCCGGCCTGCCCCGCCAAAACCCACATCATTGGCCTCAAGCAGGATGGAGGAGTTTCCTGCCAAGGACAGGTGCAGAGCAGCCGAGAGCCCGGTGTATCCGCCTCCGATAATGGCCACCTCTGTTTTGTGTTCTCTGTCAAGGGCGGTCAATTTCGGTTTTCCCGTAGCAGTGGCCACCCAAAGACCATGACTAATATTTGTTTCTTCCATTTTCCCTCCCGATTATGCAAATAATTTTTATGATGTTTTTATGGTATACCAAAAAAATTTTCATTGTCAACATAAAAAATTCAGTCCGTTTAATTCTCATACATTGTTTTGGCAGTACGCCTTGCAAAAAAATCCCCCATGTATTATTAAGGTATACCAAAGAGAATATTTTAACTTACCCCTAATTTAAGACATCGTTGCATCTTTAATTATGAACACAAAAATATACAACACCCTGCGAGAACGAATCCTCTATCTTGAATATGACCCCGGCCAGATACTCAAGGAACAGATCCTGGCAAAAGAATTCAGCGTAAGCCGTACCCCCCTTCGTACGGTGCTGTCCCGCCTTGAATGGGAACACCTGGTCAAAATCTTGCCCCGCACAGGGATCCAGGTCATGGAACTGGAACTGAACACCATTACCAACGTATTCCAGGCACGACTGGAGCTGGAGGCTGTCATTGGAACCATGGCGGCAGAGCGGTTTACAAAACTACATTTTAATCGGCTGGATGCGTGTTTAATCTCTTGTGAACAGCAATTGGATAACAAAGACCCCCGCACACTCGCAGCCCTGGACATGGAGATCAAGCATCTTTTTTATGAAGCGGCCGGCAACCCCTTTTTAATTGAAATGTCAGATCGGCTCTATTCTCTGACCTTCCGGCTATGGTATTTTAATATGATCAAGATGGACAACAAAGGGTGGAACCAGGAAGTCATGGCCATTAAGGAAGATTTAGCCAACCTGGTTGATCTTTTGCACAACAATACACCCGAACAGGTGGGCAAAGCCCGTAAAGCGCATTTACTCAAACACTTAAAACGGATCCGCTCTAAATTTCTGGGGCTCTCCGACCTTTAGCAGGCAAAGCGCTGCCCATCGCTCTCAAAAAAATACAATGGGCAGCGGGGGTTAACCGGTATCTTACAATCGGCCGGGTCTATTTTTTAGGTTCCATGCTCGCCTGGACGAATGCCAGGGTGGCTTTTACATCCTTGCTCAAAAGCGTCCTGACCATGGTATCCTGCCAGTTTTCTTCTTTAAGCGAT
Source organism: uncultured Desulfobacula sp. (assembly GCA_964459195.1). Taxonomy (GTDB): domain Bacteria; phylum Desulfobacterota; class Desulfobacteria; order Desulfobacterales; family Desulfobacteraceae; genus NBML01. The sequence goes on from CAYWNB010000175.1 coordinate 5,566, forward strand.
CGTTTAATCTGTCCCGCCGCATCTGCTTTAAGCGACTTTTTAATTTGGATAAAGGGTCGATTGGGGGTATCAATCCACAGGGAAATGATTTGTTTTGCCCGGGGGATAAGGTTTTCTTCTTCAACCACCTCATCCACGATTTGCATTTCCCGGGCCCTTGTCACATCCACCATATCACCAAAATACATGACATCCCTGAATCGTTTATCGCTGTCAAGTCCAAACCGCATGACGCCGGACTGGGCAATGGAAAGACCCAGCCCGATCTTGATCTCGCTCATTCCCAGCTTAATTTTGGGGTGGTTTTTGACAATCCGATAGTCCGAAGCCATGGCCAGTATCATCCCCATGGCAGCACAATGACCGTTTATGGCGCACACCACGGGTTTTTTGCAGGTGAAAAAACCCATGAGAATCTCTTCTTGCTCCGTAAAAAATGAAATAACCTCCTCGGGTGTTTCAAATTTCATAAACATGGGCAGACTGAATCCACTTGAAAAAAAGCGGCCCTCCCCTGTTAAAATAATCCCCTTCAGGTCATCTTTTTCATTTACCTGGGTAACGATTTCTTTGATCTGTTTGAGTGTTTCCAGGGTAATGGCATTGGTCTTTTTGTCGCTTAATTGGGCAATCACAATACCATCCTGAATTTCTTTTTTTAACATGATTCTTCCTCACATATTATGAATTCAAATTGATGTTCTTATACCATATTTATAAACTATTTGTGATAAAACTGTTCT
>CAYWNB010000176.1:0-6291 GCA_964459195.1 uncultured Desulfobacula sp.
TTTTTATAAACGATGTGAAAGGATTATACCCCTTCGTAACGTATCTCTCAGCTGATTTAATCCATTCATCGATTTTTTCCTCAGCCTGTTCTTTAGAAATCTCAAGTTCAAAGATATCAAAAAGACTCTCTCTTAAATTATAGCATTCTTGTAAGGACGGCGGCATCTCAAAAAGACAATTCAGACGTATCTGTTCCTCTACGCCTAAATCTTTTTTGTGATGACGAAAGGGCCACATGGTTTGTTTAATATTATTGAGTTTTGCCTCATTATTTTCAAGTTCTATTTTTAATTGCTTCACGACTTTCTTTATCCATTGTTTTTTGTGATCATTCTCACCAGGACAGGCGTTTGTATTCTATACGCGTAGTGATGTCAAAAAAACCTTCGTGTATCAAACGATCCCCAGGAAAAGAAGGCAGAATATCTGGGCAGCTACGTTAAAGTGTATCTCCAATTATTTTGCCAGATTCTTCTTGATTAAATTATATTTTCACCAAAGTTGATTTTGAAATATCTTTACAGGCTTTAAAAAGATTGATACGTAATTCTTAAACTAAATTTTATATTAATCTGATCGTATATTATTCAAATTTACATGATGTGTGTTTGCTATCAATATATTGAATTTTAGAGAGTTGAAAACCTAAGTGATAAATTGAATCGGGGAAAGTATGTTTGAGCTAGTCCAAGCCGCTAAAAAAAGATTGAAAGGTTATTCCAATTTAACGCCAATTATGTCTTCCCGGACACTAAACCGGTTGATTGGGGCAGAAGTGTATTTCAAATGTGAGAATTTTCAAAGAATTGGGGCATTTAAGTTTCGTGGAGCATTCAACAGTATATCTCAGCTGACGGAAGCAGAAAAAGCGCGAGGTGTCATTACTTATTCTTCAGGAAATCATGCTCAGGCAGTAGCCTTAGTTGGCCAAATGCTGAATATTCAAACAAATATCGTTATGCCTAACAATGCCCCTGAGATCAAAAGGGCAGCAACTGAAGGATACGGAGCAAGTGTTGTTGGGTACGATCCTGATAAAGCAAATCGTGAAGATATTGCCAGGGAACTTGAAGTTAATAATGGCTATACAATGATTCCACCGTTTGACCATAAGGAAGTAATAGCGGGTCAAGGTACTGCCGCTATGGAGATGTTTGAGGAAATCGGTAATCTTGATATGCTACTGGTTCCTTGCGGTGGAGGTGGATTGTTGAGCGGTTCGGCTATTTCTGCCAAAGGAATATCACCGAATTGCCAGACATTGGGCATCGAACCAGAACTTGCCGACGATGCAACGAAATCATTTTATTCAAAAAAGCTTCATAGTGTAAAAAACCCGCCTACTATTGCAGACGGAACCCGTACCACATCGCTAGGTAAAATTACATTTCCATTGGTGCTTGAGTATGTGGATGATATGAAAACGGTTTCTGAAGAAGCCATTATAGAAGCTGTCAAATTTCTGTTTTATCGAATGAAACTTGTAGTTGAGCCGTCAGGCGCACTTGGGCTGGCAGCTCTACTGAGTCGGGTGGTGATGCCGGAAGGCCGGGTCGGAATCATTTTAAGTGGAGGTAACATTGATTCTGCTACAATGATTACGATCTTAAACTCTTGAACAGATCAAAATTAGAGCATGATTTGACTTGCACGAAAACGTATAATCGGGCAGCCGGGGGGGGGGCTCCCCTGACTCCATATGAAAACTTACCTCTACATAGTCAAACAATAACGAGAAAAATGAGAGCTTTGCCGAAGCGAACTCTCATTGAAGACAGACCCATCTTTACTTGGAGACAAACGCGTTAATCAAATCTTTCAGCATGGCGGCAGCAGCTCCCACTGGTGAGCTCTTTCCGCCCATAACCGTGATACCACCCATGGTGTCCGTATCATAACTGATAGCTTTTTCTGAACCATTAACCGATGCCAGAGGGTGTGTTTTATCCAGGGCTTTTGGACCAACGCTCAACTTAAAAGAATCACCTTCGACTTTCACTTCACCAATAAGTTTAATTATTTTATCGCTTTTCCTGGCTTTTTCGATGCTTGCAGGAGTAACCTCTGTGATTCCTTGAACGGAAACATCACTGAGACTAAAAGTTTGCCCAAATACCCGGTTAGCGATCAGCAGTGTTTTATTTGCGCTGTCTTTTCCTTCAACGTCATAACTGGGGTCTGTTTCTGCAATACCTAATTTTTGGGCTTCTTTCAGAGCTACATCATAGGCGGTACCGTTCACATACATCTGAGTCAGTATGTAATTGGTTGTTCCATTAAAAATTCCTTCAGCTGAAAGTACACGGGTACCTGCCAGACAAGTCAACCCAACATCAAGTGTGGGAAGCGCTGCAGCAGTAGCCGCACTAATGTGAAGGCCAACACCTTTGGCTTTGGCTTTTTTAAACAGTTCTTCATAGAATAATACAAAGGGTCCCTTATTGGCACTCACGACATCCATTCCCTGTTCAATGGCACCGAATACATGGGCTTTGGCAACGCCGCCATCTTTGAGGTCCGTAGGAGTAGATTCAACGATTACATCTGCATTTCCCTTGGCAATGATTTCTGCGCCGGTGAGGCCCTCTTTACCAAATGTGAGAAAATTTTGTACTTCATTACCAGCTTTTAGATAAGTCACCAATTCAGCCACTGGCAGTCCCTGATCGGAATCAGCTAAAGCCGCTCCGTTATAATCTACTGCACCCATAATAATAGGCTTCAGATCATACTTTACCCCAAGTTCTTCACCGCGATCTGCAAGCAACTGGAGAAATTCTTTCCCAACACCACCACATCCACAGAGGATAATTTTCACTGTTTTCATTATTTATTTCCTTTTAAAACGAGATTGTCATAATCTTTGGTATCTATTAATGCTTCAATTATGATCGGGCCATCAGCTGAAAATGCTGTTTTCAGGGCCTGGCTGTATTGTTCTTTATTCTTTACAGTAAGAACAGGTACACCAAAAAGAGAACCCGGTGCGCCGTGTTTTTGTATGGATTCATTCAACTCTACGCCGTATTCATCGTGGTTTTTACTTTTTTGTTTAATTCGAATAAGAGAAAGACTGGCGTCTATCATCACCACAAAAACCACGTGGAGGTTGTTGCGCATTGCCGTTGCCATCTCTCCTGCCATCATGTAATAACCACCGTCACCGACCACACAACAAACCTGTTTTTCCGGAACACTGAGTTTAGCCGCAATGGCAGTTGGAATAGCAAACCCCATGGAGGAACAGCCATTGGTCATCAACTGGCACTCAGGTGTACCGGTTTTCCAGTGCTGACCGATAAGGTGTAAATGGGCTCCCACATCACAGGTCATAATACCGTCTTGGGGGAGGATCTCTCTCAGGCCATTCAGAACCGTTACCGCACCAAAATGGCCGTGTTCAGCTGTCAATTCGGAAAACATTTTCTCTTTCCGCTGAACAAGTTCTTCCAAAGTCCACTCTGTTTTACCCTCTGTTTTAGCTATCAATCGTTTAACAGAAGAGTTCAGTTCTCCAACGACATCGCAAGCCAGTGTATGCGTTTTCAGATCCAGATCCGCTGGAGTAGTATCTATATGCACTACCGGCACATTCGGTATCCAATCTTCATAATTGACTTCCACCGGGTCAAACCCGATTCCGACAATGAGATCGGCCTGTTGATGGGTAACACCAACCTGAGGACCCAAAGCGTGATTTAAAACCCCTGCATAACAAGAATGGTCTTCGGGTAACATCCCCTTGGCCATAGGAGTCAGTACCACAGGTATGTTGAATTTTTCCACAAATTCAATGACCAGATCACGAACACCGGACCTCACAGCGGTAATTCCCAGTGCTACCACAGGTTTTTTAGCTTTGGACAATACTGCTGCCACCTTGTCGAGAACTGAATCATCGACCTCTGGGATTTTTGGGATATTTAAGGTCATTTCCGGCTCATCAGGATTTTCCAGCGACCCTATTCCACTTGGCAATCCCACATGAACCGGCCCAGGGACTTCTGAAGTTGCAATCTCAAAAGCTTTGTACAGTATTTCTTTTACCTTTCCCTGCTTGAGACGGGTAGTCCATTTGGTGATGGGTTTGAAAAGAGTTTGATGATCGATATTCATCTGTGCAATACGGGGCAGCATTGCATCATTCATTTCATCCGTGAAGGCGATCATAGGAGCACGATCTAGATAACCGCCGCTCACACCTGTAGTCAGGTTGCAGGCTCCAGGTCCAAAAGTCCCAAAGCATGCTGCTGGCTGACCGGTTAGCCGCCAGCATACATCTGCCATAAATCCGGCACTTCCCTCATTGGAAACCAGGATAAATTCTATATCCTCAGTTCTTTGTATCGCAGTTAAAAAATCTACCCAATTCCCACTAGGAACTCCAAAAATATATTTAATACCAAGTTCCTTTAAAGACTGAACCATTACCTGTGCGACTGTAGCCATATTATTCTCCTTGAAACTGAAAGAAAAATTCTAAAAACACTTAACCGTAAAAATGAAATTACTGGTGTGATGAATGACATCATTCATCATGAGCGTCAGCTTTACTTTTCCTCCACTATTTATTTTTTACAGTTTGATTAATTCCAGTATCTCCTTTACACCTCACAATAGGTTGACTTAGTAGAACACAAGGAATGCACCGGAAACTGAAAAAAATTAACACAGCTTAAGAATAAATAAAAACTTTTAATTATTGTTCTGAGCGAAAGAAAAACTTACGAAAGGTCGCAGAATAATTTCATTATATAGAAAGGAAGGTCTGGCCTCATCCCTTAAGATATGCCAGCAAGATTTAGAAAGTTTCGCCATATCTCCTAAATCGAACTACTATGGAATGCCAGCAGGAAAAGTCGTCGGAATTTTTTAAATTAGAGTGGAACTAAAAAAGGGAGGGTTACTATTTGGAGAGCAAAGCCATTTTTAATTTCTCGATTTTTTTTGGCAACAATGGTTGCTGGTGTGTGATCAGGACAATTTTTCTCAAATACTGTTCACCACTTATAACCGTTGCTTTCAATTGACGCTGTTTTAATTCTAATCCAGACCAATAAGGGACCAGGCTCACCCCCATACCATTTGATACCAGAAGAGAAATGGCTTCAAGATCATCAAGTTCACACAGATGACTTGGATGCAGGTTATTTTCGATAATAAAGCCGTCTGCAATTCTTCCTCCCCAGGATTCAGCGTCGTAGCAAATATAGGGTTCCGAAGAGACAATTTCTTCCACAGTTCGATTAACCTGTCCTTTTGATAAAAGGATTAATGGTTCTTCCCACAATGTTTGAGTCACCAGTGTTTTGGGGATTTGAAAAGGAGGTTGGATTATTATGCCAGCGTCTATGTTTTCAGAAATCAATTCGCTGTATAAAAATTTGGAGACTCCGGGCTTTATATAGGGCTTGATCTTTGGAGCAATTTTTGAAAGTTTCTTTAAGGCTGACGGCAAAAATGAGGTCAGCGCAGTTGAAATTGAACCGATGCGCAAGGTTCCGGAAAGACCGGTATGATCAATACCCTCTTTGAGTTCTTGTGCGTCCCCGACCAGTTTCCGGGCACGGGGAAGAAGGTTATAACATGCTTCAGTAGGCTTGGCTGAATGGGAAGATCGAGATAAAAGTGTACAGTCAAGTTCTCGCTCCAAAGCCTGGATGCGTTGGCTGACCGCAGCTGCTGTCAGCCATTGCTGCCTAGCAGCACCGGCTATTGAGCCAGTTTCTACAACAGCAATCAGACTTTCCAAATACCGTATGTCCATTTTTTTCTTTCCTTTTTAAATTCAATTTACACCACCCTATTGTCCAAAATCGAAAATTAGTTAAAAGATGGTACGACATGCAAGCCTGTTCAGTCAATTAATAGCTTTTTATAACCAAAATCAATTTATAAATTTTGTGTTGGAACATAAAACCGGAAGATACTCAAAGGAATTTAAAAGATGGGATTTGTTTGTTGTTATGCTTCTGATAAAGTTCTTTTAATAATTCCTAACAAATTAAATTTTCTTGTGTTTTCAATTATAATCGATGACTCGTCAGATTTAAATTTTATCCATGGCTTCAAATTCCAGTACGCACTGAGCGTGACTATATTAGGATCGAACAGGCTGTCAACACTGGTATCAACCTGGGGATAGGGAGGAAATGTCAACCCACCACATGGACAGCGGTCAAAGCCCAGCACTATCCCCAGATCTCCGACGTTGCTCTTTTCTATTTGTTCTAGATTTTTTATCCGCAACAAAGCCATGAATGCCAGTATCAGCAAAATAGACTGTAACC
>CAYWNB010000177.1:0-6245 GCA_964459195.1 uncultured Desulfobacula sp.
TGGGGTTTCCCACTGCCAACATCAAACTTCATGATGAACTTTGCCCCAAGATTGGGGTTTATGCTGTCAAGGTTGAAACCATTCAAGGATCATTTCTTGGGGTGGCCAATATTGGTTTTTCACCCACCTTTGGGGATCATATGTTCACCATTGAGGTGCACATTCTTGATTTTAGTGGTGATCTTTATGATACACGGATTCGGATTAATCTGGTGGCCCGGTTACGGGATGAAAAAAAGTTTTCTTCCATCGATGAATTGTCTGAACAAATTAAAAAAGATGTTAAAATTGCAAAGGAAATTTTAGAAAAAAATGGCTGTACGTAATGTTGTAAAGTATCCGGAAAAATCTCTCTCCCAGCCTTCTGTAAAGGTGGATGTCATTGACGATGGGATCAAAGAGCTGATTAAAGATATGGGAGATACCATGTTCCATGATGTAGGGGTCGGCCTTGCCGCTCCCCAGATAGGCATTAACAAACGAGTCCTTGTCTATGATTCCCATGCCATGGATCCTGAATATGAGGAAGAAACCAGAGAAATAACCGCATTGATCAACCCTGAAATCATTGCCAGCTATGGCAGTTTTATTTCAGAAGACGAAGGCTGCCTGAGCGTGGTTGATTATCGGTCCAATGTCAAACGCTACGAGAGGGTCACGGTCAAAGCCCTGAACATTGACGGTAAACAGCTGGAGTTTGATGCAGACGGGATCTTGTCGGTGATCATGCAGCATGAAATTGATCATTTGGATGGTATTCTCTTCATTGACCGAATCTCTTCCCTGAAAAGGGCCATGTATAAAAAGAAGCGGATGAAAGAATTAAAAAATCAATAATAGAAAAACAATCCTATAAAAAAAAGCGATGAAAAAAAAAAATATTATTTTCATGGGAACCCCGGCGTTTTCAGTCCCGGCATTAAGGGCTATTGCGGCCCAGGACAATTTCACTATCAGCCTTGTGATTACCCAGCCCGACCGGCCCAGGGGCCGGGGGAAAAAACTAAGTTTTCCACCGGTTAAAGAGGCAGCACTTGAGCTAGGGTTAGATGTATTTCAACCTGAAAACCTCAATACCCAGGAAGGCTTTGAACGACTTGCGGCCATTAATCCAGACTATTTTGTGGTGGTGGCCTTTGGTCAGCTTTTGTCCCAGAGAATTTTGGATATCCCCAGGATATATCCGATCAATATCCATGCCTCTCTTTTGCCCCTTTACCGGGGAGCAGCTCCCATCCAGGCGGCGGTGATGAACATGGATGCAACAACTGGCATCACCACCATGGTAATGGCCAGGGGCATGGATTCAGGAGATATACTGCTGAGCTCATCAACCCCCATCAACCCGGAAGAAACCGCCCAGGAACTCCATGACCGATTGTCAGTCATGGGGGGGAAATTGATTGTTGAAACCATTCAAAAAATCAATAAGGACACCCTGACCCCCATTCCCCAGGACCATTCCAAGGCCACCTATGTGCCCATGTTGAAAAAATCAGATGGGAAAATTAACTGGACCCGTTCCAATAGAGCAATCTGTGCCCATATCAATGCCATGACCCCCTGGCCCGGCGCCTTTACTCTTTTGGAGGGGAAACGGTTCAAAATTTTTCGGGCCCTTCCCAGTGACAAAGAGACCTCACTTGATCCCGGACAAATTTTCCATTGCAATGGATCTGGCATTCATGTGGCAACCGGCAAGAATTCGGTTGTGATTCTTGAACTAATGGGATCTTCTGGAAAGAGATTAACGGCAGATGCCTTTTTACGGGGGCATAAAATTGATCTTCCGGCCCGGTTTGAGCTTCCATGAAGGTTGATTCGCGCCACATGGCACTCAAGATTTTGATGCGGTGTCAAAAAAGAACCTGTACTCTGGACAAGAGCATTGAAATGGCTGAAAGCCAATTAAAAAGTTTGTCACAGCAGGATCGAAACCTTTGCAATGCAATTGTATTTGGGGTATTGCGTCACAGGGAGCATCTTGATTTTATTATCAAATCTTTTTCGAAAAAACCCTTTGCAAACCTGGATATTTTGGTGTTGTATATTTTAAGGATTGCTCTTTTTCAACTCCTGTTTCTGGACCGGATTCCCGCTTTTGCCGCCATTAATACCAGTATTGAACTGGCAAAGAAACAAACGAACAAGGGGACTGCAGGCTTTATCAATGCAGTTCTTAGGAATGCCGAACAAAACCATCACACACTTGCCCTGCCCGACCTGGATAAAAATTTATTGGCCCATATTTGTACCAGCCACAGTTATCCTGGCTGGCTGATAAAAAGATGGATACGGTTTTTTGGAGATGAAAAAACCCTCGCCCTTTGCCGGTCCATCAACACCATCCCCCCAATTACCCTCCGGGTCAACACATTAAAAATGCAAAGAAAAGCCCTGGGCGATCTTCTTGAAGCCCAGGATCTTGGTATTGCATATACAAATGAAAGCCCGGACGGGATCAATATATCAAGCCCGGGAAAGCCTGTGACCGAGATAGAGGGATTTCCCCAGGGCCTTTTCCAAATCCAGGATGAAGCGGCCCAGCTGGTGAGTCAAATTTTAAATCCCAAACCAGGTGAAATAGTTCTTGATGCATGTGCCGGGCTTGGGGGCAAGGCCTGTCATATTGCCCAGCTAATGAACAACCGGGGGCAGATTATTGCCGCCGACCTGGAATCCCATAAACTTGACAGCCTTGGGGCTGAAGCCCGGCGACTGGGAATTGAAAATATCCGGGTACGGCAGATCGATCTGTTAAAGGCCACGATAAAAGATTTTGATGGATATTTTGACCGGGTTCTTCTGGATGCTCCCTGTTCAGGATTAGGCGTCATACGCCGAAATCCCGATACCAAATGGAAACGGACCCTAAAGGATGTACTCAGGCTTTCTGCCCAACAAAAAAAAATGCTGAACGCAGCGGCAAATCTTGTCAAACCAGGCGGAATACTCCTATATGCGGTCTGTTCCTGCGAACCCGAAGAAAATGAGCAGGTGATAACGGCCTTTTTACAAAAGCGAAAAGATTATTCCCTGGACACAACTCTGGAGGGGATCAAAACAGCGGATCATTTTTTTAAAACTTATCCCGAGGGGCAGCATATGGACGGTTTCTTTGCCGCCCGGCTAAAAAGGCTTGATAAAACCCCATGAAATCATTCCTAAAATATGGGGTTGTTTTTTGCATGGCCGTTTTCATTGCTGGTGCTGTCGCTTATTATGCAGTCAGTCTCTTTACAAAGAGTGCCAAGGAGATTATTCTTCCCGAGCTTAAAGGGAAGAACATTATCTATGTCTTGGAAACCTTAACCCACCTGGGACTTAATCCCAAACTTCATGGCACGCGCTTCGATGACTTCATTCCCAAATACGGGGTGACCTTCCAGGATCCCGCTGCTGGCAGCACCATAAAAAAAGGTCGGGATGTGGTTATCACTATTTCCAAGGGTCACAAGGAAACTATTCTTCCGGATTTACGCCAAGTCTCACTAAAACATGCCCTTTTGATCCTTGAAAAAAAAGAATTCAAACCCGGTACCCTCTCCTATGTTCACTCGGACAGCACAGGAAAAGGTCAAATAATTGCCCAATATCCCCTGGCTTTTTCCAGGGTAAAGAGTAATTCCCTTTGCAATTTGCTGGTCAGCCGCGGGTCCGAGTCCATGGCCCAGGTGATGCCCGAGCTGACCGGGCTTGGCCTGAATGCCGCTGTGAACCTTTTGGAAAACCGGCATCTTCTGGTTTCCAGAATCCGGTCCAAAATCGATCAAAATATGGATCAGGGTCTTATTTTATCCCAGACGCCTGAATTTGGGAGTCCCGTGTTTCCCAACACCCCCATTGAATTGATTGCCAATGGCACCAGAGACGGCTTGGAGATTGAACCCGAAAATTTAAGGGGGGTGATTTTGGTAACCCATTCCTTAAGCCCTGGATTTTTAAAACGACATGTCCGGGTGGAAACCGATTATCTGGGATTTCCCCTTGACTTGTTCAATGAATTTTTTAAACCGGGAAAAGAGATTAATGTATTGATTCCTGCCGGAATTAAAACTAAAATAAATATTTTTGTTGATCATGAACTTGTAAAAACACGACTCATTGATCCGTGGAACCAGGACAATGATACAGGAGAACTATTATGGGAATAATTGCCCCATCTATACTATCGGCCGACTTTACTATTCTTGGTGAAGAACTTGCCAGGGTTGAACAAGCAGGTGCCGACTGGATCCATATTGATGTCATGGACGGCCAGTTTGTCCCCAATATCACCTATGGCCCCATTATTGTGGAAGCCTGCAAACGCGCAACCCGGCTTAAACTAGATGTTCATTTGATGATTGAAACGCCTGATCTTATTATCCCTGAGTTTGCAAAGGCCGGCGCCGATTACATATCGGTCCACACAGAAGCCTGTCCCCATCTCCACAGGAGCCTTCAACTCATTAAAAGTTTTAATGTCAAGGCCGGGGTTGCCCTAAACCCCGGCACCCCTCTATCCTCCATTGAATGGATCATTGACCAGCTGGATTTTGTCCTCATCATGAGCGTCAATCCTGGATTTGGCGGACAAAAATTTATTGATTCCAGTATTAACAAAATTGCGGCCCTGTCCCAATTGCTCAAGGAAAAAAATTCTTCTGCCATTATCCAGGTGGACGGGGGAGTCAATTGCGATTCCATCCATGAAATCCATGCAGCCGGTGCCACCTCCTTTGTGGCGGGTTCGGCCATTTTTAACACCCCTGATTACACAAAAAATATTTCAGCCCTGCGACAGGCAATGTAAAGGTAAAAAATGAACAAACTGATCGTCACTGTCCTGGGAAAGGACAGACCCGGGATTATTTCCCAGATATCTGCTATTTTATACGAGAACGACTGCAACCTTGAAAATGTCAATCAGATGATCCTGCAAAACCAGTTTGCCGGATTTTTTTTTGTTGAACCGCCGTCGGGGCTGACCCAAAATCAACTTCAGCAAACCTTTCTTGAACGGACAGAAGGCACAGGCCTGATCATACATGTCAGCCCCCTGGGGACAAACGGCGGTGCACAAGAGGAAATTCAAACAGAGATTTTTTTAATCACCACCATAGGTCCCGACCAAAAAGGCCTTGTGGCAAGATTTTCAAGCATTATTTCAAGCTTTAATGCCAATATTATCAATCTAAAAGCCGTGTTCAAAGGGGGCAGCGATCCCAATGCCAATGTCATGTCCTACCAGGTGAGTATAACCCCCGATGTCGATGTCCCTGCCATGTTCACGGCCCTTAGAGAAAAGGGCTGTGAATTAAATTTGGATATCCGGATCCAGCATAAAAATATCTTTGACGCCATCAATAAGATTTAATTGTAAAATATAATTGTAAAATACAATTTTAAAATAGAACAGGAAAAACCATGTTTGATGATTATGAAATAATGTCCACCATAGAAATGGTTAAAAATGAAAACCTGGATGTCCGGGCCGTCACCATGGGGATCAACCTCTTTGATTGTGTCAGCCACGATCTTTCAGTGTTCAAGGAAAAAATAAGAAACAAAATTATTTCCCATGCTGCTAACCTGGTAGAAGTCTGCGATGCTGTGGGAGAAAAATATGGGATCACCGTTGTGAACAAGCGCATCTCCATTAGCCCCATTGCACTTGTGGGAGCCCCCTTTTCTTCAGACCAGATGGTTGAAATTGCCCATGAACTCAATGATATTGCCAAAGAGGTTAACATTGACTTTATCGGCGGGTTTTCAGCCCTGGTTGAAAAAGGCATGGCCAATGGAGATAAAGCCCTTATTGCCGCCCTCCCCCGGGCCCTGGCCGAAACCCAACGGGTCTGCGCTTCTGTGAATGTGGCCACCACAAAGGCCGGCATTAACATGGATGCCGTTCTTTTAATGGCCCGGGCTATCAAAGAAGCTGCTGCCCTGACAGCCGACGACGACGGAATTGCCAGTGCCAAACTATGTGTTTTTGCCAATATTCCCGAAGACATGCCTTTCATGGCCGGGGCTTATCTGGGAGTGGGGGTTGCCGATGCCGTCATTAATGTGGGGGTCTCTGGCCCCGGTGTTATAAAACAGGCCATCGAAAGAAACCTGAAAGATAAACGCCTCAGTCTGGGCCAGATTGCAGAAATCATTAAACGAACCGCCTGCAAGGTCACCCGTGTAGGGGAACTCATCGGCCGGGAAGTCGCCCAGAACCTGGGGATCAAGTTCGGTGTGGTGGACCTGTCCCT
>CAYWNB010000178.1:0-6195 GCA_964459195.1 uncultured Desulfobacula sp.
TCCCGAAATGTGATCCAATTTCCGTGGGGAGATTTACCCGAACCATTCAAGATATAGGTCAATGCCGGCACGACCATATATGCATTGATATGAATTTCAGATGATAGGTTGCCCTTGGTATCAACACTGAAATTTTTACCAAAAATCTTTATGGCCAGTTTATTATCGGAAAGCCCGGCTCCCAGCCGTTTTGCTGCTTCGGAAAGATTAATTAAGGAGATTTTTTGTTTTAGTACCTCAATTGCTTCTGCTTTATATTCATCAATGGTATTGGGTTTCTCAATTGTCCCCCCATATTGGTCAATCACTTCTTTTTCCAAATAAGGACACGCATGTATCTGTTTTTTTCCCTTAAACACGGCCACTGCAAATGCCAGACAGGTTTTTTCATTACATTTTTTACAGTTAGAGCCGTTTAACAACTTAAAAATTTCCATGGGGTTATCGATATGTGACATTCAAGACTATTCCTTTTTTATATTTCAGATTGAATCACCTAAGATTCAGTAACAATTTTCAGGCACCATTACAACAGTCACATTACAACAGGCACATTACGGCGCCCTGAAAAGAATATTTCGGTCAAATCGGAAAAAACAGAAATAGTATTATTGACATGGAATTTTAACCGTCAAAAACCTTATATTCCTTGACTTTTTCAGGTATTCCCTTTAAAAAGGAAAGTTTAATATTGAATATAAATTTATCCGCATATCGGAGGAATAATGGATTATAAAAAAACACTGAATTTGCCTTCAACCCAATTTGCCATGAAGGCGAACCTTCCCCAGCGCGAGCCTGAAATGCTCAAGGAGTGGGAAGAAAATAAAATATATGAAAAACTAAGGGAACAATCCAAAGATAAACCCACCTTTATTCTCCATGATGGTCCTCCCTATGCCAATGGTCACCTTCACATGGGCCATGCCCTCAATAAAGTGTTAAAAGATATCATTATCCGGTCCCGCCAGATGTCAGGGTTTAATGCCCCCTATGTTCCGGGGTGGGATTGCCACGGTCTTCCCATTGAACATAATGTGGATAAGAAGCTGGGCAAAAAGAAACGGGAGATGACAGCGGTTCAGGTGAGACAAGAATGCCGGTCCTATGCTGCCAAATTTGTGGGGATTCAGCGGGATGAATTCAAGCGGTTTGGTGTGGCAGGCGAATGGGATACCCCCTATCTGACAATGAATTATCCCTACGAGGCAAGAATTGCCAAGGAGTGTGGGGAGTTTGCCCTGTCTGGAGACATGTTTTTGGGCAAGAAACCCATTTATTGGTGCTGTAACTGCCAGACGGCTTTGGCCGAAGCTGAGATTGAATACCATGACCACACCTCACCCTCGATTTATGTGAAATTTCCCTTGAAGGATGATATTTCAAGTCTGATTCCAGACCTTGGTGACACGCCGGTTTCCATGGTTATCTGGACCACAACCCCATGGACCATTCCGGCAAACCTCGGGGTTTGCCTGCATCCTGATTTTGTATATGCCGCCGTAAAAGTTGAGGGTCACGATGTGATTATCCTGGCCAAAGAATTGGTTGAACAGGTAATGCAGACCCTTGGGTTTGAAAATTATACCATTCTGGCCGAAATTGCTGCCAGGGACCTTGAGAACAAACGCTGCACCCATCCCATTTATGAGCGGGATTCTTTGATCATCCTTGGGGATCATGTTACCCTGGAGGCTGGTACCGGGTGTGTGCATACAGCTCCTGGACACGGTGCAGACGATCATATTGTAGGCAAGCGATATGGTCTGGACTGCTATTCCCCCGTGGAGGACAACGGGGTGTTTTCCAAGGATGTTGAACTGTTTGGGGGTGAATTCATCTTCAAGGCCAACAAGTCTATCAATGAGGTCCTTGAACAGAGAAATGCGTTGTTAAAAAATGACAACCTGTCCCATTCCTATCCCCATTGCTGGCGGTGCAAGAAACCGGTTATTTACCGGGCCACCCCCCAATGGTTTATTTCCATGGACAAGATGAATCTTAGACAAAAAGCCCTTGATGAGATCAATAATGTGCATTGGATCCCCTCCTGGGGCAGGGAAAGAATCTATTCCATGATTGAAAACCGTCCGGATTGGTGTTTGTCCCGCCAGCGGTCCTGGGGCGTCCCCATTCCGATTTTTCATTGTAAAACCTGTAAAAAAATCCATGTAACCCGGGAATCCGTGGACAAAATCCATGCCCTTTTTACCCAATTTTCTTCTGATATCTGGTTTGAACGAGAGGCTGATTTTCTCATGCCCGAAGGATCAACCTGTGAAGACTGCGGATCCAAGGAATTTACCAAGGATCACAATATTCTGGATGTCTGGTTTGATTCGGGCATCAGCCATGCGGCGGTTCTGGATGAAAGGGAAGGGCTTTCGCGTCCCGCTGACTTATACCTTGAAGGCAGTGACCAGCACAGGGGATGGTTTCATTCCTCTTTGCTCACAGGAGTCGGCAGGACCGGAAATGCTCCGTATAAAGCAGTTTTGACCCACGGATTTGTGGTGGATGAAAAGGGACGAAAAATGTCCAAGTCCGTTGGCAACGTGGTGGCCCCTGACACGGTTATCAAACAATATGGCGCCGATGTATTGCGCCTGTGGGCAGCCTCTGCCGATTACCGGGGGGATGTGAGCATGTCCAATAATATTATCAAACAATTGTCCGATGCCTACCGCAGGATTCGAAATACCTGCCGGTTTATGCTGGGCAATTTTTCTGATTTTGATATCACCTGCGACTTGCGGCCCGTGGCCACCATGTCTGAACTGGACCGGTTTATCCTCCATCGTCTCCATGTGGTGGTGGAAAAATCCCTGGAGGCCTATGAAAATTACGAGTTCCATACCATTTACCATACCCTGCACAATTTTTGTGTAAAAGATCTGTCTAATTTTTATCTGGATATCATTAAGGACAGATTGTATACCTCTCCTTCGGCTGATCCGATCAGACGGGACGCCCAGACAGTCATGGCAACGATTTTAGAAGCCCTTGTGAAGCTCATGGCACCCATTCTGCCCTTTACGGCAGATGAAATCTATAAGCATATGCCCCTGGGAGACGCCAAACGAGAGAGTATCCACTTAGAGGATATGGTGGTCTTAAACCCAGCGTGGAAAAATGAGGCCCTGGCCCTTAAATGGGAAAACATCAGAGCTCTGAGAGCAGAAGTTACCAAGGCGCTGGAAGAGGCAAGGACAAAAAAACTCATTGGCCATCCCCTGGATGCAGCCCTTGAAATTAAAGTGTCTGATTCTGAACTCAAGGATCAGCTGGAAAACCTGACAGAAAACCTGAGCGATATTTTCATTGTGTCTGCTGCATCCCTTGTGGATAGTCTGGAGGATGATGCATACCAGGGAAAGGAAATTGAGGGACTTGCCATTCGAGTTACCCGTGCGGCCGGGGAAAAATGCGAGCGCTGCTGGCGGTTTGATATGGCTATTGGAGAAGATGCTAAATATCCCACGGCCTGCCCGCGATGTGCAAAAGCCTTGGAATCCATCCTTTAAAGGAAAATTCCTTTGGACCTAAAGATAGGAACAAAAGAACTGATACGATTGATCCTGGTCAGCGGGGGAGTTGTCCTTGTTGATCAGGTGACAAAATATGCGATCACCCTTAATTTGGCACTCCACGACACCATAGTCGTAATCGAGAATTTTTTTAATATCAATCATGTGCTCAATCCCGGGGGGGCCTTTGGTTTTTTTGCCAATGGGTCCCCCTGGGTAAGAAAGTTTATTTTTCTTTTTCTTTCCTCCCTGGTGGCTCTGTTTATTCTCTGGCTTTACAGGCGAACGGCGAGGGATCTTGTTTTTCTTTCCTTTGGACTGGCCCTGATTTTTGGTGGGGCCATCGGTAACCTGATTGACCGGTTCAGATTTGGCAAGGTGGTGGATTTTTTAGATTTCTATGTGGGCACTGCCCATTGGCCAGCCTTTAATGTTGCTGACAGCGCCATCAGTATCGGCATGGCCATCCTGATTTACCATGTGGTATTTAATAAAATTCCGGACTTCTAAGAGCCGGATTTTAAAGAGAAGGTTTATATGCATCCCATCCTTTTGGATTTTGGCAGTATAAAATTATATACCTATGGTCTTTTTCTGGCCTTGGGGTTTATGGCAGCCGTTTGGTTTTCCAAGCGGAATGCAAAATTTTACAATACAACTGACCAGGTGATTTCAGACCTGTTCCTTGTGATTCTTTTGTCCGCCGTTGTCGGAGCCAGATTTCTCTACGTACTGATTAATTTTGATTTTTTCCGCAACAATCCTTTGGAAATATTTAAAATCTGGAATGGTGGGCTGGTTTTTTTCGGTGGATTTATTGCGGCGGTCGGGGCCTGCCTTATCTTGCTGAAACTTAAAAAACTTCCCATTGCCAAAACAGCTGATATCATAGCGCCTGGCGTTGCTCTGGGGCATTCCATCGGGCGGTTTGGCTGTTTGTTTGCTGGCTGCTGCTATGGACGAGCGTGTGATCTGCCCTTTGCCATAAAATTTACCAACCCGGATGGCCTGGCACCCTTGAATGTTTATTTGCACCCCACACAAATTTATATGGTCATTACAAATTTTTTACTTTTTCTTATTTTAATGTGGCTGCAGAAAAGAAAAAAATTTCATGGCATGGTTTTTTTAGTCTATATCATGCTCTATTCTGCTTTCAGGTCTGGGATTGAATTTTTCCGGGGGGATTTTAGGGGAGATTTTTTCTTTGAATGTTTATCCATGTCCCAGGGGATTGGCCTGGTGGTCTCCTTTATCGCCCTGGTGATGCTCATAAAATTATCAAGATCCGCCAATGCCAATCATTAAATATAATTGTCTTGACGAATATCTGGGGTCCCTTGCGGCATTGCCGACTGTATCATCAGTTGTGTCCCCAACCCCTCGATTTTTTTTGCTCTGCGGAGAGGCGTTTCTCGTAAGACGGTCATTTAACGAGATCGCTGACTTTTTGCTCCAGGATGTTAGCCGTGAGTTTGGGCTTGACCTTGTTGAGGGCAGCACCACCTCCATGGGGGATATCATTGAACAGACCACCACCTTTTCTTTTTTATTGTCTAAACGAGTGATTGCCGTTAAAAATGCCCCTCTGTTTTCAGCTGGGGGTGCACCCTCTGACATTTCCTATTCCACACGAGACTTGGATCTTTTGAGCACTTTGATTGAAAAGGGCATCCCTGAAAAGCATACCCTGGTGATGACCTGTTCCTCCCTGGACAAGCGCAAAAAGGTGTTTAAAACTATTCAGGCTCATGGGGTCGTCATTGACTGCACCGTGTCCAAGGGTATCAGAAAATCAGATCTTGACGAGCAGCGTGGTGTGCTCCAGGAGATTGCCAAAAATTTGCTGGCAGTATCTAAGAAACGAATGGATGCTGCCGCGTTTAATGGGCTGGTGGACCAAACCGGTTTTAATCCCGATTTTTTTGCCGGAAATATTGAAAAACTCATTGCCTATACCGGTGTCAATCCAGTCATCGGCCTTACCGATATACGAGCGGTGGTGATACGCGATAAAAAAGATCCCATCTTCAGTTTGACCAATGCCTTGCTGGAAAAGGATGCAGCCAAGGCATTGGGGTTTCTGTCCTCATTGTTTAAAGAGGGCTTTCATCCCCTCCAGATTCTAAAATCCCTTGAGAATCAGGTCCGAAAGCTGCTGATGATAAAAAGTTTTATTCTATCTTTTTCAACGAACAAGGGCCCCCAGAATTTTAAAAGAATGAATTTTAATGGGTTTACACAGGCTATGATGCCAATGATCCTGGCCTATGATGAAAAGATTAAAAAGACTATGGCGGAACGGGATGCGTTTTTATTTCCGGTAAACCCAGCGGGGAAAGAGAAGAAAAAGGCTATCCCAACCGATCTTTTGCTTGCCCCGAATCCCAAAAGCCCATATCCTGTGTTTTTGACCTTTCAAAAATCTGAAAATTTTTCCCTGAACGAGTTAAAGAATGCTATAATTGCCTTGGGTGACCTGGATTATCAATTGAAATCAGCACCCATTGACGCCAATGTCGGCATTGAAAATTTCATCATCACCATTTGTAGAAAAGGAGAGTCTTCCCATGCAGCGGAAAACCAAAATAGTCGCCACCATTTCTAGCTTAAATTGTTCTGTTGAGTTTATCAGCGGGCTATACAGGGCCGGGATGAATGTGGTTCG
>CAYWNB010000179.1:0-6186 GCA_964459195.1 uncultured Desulfobacula sp.
AACCATAGAGATATAAGATTTATTGGATGAACCAAAACAATAAAAATGTACAATTACCAGAATGGAAACAGCAACCCGTATGAGCAGAATTGTCATCCAAAACAAAACTGTTTACCTCTGTGGTCAGGTGGCAACTGAAACAAATGAAGGTATCGTCGCCCAAACAAAAAGCGTGCTGGACAAAGTGGATTCCCTGCTTGATCAGGCAGGCTCCAGCAAGGACCATATCCACCCGGTTTTATGTCAACATCTCCCTATAGCAGCCAGACACCCCCGAGCTGCCCAATACATTACCGTCCTTTTCTGGTCCGTGATGGTCTTACGCAGACAATGGAGGAGGGCCGCCGTTTTTGCATGGATGCCAGCCGTCGGTGTGGGCAGGTTGGGGAACATTGGTAAAATCGGTTTTAAAGCCCTTTGGCACCATTGCCAGGAAGATCAGAAGGGGCCTTTGATAGTGAGGGGCGAGCATTCGAAAGCGTGGAGCCGGTTACGGAAGGGTGCTTTGTGGAAGATGAGGCGTTTTAGAAATAGCCCATAAATCATAACTGGGAACGGAAGCTAATGTTATCAATGACATGGGTTGCGTTTTTGCGACATCCTTATCATTGACAACAAGTTTCTTTTATTAAAGTTTTTATTTTCCAGCAGTTAAACAACTTTATCTCCGGCTGATAATTGGTCAGATATAGCCAAGTATGGAATCTGTACAACCAAAACTTTGAAAGACTTTTAAGACTAAGGCTTTTCAAATACTCAGCATCATAACTGAATAAATCCAGACAAGCGCCCCAATGGCAATATACCCAAATGCTTCCAATGCTACTTTAATCATTTTTATAGATCTCCTTTTTTTCCTTTTCCTGAGTTTATATGCTCGAACCGTGCCACAGGCAATGCCGTTAATATACTTTGACTTCGGTGCAGCACCCAACGTTACTGATATTAACACTTTTAAAATGTCCATGAGGTAAAGAATGCTTGTTTTTTTGATGGTGTAACAAGATTGATTGGCGGTATTTCCTATATTAAAGTCTTCAATAAAGAACATTTTGGTATATTCTTCCTGAATCAATTATATTTTCACCATAGTTTAATTTTTGAAATATCTTTACAGGTATTAGAAATCTTGATACGGAATCTTTGGACTTATTTAAAGAACTGGTCGGATATCATTCAGATTTTCATGAGATACAGACCTGCACATTATGGGAGCGATATAAAAAGCAGCTTGAACAGCTTAAAAAGTAATTATTCGGTTAGCATCATACTACATTTTTTTTAATTGTTTACAATGACCCTTCCCTGAGATTGCACACCTGCGTTTAGGCTTCTATAATGTAAACTAAGGAAGATAAAACATGAAAATATCAGTCTACTAAACCGATCGGGAGTACCACATGAGAATTGTGCTTGCCACTTCAGGATCCAGAGGAGATGTTCAACCCATGATTGCATTGTCCCTGGGATTGATAAATGCCGGTCATGATGTGAGGCTTGTTGGTCCACCAGAAAAAAAACAATGGGCGGAAGGTTTGGGGTGTCCCTACACAGGACTTGGTCAAGATGTCACAGCCTTTTTAGATCCAATCGAGAATCCCATCAGCCTTTCAACCGGGTTGGCTTTTGTTAATTATGTCAGAAATGAGATCCATACACAGTTTGAAAAGCTTCCTCAACTTATTGAAAATGCCAACCTTGTCATTGGTTCGTCTCTCATGTTTGCCTTATCCTCTGTTTCAGAATCACTAAAAATAAAATATCGATATGTGGCTTTTACACCCCAGTTATTTCCTTCCTCCAATCACCCATTTGTTGTAATAAAAGCTCAAACCCTTCCCAAATGGTGTAACTATCTGACATGGGAATTAGCTAAATTTGGAGATAAATTTAATAACACCTTTATTGTAAATCAACATCGAAAGGAGATGGGATTGCCATCGATCAAAAATGCCTGGCAACATATTTTAGGAACAAAAACAATCGTGGCAAGTGATCCACAAATCGCCAGTATCTCAAAAGATGTTGTTCAATCAGCCATACAAACAGGATATCTTCATCTAAAAATACCAGATGTATCAAATCCCGAGCTTGATAGTTTTCTTGAAAAGGATTCTCCCCCGATTTATGCCGGATTTGGCAGCATGCCCCCGAAAGACCAGGCAAAACATATTCCATTATTGATTCATGCAGCCAGGCAATTGAACAAAAGAATCATCATATCTAAATTCTGGAAAGGGAATATTGATATTGAGCCCTCAAAAGATATATTTTTCATCAAAAATTATCCCCATGAATATTTGTTTCCAAAAATGGCTGCTATAATACACCATGGTGGGGCGGGAACAACCGCTACTGCGGCGCTATCTGGCAAGCCGCAAGTGATTGTCCCACATATTCTTGATCAATACTATCATGGCCATAAAGTTTTTAAATCTGGATTTGGAGCAGCACCAATAATGAGGTCAAAGCTGACACTAAAAAGAATGGTTGATGCCTTATCCTTTTGTTTTTCAAACCCAGATATTCAACAAAAAGCCAAACAAATAGCTCAATCAATTCATCCAGAAAATTCCCTTCTCAATGCTATTAGTACTATTGAAGAAACCATTTAATCTATTTATGATATTTTGAATTTATATGCACTTGTCATATCCAATAATTTTTTGATTGCTGTATATTATTTGAAAAAGTGATCTAAGCTATTAAGAAATGGTTTGTTGTTTGAATTTTTATAAGTCACTTATAACGATTTTAAGTGAGGAGCAGGGCATAGTTAATCGCCCAAAAGCAGGGAGTCTATATCAACCATAAAAAAGAGTGTCAAGCTAAAATAAGAATCAAAATTTGTAACGGTTTCCCAGAGAACAAATATTCTCCAGCCTTTACAGCTTTATACCCAAGCGTATTTTCTATTGCCTATGGCGTGTGTGATATCTGTTTGGGGAATATCCTTCCATTCATCAGGACCTGGAAGATTAATTAAAATTGTGCCACCGGGATATGGTTTTTCAATTGGAGGGGTTGCTCATCATTCATCATATCCCTCCTGAAAAGCTGGTTTGGAAGTGATGGGGCTTCCTGTATTCCCAATTTTATGACAAAAACACTCTTCTTGTTTTTTCTCGTACCGGCATTCGGAAATAAGGGGAATTATTTCACAACAGTAAACTCAATCTGATCAAGTTTTGTTCCATTATCATCAATCACTTCAACCCGCCACTTGCCAATATGTTTCGGAGATCTCAAGGTGACCGTGCTCCAGGTGCGCATCCGATGATATCGTATGGTAAGGGGGACTTCACAATATTTTTGCCCGTTGCAATAATACACATGGATCAGGGTAAACGTTGGATTTTCTGAAATAACCTTCATCCAAATCTTTGGTTTAGCATCCTGCGCAAGGGAAAATTCAATTTTAGGTCTGCTGTACTGCTTATTGTTCACGCTGCTACAGGATATGATTTCTTCAATTCGAATTCCCGAAGGCATATCACCTTGTACTTTCTGATTGGAGAATTTTTCCGGAGATTTTTGTTCAAGAACCAGATTGTTCAAAACAGAATCAGATGATTTTGGTATGGTCTTTCTGTCCACTACTTTCTGGTTGGGGGGCGGTACTTTTTGCGTATCGGATGAGGCCTTTATTTTCTTTGTGTGGGCACTTGAAGCTGGTTGTTTCGCCGGAACCTGAACAAGTTCCCCACGGGATGATGTCTTAGGCTCCTTTGAGAAAAGTGATAGCGGCTGTTCTTTGAGAAACAATAAACTGGATATGATCAAGATTGTGAGCAAAAAAATCAACCCGAAGGAAAAGCTCTTGGGAGTCGGTTTTTCCTCTATTTCTTTTTTATTGTGGATAATTGTTCTGAACTTTTTTATCAGTTCTTTATCCTTATTTTCTATTTCTTCTTTTTTCATGGCGTTGGCTTTCTATCTTTTGCCTTTCCTGTTGAATTTACGGAGCAGTTTTGCATAAAAAATGATTCTCAATATTTGGCTCAAGATTACCTCTTTTACAATGCCGATGGCCTATATGCAATTTAAATTTTGACAATTGAAGGAACTGAAGCGCCTTGGTTTTCTTTCGTAAATTTGAAAGTGATTTTTCCGAATACTGTCTTTGAAAAAATACCGATACTTTTTAACTGGCTCATTATTCATCATATCCCTCTTGAAAAGTTGGGATTCTTGGTTTGTTCAGGTTTATAAGTCAGGTCAATATGGTAACGTTATCAGAGAGTCCAGGCATTTTGTGCTGATCTGGGTTCTCTCGTATAATTTAATGATAGTTATTGCCTACCATTAAAAAATTATTATCACCCTATTGACATTTTGTTTGGCATGACTAACTTATATTCAAATGACAGACAAGTTCAAACACAAACACGAAGAGGTGACAAAATGACAAATAATAAAGTTGAAAATTATATCGAAAGTGACAAAGAGAGAACTCAGGGACATGTAGACACCCGGCAGGAAAATTTTGAATGTGAGAATCCTGATGAACGTCTGGGATGTGATCTCGGAATCGATGTAGCAGGATGAGTTCCAGTTCTAAGTTAAAAGGCAGAGTCTTGGAGAGAAAGAGTTTTAGAAAAAAAATGATGTAAAAATATAGAGGTGACAAAATGACTGAAAATAGAACCGAAAGTTACGTTGAAAGTGACAAAGAAAGAAATGAAGGCCATGTGGACACCAGAAAAAGCAACTTTGAATGTGAGAATCCCGACACACACTTGGGATGTGATCTTGGAATTGATGTGGCTGGATAACATACAGTTCAGATGAAAATGGAAAGCAGGGCCTCTTTGAGGCTCTGCCACCTTTTATAAATGTTAAAAAAAGGAGACCGTTATGAAAGCAACAGAATGTGTCCCTCAGAAAATATCCAAATTTATGCTGGGTTCATTGCTGCTGGCTGCAGCCTCAGGCCTAATTATTATAGGGATCACCCTGCTTCCTGTTTTCGGGTTTATACTGGCCGTACCTGTCATAGCTCTGGCAATTTATATTTTCCGGCTTCATTTAAGTGACCAGTGTGAGATTGATTTTCCTGAATAATAATGTTTTCGTTAAGAGATAGAATAACGGGGTTTCTGAAAAAATGTTTCAGAAACCCCGTTGTTTATAAGTCAATTGCTTGATACAGTTTAAGCGAAAAGTGGTTAAGGACAAGACTGCTGAAAAGTCGTGACAAAAAAAGAATCCCGATGCCAAAATATGCAGGATTCTTTTTTTTTTACGATTTGTAAGTAGGTTCTATTGAAATAACACCACGGCATTTTTCAGGTAACATAGACTCCACTTGATCCTTGATGTCCTGGTTGATGAAAGCATACAACTGCCCCAATAATAGGGCAATCACGGCCAAATCATCAGCATAGCCAATGCAAGGAAGGATGTCTGGAATTACGTCCAGGGGAAATATAAAATACCCAAGAGCCCCCATGATAGATGCTTTTGCCCATACCGGTGTAGATGATTCTCGCAAGAGTACAAATAAAGTATAATCTGCCCTGAGAACGGCACATCCGGCATCCCCTGGCATTTTTGTTATTTTGTTCCAGAAACCTTCATCCGTATATGGGGAGTGAGCTGACAAAACCTACCTTAAGGTGAATAGGAAATATGCTCTCCTCAAGCATCTACAACAAGCCCAGCTGACAGTGCTGTTTTAGTTTGGTGACGGGCTATTCTGCTTCTTGCTAGGACGTTCGATAGCTGGGAGAGGAGCTGTCGCATCCTTGTCCACTGGATCGGGTATGTGTTCCCGAATCTTGTCATACAGGTACCACTGACGTTCTATAGATAGTCCTGCTGGGGTGACTTCCTTAGGGAGGATAGAATTGTCTAATAGAGCCGAGTAATCGACGGTCTTCTTCAACAGTTCAAAGGTCTCTTGTTCAGAGTCAACGTAGCGTTTCGCGGTGACTACTCCAGGATTACTGGAATCCATAGAAAAATGGTGGTAGTTGGTTATCCCTGGCAGCTTCCGGAAGTACTTCGCCAGCCATTTGGTCCACGCACCGTATCTGAAGCTGGCACTTCCATCATCGTCTCTGTAAGGATGGCAGATATTGCATTCTTTGATTGTAGAGGTGTTTATGATGTCAATGAGTTGCCTGTAGGTATAGGTCCTGGAACGTCTGTACTTCTTTTTCAGTAGTCCGAAATAGGCATCCG
>CAYWNB010000180.1:0-2661 GCA_964459195.1 uncultured Desulfobacula sp.
CCTAAAAAATTCATAATGCCACCTTGCGTTTATTGGAACCGGGGTTAGAGCCTCTCGAAAACGGATCAATGTTTTCCCCTATTATTTATTTTCCTTGCAATCTGTGGTCAATGGTGTATTCTATAGCCTAACTTTACAAAAAAGTGGAATCAAATTTTCCTTCAAGGTTGTCCTCGTTAACCTCGTTGTTTTTACAGCATCGTTCGTTGCGGTCGAAGTTTCTGCTGATTCATTAAACAGGAGAAACCAGATGACACTGTATGTCATAAAGATTTACCGCACTGCAACAGAGATTTTCCCGGACCATAACCCGCCGATTGCCCCTGATGCCTTCAACATAACCTGTTCAACCATTTCATCAAACAAATAAAAAATTACCAGCGGATGTTAATGACGCCGCAGATCGGAAACCAGGGACACGCTCTGGCCGGTCATTACGTAATACACAGGAGTATTAATGAGTTTTAAAGAGTTTAAGTTTCACCCCAAGATAACCGCTGGCATTGACGCCTGCGGGTTTACCACCCCCACCCCCATTCAGAAAGAAGCCATTCCCCCGATCCTTGAAGGTCGGGATATTCTGGGCCTTGCCCAGACCGGCACAGGAAAGACCGCAGCCTTTGTTCTACCCCTGCTCCAGCGGCTCCTGGACGGTCCCCGCAAACGAGTGAGGGCTTTAATTGTAGCGCCCACCAGGGAATTGGCCGAACAGATCCATGACGACATCAGCAAAATGGCTAAACAGACCGGCTTGCGCAGTATTTCCATTTATGGCGGCGTGGGCAAGCATCCCCAGGTCAAAGCAATTCGAAATGGGGTGGAGATTATCGTTGCCTGCCCCGGCCGCCTGCTTGACCTCTTGAATGACAGGGCCTTTTCCCTGAACGCGGTTGAAGCACTGGTTCTTGATGAGGCCGACCACATGTTTGACAAGGGATTTTTGCCCGACATCCGCAGGATCATCAAGCAGCTGCCCACAAAACGCCAGTCCCTGGTTTTTTCCGCCACCATGCCCAGGGAAATCCGCCATTTAGCGGAAAACATATTGACAAATCCGGTAACCGTTCAAATCAACCACACCCAGCCGGTCCTTTCAATCTCCCATGTCCTGTTCCAGGTGGCAAAAGCACGGAAGACCTCTTTACTCAAGAGCATCATCCAGGAAAAAGAGATGTCAAGCACCCTGATTTTCACCCGCACCAAACACAAGGCGAAAAGTCTGGCCCTGCATTTGCAAAAGGAAGGCTATAGTGCGGCATCCATCCAAGGAAATCTTTCCCAACAAAAACGCCAGCAGGCGCTGAACGGGTTTAAAGACGGTACCTTCAAAATCCTGGTTGCGACGGATATCGCTGCCCGGGGCATTGATGTTCAGGGAATTTCACATGTGATCAACTATGATGTACCAGATACTGCTGAAGCCTATACCCACCGCACCGGACGTACGGGCCGGGCAGCGTGTACCGGTGAGGCACTCATTTTTGCAGGCCGGGAAGACGACAAAATGATTTCCATCATTGAGCGCACCCTGGGTAAAAAGATGCGCAGGGAAACAGCCCCTGGTTTTGACTATGATCCGAGAGAAGATCTGATTGAAGAGAAAAGAGAACGCGCTCCGCGGCAGATGCCAAGAAGAAAGAAACCCGCAGTGACCGGACGAAGAAGAAGCCAGCACAGCAGCGGTAGCGGTGTTTTTTCCCTGGCTTCCAGCGGCAGAAACAGCAGAAGCAGGAGCCAGAGCGCACAACAATAACCGATTTTGTCTGGACACCCAGACGTCCAGTCGACGTATCACATGATACCTCGGCTATATAAACAGCGGTTCCGATAGGAACCCATCGCAAAGGAGTATTACAACATGGCTGAAGGTACAGTAAAATGGTTTAATGATTCAAAAGGTTTTGGTTTTATTGAGCAGGATGGTGGCAAGGATTTATTTGTTCATCATTCAGCAATTCAGGCAGAAGGATTCAAATCCCTGGCTGAAGGTGCTCGGGTAACATTTGATGTTGTCGACGGTCCCAAGGGACCGGCAGCTGAGAATGTTAGACAGTTATAAAAACTGGTATTAAGTATTGAAAAGACCCCGCAACGCAGCGGGGTCTTTTTTTTATCGCAGACACTTTGCGGCAACCCCACAACACTCAAAGGGAATTCATCTTGTTCAAACCAAACTATTCATTTGAAAAACGACAGAAAGAATTGGCAAAAAAGAAGAAAAAAGAAGAAAAAAGGCAGCGGAAATTAGAAAAGCAAAAGAATCCAGAGGTGGAAGAAGAAAATGAGTCTCTCGAAGAAGAGTAGCCACCTCCATGCGGTTTCCCTAATTCTGAGCCCAAAAGATTAAACACCGGACTCAATAATTTTCCCAAGGGTTTTTCTTGCAGTCATTTTTTTTATGAGCTATTATAAACCAGCATAACACCCCTTGGCTATTTCTTCAAAAACAAGGGAAATGGAACATAATTTTTAGACACCGCTTAAAAACATATGGAGGCTGATCATGGATTTGGAACACTACAAACAGATAATTTCAGATGCGATTAAAGGCGAGATTGAGGCAAAAGAATTTTATCAAAAGGTATCCATAAGAATCAAGGACACCTTTCTCACTGAATTGTTTGAAAAATTTGCCCGAGAAGAAGCAAAACATGAAAAAAT
>CAYWNB010000180.1:2761-6178 GCA_964459195.1 uncultured Desulfobacula sp.
TTTGTGGATGTTGCCTATCCGGAAGTCTGGTAAGCCAAAAAACGGTTAAGATCCGTGGGCCTGTTAAAACAAAAATTCGTTAAAACATAAGGCCCGTTAAAACAATAGACCCGCTAATAAAAGAGAAATAGCAGGTTAAAGAACCCCGTCCAGTTCATGCTTCAAAGACCGGTTCATTAACCGCGCCACGGTCTCATCCACTGCTCTTCCTTCAAACAGGACCGCATACACCTCATTGCAGATGGGAAGGTCCACCCCCAGTTTTTTAGACAGATTGTATACGGACCGGGTTGTTTTTACCCCTTCTGCCACCATTCTCATTTCAGAGATAATATCATCCAATTTTTTCCCTTGTCCAATCTGCTTGCCAACGGTATAGTTCCGGCTCAAATCACCGGTACAGGTCAGCAAAAGATCCCCCACACCGGCAAGACCCGACAAGGTTAAAGGATCCGCCCCCATTTTACTGCCCAAACGATTCATCTCTGTCAATCCACGGGTGATCAATGCTGCCCGGGGGTTCAGCCCCATCTTCATGCCGTCGCAAATACCTGCAGCAATGGCCACTACATTTTTCACGGCTCCCCCGATCTGGGTTCCCACGGGGTCATCATTGACATAAACCCTAAAGGTGGGGCAGGAAAAGACTGCCTGGACATATTCGGCCACCCTGCGGCTTTTGGAAGCCGCCGCCACAACCGTTGGAACCTTTGCAGCCACTTCCTTGGCAAAACTGGGGCCGGACAGAACCGCAAAATTTTCCTTTGGGATAAAATCAATATTTTCGGACAGAATATCTGTCATGATCTGGTGACTTATATTTTCAATACCTTTAGAGGCAGTCACAACGATGGTGTCCGGGCTTATAAATGGTTTCATTTCCAATGAGACATTTCGCATGCAATGGGAGGGGACCACCACCAGGACCAATTCTTTGTTTTTCACAACTGTTTCAAGGTCATTGGAAGGGACAAGATTGTTCGGCAGTTCAAACCCGGGAAGGAATATTTTATTTTCCCGTTCTTGTTCAATCTGTTCTTTCACCTCGGGCTCAAACGCCCAGAGATCAAGGGAAAATCCTTTATCAGCCAGCAGTTTTGCAAGGGCGGTTCCCCAGCTGCCTGCTCCCACAACCCCAATCCGTGTTTTGGCAATATCTATATTCATTATACCCTTCCTGACCTGATAAGGTCTTAATATCTTTAAAAAATTATATCACTTTGGCAACGCCGGGTTTCACCCACCCGATACGGCCCTTGGCCAGTCTGATTTTTAAATACCCGTTTTTATGGGCCTTTACCTGAACCCGGGTGCCGGCATGGAGTTCAAACAGCTTGGTTGATGTATCCATGATCCCTGACCGCACAGCGGCTGTGTTCTGTACAATCACGGCCATATTTTTGGCCCGGCCCCTGTAATCTTCCATCCCTGACACCAGGGACAACACAACAAGAAACGTGATGAGCCACCAGCCCATTCCGGCGAAAATTGATTTTTGCCGGAACCGTTGTACCCCGGCCCAGAGAAAAAAAAGCCAGGAAGAAACAATGGCACCTGTCTGGAGCCATTTTAAAGGCACAAGTCCCTGCCAGAAAAAAAAGATATCCGTCAAGGTAACAGGGGAATCTATCTTATCTTTGACAAGGGTATTGGCATGGGCCAGGTTAAACAGCAAATCCGGGTCCTCAGGGACAAGACGCTTTGCACGTTCATACCATAGGATTGCATTTCCCAGATCATCGGCTTTCAAGTAAGCATTCCCGATATTATAAAACAGATCCGGATTTATCACCCCGAATGCGGCAATGGTTTCAAAACTTGTTGCCGCATCTTTAAATTCACCGGCCTTGTATTGTTTTATCCCGTTAATAAAAGGCCCAGTAAGATCAGGCAGAGCAGGCAGATCCGCCGGGTCCATCTGACCGGCAGAATGCAGGGCACCAATCGCTCCCGCCGCCTCCTTTGCATGACCCGAGGGAGGATTGTAAAAGAAAAACCCCAGGCAACAAAGGATGATACTGAGCAGCTTGATAATCTGTTTGACCCGCCCCAGGGAAAGGGGCTCTTTTGAATTGTCTTGTGTCCCTCCCCCAAATCGGGTGGCATCCAGTTTTTCAAGAAGGGTCACCACCTCATCAATAACCCCGGCCCTTGTCCCTGTTTGCGTCAAGATTTGTCTTGCCTCGTCACAGGTCAGGCTTTCCCCTTGTTTGTTACCCTTTGCCAGTACCGCAGCAACAAGTCCTGCCTGGAGATGGTTTAAAAAAGATTTATCCGATGCCGCCATTTTTTGGGCTGTTTTCAAGGCATGCCGGGCCCTTTGGCTCATCAGGGTTTCATTGGACTTTTCCCGGGTTTTAAACCCGAGCACAACGCAAAGGCATCCATAGATAAATCCCGGCACAAACACCAGCAGGAGGAAGAAAGGAAATGACAACTGATAAGTACTGGACAGGATGGAGATACTCTCTTTGATATCCAGTATATCCTTGTTGACCATCACCACTTCCTGTTTTTGTCCAGCGAAATCCGGTGCGCTATCACCCCCGGGTCTGGCACTCCCCCCCAGGGCTTTTCCTGGTCTGGGATCCGTTGCCGCTGTGGATTCCGCCCCCATAACATCCAGAACAATTTCATGGGTCCCAATCGTCTTATATTCACCCTCGGCCACATCAAAATAGGTCAGGGGAAAAGAAGGGATCACCAAAGCCCCTGCCTGCAGAGGCACCAGGGCACGCTTGAATATTTTTTTACCCGAAAATCCATTTTTTGTGGCAGCCATCTCTTCTGTGGGGGTGTCTTCATACACCTTGACCCGCCCTGGATCCAGGTTCAACGGCGGAGGCCCGGCATCCATGATATTCCCCTCCCCCTGGATGGTAAGGGTCAAAGTGGCAGATTCCCCAGCTAAAAGAATGGGTTTATCAATGGCCGACGCAATGGTAAATTGCCCCACAAGACCTGAAAAGGGTTGGTTTCCTGTGTAGGCAGGAAGCGGTCTCACTTCAAGCGCAACCCCATTGGAAGCAACCTGGATCGAGTGGGTACGGGCAGATGAAAAAAAAGAATTATTAAAAAAAGAATTCATAGGATCGTTGCCGGACCGTTGTATCACATCTGCCATGATCACTGCCGGATCAATCTCAAAACGGCCCGGCTTTTGAGCCTGTAGAATATAAAATATCTCGGTTACCTGATAGGGGATGCCATTGACGGTTTGGGTATAATTTTTGCGCTGTTCAATTTCCTGGGCCGCAAAGGAATCAAAGTCAGGTGTTTTAAGGGAAGCCCTGGCAAACCGGAGAGCGGTATAAAGTTTAATCGTATAAACGGTATGCTGGCCCACCACCAGATCGGAAGCGCCCGCACGGGCTTCGACAAATATTTGTCTGGGTTGATTTTCCGACACAGGTGTTT
>CAYWNB010000181.1:0-6117 GCA_964459195.1 uncultured Desulfobacula sp.
ACAAAAATGGACTTAAGGTTGATCTTTTTCATTCGATGGTACTCCCTTTTTATGGGTTGGCAGTCTTTTTTGAATTTTGTATCCCTTATATCAGATCATTCGGATTTATTTAATCCTTTTCTTGGTCGGCACCTGGGGAACATTGAGTTTTTTTTGCGATTTGATCTCTCAACCAGAAACAACCCCTTGAAATAAGACCAATTGGCACTATTGTTATACGGTTATTAACCTGGCGTTTATCAAAAGAGGACAAATTGAATGGAACCTAAACCAATTCAGAGAAAAAAGTTTATCCAGACATTTTTGCGCCTCGTCTGGAAGAGCATCCCCATTATCACGGTAGCCTTGGTGATTGCCCTGGTGATTTTTCCCCTAAGCAAAAAAATATCCGCCCGAAAAGCAGATCTTGCCCAAAAGCAATCCCATCAGATGAAGACGGCAAAAGCCCCGACCAATGTTATCACCATGGAGATGATCCCCGGCATGGTCATGGAAAAAATCAGTCTGCCCGGGGTGGCAACCCCCTGGATCTCTTTGAAAGTTGCCGCCGAGGTCAAGGGAAAAATAGACACCAAAAACATCGGTGAAGGAACCCGGGCACAAAAGGGTGATATCCTGGCTATAATTGATAAGCGCGATTATCAGAATAATTACGACGCTGCCCTGGCCTCCTATGAAACCGCCTTGACCACAAAGAATCGGTTCATTGCCCTGTCAAAAAAACAATTTATCACCCAATCCCAGTTAGATGATGCCAGCGCAAATGTTAAAACAAGCAAAGCGGCCATGGACACAGCAAAGCTAAACCTGAGCCGCTGCACCATCCGATCGCCCATGGAAGGAATCGTGGACCGGGTCTATATTGAAAGCGGTGAGTTTTTAAGCGTTGGAGACCCGGTGGCCACCATTCTCCAGATCGACCGGCTTAAAATCCAAGTGGGCATCCCTGAATCCGACGTGGCAGCCGTACGCAAACTTTCGACCTTTGAGATGACCATTGATGCCCTGGGGGGCCAAACCTATACGGGCAAATACCACTACCTTTTTAAAACCCCGGACTCCATGGCCCGGCTCTATAACCTTGAAATTGAAGTGAACAACCCGGGCCATAAAATCCTTCCGGGTATGTTTGCCCGGGTGAGCATTGTTAAAAATCATGACGCCCAGGGACTTGCCGTGCCCATCTATTCTCTTGTGACCCTCAATAAGAAAACCGGTGTCTTTGTGGAAAAAGAAAACTTGGTTCACTTCAGGCCGGTTACCACAGGATTTTTGGACGGTTGGAAAATCCAGGTTCCAACGGGGTTGTTCCCTAAGGAAAAAGTGGTGGTGGTGGGCCACAAGATCATTGAGGATGGTGAAACCGTCCATGTCACCAAAACCATCCTGGACATGGAGGAGCTGACCCAATGATGGTTTCGGATGCTGCCGTTAAAAACAGGATCAGTGTTCTGGTCCTGGCCCTTATCATCATAGGTATCGGGCTCTATGCCTATAGTGTGATGCCCCGGGAGAGTGATCCGGATATCACCATCCCCTATGTCTTTGTCCGGACAGAATACCGGGGGGTGTCGGCCTCAGATATCGAAACGGCCATTACCATAAAAATTGAAAAAAAACTCAAGGGCCTGGACAAGGTCAAGAATGTCAGTTCGGTCAGCTCCCAGGGGTTGTCCCAGATTAACATTGAATTTTTACCCGGTACGGATATTGATGAGGTGCTGACCAAGGTTAAAGACAAGGTGGACGAGGCCAAAAACGATCTGCCCACGGACCTTGAAAGCGACCCTTCGGTTTTTGAGGTCAATATTTCAGAGATGCCCATTGTGGTCTATTCCCTGGCAGGAGACTGCGGCCCCAGAACCCTTAAAAAAATTGCAGACGATTTAAAAGACGATATTGAAGCGGTACCCGGGGTGCTTGAGGCGGAAATCACCGGGGGCCAGGAGCGCGAAATCCGGGTGGAAGTAGATCCGGACAAGCTGGCCTATTACAAGATCCCCATCACAGCTCTCCAGCAAAGCGTGGTCAGTGAAAACCAAAACACTTCCGGCGGGGCCATTACCCTGGGACATGGACGATTTCAAGTGAAGGTACCCGGGGAATTTGAAACCCCGGAAGAGATTCTCTCCCTTGTGGTGGCCACCCATGGCGGCAAACCCATTTATTTAAAAAATGTGGCAACAGTGGTGGACGGCATCAAGGAAGAGACCTCAAGGTCCCGGCTAAACGGGGTGGATTCAATCAATATTTCCGTTAAAAAGCGGGTGGGTGAAAACATCATCTTTATATCAGAAAAGATTGACACCATTGTTGAGCGGGCAAGCCATACCTTTCCTAAAAACACCACCATCACTAAACTGATGAACAAATCCAAGGACATCAAGGCCATGGTGGCGGATCTTGAAAACAATATCATTTCCGGCCTCATCCTGGTGGTCATTGTCCTGTTCATAGCGCTGGGCATCAGGAATGCACTCTTGGTAGGACTTGCCATCCCCTTTTCCATGTTTCTCTCCTTTGCAGTACTCCATGCCCTGGGTATCACGTTGAACATGGTGGTTCTTTTTTCCCTGACCCTGGCCCTGGGCATGCTGGTGGACAATGCCATCGTCATCATCGAAAATATCTACCGATACATGCAGCAGGGAGTCCCCCGGGTGGAGGCCGCCATGCGCGCCACAGGAGAGGTGGCCTGGCCGGTTATCGGCTCCACCCTGACCACTGTGGCCGCTTTTTTCCCCATGATCTTCTGGCCCGGCATCATGGGGGAATTCATGAAATACCTGCCCATCACCTTGATTGTGACCCTGGCATCTTCCCTGTTTGTCGCCCTGGTCATCAATCCAGCTCTCTGCGCATTTTTCATGAAAACAGCGCCTGGGAAAAAAGGAAACAAAGAAATTTCAGCCCAAGAGATGGAATCCCAGGGAGAAAAGCCTATTGAAATAAAGGGAATGGTTTTAAACCTCTATGAGCGGGTCCTTGTCCATGCCCTGAATCATAAAATTTCCGTGCTCCTGGCTTCCTTTGTCATCCTGATTTTTTTATTCCAGGTTTGGATGCTCAAGATCGGTATTGAAAAACCCGTGGAATTTTTCCCTTCCATTGATCCGGGATCTGTCTACGTCAATATTGCCGTTCCAGAAGGAGCAGACTTAAAGTTTATCGACCGCACGGTAAAAGAGGTGGAGATGGCCATTTCCGGAAGTGACAGCCAAACCTACCAGGAAGCCATTTCCCTCCAGACCCACCAGAATTCAGACGGCAGTTCTTTTATGGCGCCGTCCGATATCAACAATGTCGAACATATTTTTACCCGGGTGGTACAAAATGCGGGCAGCTCTGTCTTTGATTCCAACCTGCCCAACCATATCGGGATTCAATTCATTGACTTTGAGAATCGGACCTCCCCCACCAAACAAGATTTAGAAGAAATCCGCAAAAGAGTCGCCCACATTGCCGGGGTCAAAATCACGGTGGATGAACTAAAGGAAGGCCCGCCCACTGGTCCTCCCATCAACATTGAAATTTCAGGGAATAATTTTAATATCTTGAACCAAATTTCTCAGCAGATGCAAAAGGTGCTGGAAAGTGTCCCCAACATCAAGGATATTCGGGACGATTACCAGGGAGGCCTTCCTTCCGTCCAGATAAAAATTGACCGCCAGAAAACTGCCCTGTTCGGTCTGACCACCTCTGCCATTGGCTTTGCCTTGAAGATTGCTTACAACGGCCTGGATGTTTCCACCTATTATGAAGGGGATGAAGATTATGACATTGTGGTGAAACTGGCCGAATCAGACCGCCATGTGACCGATGTACTGCACAAGCTTATGATCCCCACCGCCTCGGGTGAAATTGTGCCGTTAACCACCTTGGCCTCCATCGAATACAAGGGGACCATCGGCGATATTGTTCGAAAAAATCATGAAAGGGTGGTCACCTTGCAGGCCAATGTGGATGAAACAAAAATCACGGGAACGGTTGCAAGAATGCAAGTCCAGGAGCTGTTTAAGGAATTGAACCTGCCGGCTGGCTATACCTACAAATTCACGGGTGAGGATGAAGAACAGCAGCAGGCCCAGGAATTTTTGTCAAAGGCCTTTATCATCGCCCTGTTTCTCATTTTCCTGATCCTGGTCACTCTGTTCAACTCGGTGGTCCAACCGGCCATCATTCTGACCTCGGTGATCCTTTCCCTGGGAGGAGCCTTCTGGGGACTGGCCGTTATCAACTCCCCCTTCGGAGTCATCATGACCGGGGTGGGCATTATCTCCCTTGCCGGGGTGGTGGTAAACAATGCCATCGTGCTCATCGACTATACCAACAAGTTACGGGATGCGGGTCTAGAGGTAAAAGAAGCGATCATCGCCGCCGGTGCGACCCGACTTCGTCCAGTCATGCTCACGGCCATTACCACCATATTGGGACTGCTGCCCATGGTCACGGGCATCTCCTATGACTTCCATGTCATGGCGTTATCCCTGGCCTCTGAATCCAGCCAGTATTGGCAATCCATGGCCATTGTGGTCATATTCGGCCTCATGATTGCAACGGTCCTGACACTTTTGGTGGTGCCCACCCTCTATGCCCTGATCGAGGAGGCAAAAAAGAACTTCACCACAGGGTATGTTAGAACCAGAACCTTTTTCCTGGGGGAACCGGAATCAGATACCATCATTTAACAAAATTTTGCCTGGACTGAGTCTTTAATTTGGTTCGGCGCGTGGTTTTGCAACTTTTTCAGTCCTTAAAGTTTAAAAAAATTGGCAGCAGGGCTCCTGCCGAAATGGCGATGCCGGCGCCGATAAAGCCTGTGGCAAAGAATCCGTTATCCGCTAATATCCCGATCAGAAGGGGAGCACCTCCACCGCCCATAAGAAATGCTGCCGGGATGGTGAACGAGACCATGATATTCCGATTTTCTTTGGCCCCAATATTAGACAAAGCTGAAAATGCCGGGGGGAAAAAACATACTGCCAAAAATGACTGCAAAAAGACAGCAATCTGAAGCCCGGTGCCGGAAAACAATCCGATACTTAGGGTGGAAACCCCGGTTAGGATTAGAACGGTGGTCAGGGTCTTTTTCATGCCATATCGGTCAGACACCCATCCAATGGCAAAGGACATGGGCAAAGTTAGAATTCTTGATAAGGTAATCAGTGTATTGGCTTGGGACTGCAACATGCCATGCTCGTTTACAAGGTATAGGGGGAGCATGGCGTAGATCCCCATTGCGCCGGTGACTCCTGCTGTGAACAACACTATCATGATCCAGAAAGACCGGGAAGACAGCAGTGGAACAAGGGAGTTGAGCTTTGGGGCCTGCCCCGAGAAATCCATTACTTGGCTGAATTTTAAAAAAATAATACCAAGCACTATGGACACCGTGCCGGTCACAAGCAGAACACTGCGCCAGGATATCCACAACAGCAGGACTTCACAGACAATGGGGGCGAACAGGAAACTTAAATTCGGCGCCAACTCATGAACTCCAATGGCCTTGCCCCAGTTCTGCTTGCTTATTGAAGTCGTGAGCATGGCGATACCGCTGGGTAGATAAAGGCCTGCGGCCATGCCGGTGACAAATATGCCAGTTTGCATTATGGCAAAGCTGTTGCAAAAACCGGTGATAACAAAGGAAAGACCCGTCACGATTGCAGATAGGCCAATGGTTTTTTTATGCCACAGCTTTTCTGAGATAAATCCCGAGCATACCAGGGAGATGAAGTATCCCAAGGCAGACACCAGAAACAGGGAACCGGCCTGGTCACCTGTCAGGTGCATGTCATGCGATATGGTGGGTAAAAGGGGGGATAGAATTATACGGATGGTGAAGTTTAAAAGAAAGATGGATGTCAAAAATAACAGAGGGCGTAGCTGGGATCGCAATGTCATGGTGTTATTTGACACTTCTAAAACAGGCAACTTTATCAATCCTTGGCAAGCCAGGAATTTTCTCCCTGAGTGACCATTATTTTTTTCAAATTCACGGACTCGGTGGGTCTGAAAACCACCCAGACAGCTTTTTTCTCCGTGGTCATAATGACTCCTTCCTTTTTATTGAATCCTTAAGCATCAGGTTTCAACGTAGTCCCTTTATTCACATAGAAA
>CAYWNB010000182.1:0-6067 GCA_964459195.1 uncultured Desulfobacula sp.
TGTCCCATTTAGGGTTTATGGGTTCCATGAAAGAAAGCCTTGGCAAAGTTTACAAACCCATTCTCCTGATCTGGGGAGTCATGGTGTTGCGGGCTATCACCGGCCAAACCTTTATGACCTTTATGCCCATTTTTCTGGCCAATAAAGGCCATGACCTGACTTCGGTGGGGCTGTTTTTTTCCCTTTTTATCATGGGAGGAACCCTGAGCGGCCTTTTGGCCGGTTATATGGCAGACCGGATCGGCTTTAAAAAGATCTTTTTTCTCTCGTTTATATTGATGCCCCCTACTTTGTTATTATATTTGCTCCTGCCCGGACCCTGGATTTATTTGACCTCCTTTCTGGCAGGTTTTACCGTGTTGGCGTCCCTGCCCCTGGGGGTTGTCATGGCCCAGAAGCTGGCCCCCAAATCCCGGGCCATGGTCTCAAGCCTGATGATGGGGTTTGCCTATGGACTGGGGGGGATCTTTACCCCCATTGTGGGAAAATTGGCAGACATCTATGGCCTTGAGACGATTCTTTTTTATTGCGCATTTATCCCCCTTTTGTGCCTTGTCCTTATCGTCAAGTTTCCTAATATTGACCAGACCTAAACCCAAATTATAAAAGATGAATTTCCCGGGAAAAAAATATAAAGCCTCCGACAAACCCTTGAATATCCTTTTGGTGCAGCCCCCCATTGAAGAATTTTATATCACCCGGAAAAGAACCATTCCCTACGGGCTTGCCTCTATCTGTGCAAGCCTTGAAGCCAAGGGGTATCCAAGTCAAATCCTGGATGGGCTTGCCACGGACAAATCAAAATCGATTGCCTATCCCCCCTGGTTTTCCTATTTATCCCCCTACTATGAAAGGGAGGATATAAGTTTTTTTTCCCTGTTTCACCAATTCAAGCATTTTGGATACAGCTATGAACACATCGGCACTCGGGTCCGGGATTTAAAGCCGTTTCTGGTGGGTATTTCATCCTTGTTTACGGCCTATTGTGACCAAGCCCTGGAAACAGCAAGGGTCATTAAAAAATTTTATCCCCAGGCTTATATTGTAATGGGGGGACACCATCCCACCCATTTTCCCGAAGCGGTTTTAGAGTGCCGGGCGGTAGATTTTGTCTTGAGGGGTGAAGGGGAAGATTCCCTTGGGCTTCTTTGTGATGCACTGAAAGATAAAACAGCCCTTGACAAGGTTCCCGGCATTGGGTTTAGGGACAAGGAAAAAATGATTATCCATCCTCCGGTGTGGATAAAAGATTTAAACCAACTCCCCCTGCCAGCCCTTGACCGGATAAACCAGTCCTATTACCAGCGCAATAAAAAGGCCGCCATCACCATGGTGTCCAGCCGGGGCTGTCCTATGCATTGCACCTATTGTTCTGTATCTGCCTCAGCCTCCCATGCTAAATTTCGTCAGCGGGATGTGACGGAGGTACTCAAGGAGATAGAAGAACAAGCCAGCCGATTGGATATTGGGTTTATTGATTTTGAAGATGAAAACCTGGCTCTGGAAAAAAAATGGATACTGGCGCTTTTATCCGGGATTAACAAAATTTTTAAAGGGACCCCCCCGGAACTGCGTGCCATGAACGGGCTTTATCCCCCCTCCCTTGACAGGAAAATCATGACGGCAATGAAAGGTGCTGGATTCAAAACCATTAACCTTTCTATAGGCTCTTTTTCCCGGGACCAGCTTATGCGCTTTAAACGACCCGATGTCAGAAAAGCCCATGACCGGGCGCTTGCCCTTGCCCAGGATCTGGGGTTGACCTGTGTTTCCTATGTTATAGCGGCGGCCCCGGGCCAATCCGCCACCTCCTCCCTAAATGACCTGGTTTGCCTGGCACAAAGAAGAACCCTGGTGGGACTTTCTATTTTTTATCCGGCACCGGGAAGTATAGATTACGGAATTTGCCGGGAAAAAGGTCTGCTCCCTAAACGTTTTTCTTTGATGCGCTCAACCGCCCTGCCCCTGGATGACACCACCACAAGACTTGAGGCTATTACCCTTTTACGGCTGGCCCGAATCCTCAATTTCATTAAAACCCGGATTGATCTCCATGGGTGCCTCCCCCTTGGGCAAGCCTGTTGTAGTGAAGTCATGGACGGCAACCGGGATGCTATCAGCCACAAACTGGTCCAATATTTTTTACAGGATGGTATTATCCGGGGGGTGGACAAGAAGGGCAATCTTTATGCCCATAAAACAGATGCCGATCTATGCCAAAAATTTATCAAGGAAATAAAGATACTGCCCCTCATGGGAGTTGAAAAAGGTCCTTTAAATTTTTCCGATTTATAAAAAAGAAGTGTTTATAAAAGTGCAGTGTTTAATTTTGATATCTCATCAGGATGTTCAAAGCCTGGGTACTGGCGGAAGGCGAACTGACTGTCAGCGAGGAGGGCGTTCCTCAGGGAAGTCCTATGACTCCTCGAACGTAAAAGATAACGGTTGAGCTAAGGGGCCGGGCTGTTAAGCAATTCCTGCCTCAAAGCTATATGTTTTTAGTTTAGATAGCCTTTTTAAAAAGCGACGCTGCTCGCCCGGTCCGTCTTCAGCGATGGGTTCAAGAAAGCCGCTTCGCGGCAGATTCCCTCGTCCCTTTTAAAATCCTGCAAGTTGCAAAAGTATACATGTTTAAGTCATAATTTCCAGGTTTTAGCCCTAAAACCATTTAAAGGAGATTATGATGAAAGATTATTTCAATCAGTCCTGCAGGTATGAGTGAAAGAACCTGTGAATGCTACACAAGATCCGTCCGTCAACTCGTTGAGTTCTATGATCAAACCCCTGATAAAATATCAGAGATCCAGTTGCAGGATTATTTTTTACATCGAAAAAACAAAAACAACTGGTCTGCCGCTACTTTACGCATCTGCTACAGCGGTATCAAGTTCTTTTTTGTCAATGTTCTTAAACGGGACTGGCATACGCTTTCGATGGTCCATGCCAAAAGGGAAAAAAGGCTGCCGTCAGTCCTGAGTGTTGATGAAATCCGCCTTCTTCTTGATAGTGTGACCACGCCACAGAACAAAGCCTATTTGACAACGGTTTATTCCTGTGGCCTCAGGTTAAATGAGGCTCTGCATCTTCAAGTGAAGGATATTGATGCGGCCCGTATGAGTATCGATGTCCATCGGGGTATCCACTACATAGTTCCCGGCGGCGCGTTCTCCAAAAAAGAGGGTCTATGGCACAGTTCCAGACAAGACTACTTTCTTCCTGAAAAGGCATTGGCAAAAATATATAAAGCCAAATTTTTGCACCAGATGAAAAAGGC
Source organism: uncultured Desulfobacula sp. (assembly GCA_964459195.1). Classification (GTDB taxonomy): domain Bacteria; phylum Desulfobacterota; class Desulfobacteria; order Desulfobacterales; family Desulfobacteraceae; genus NBML01. The sequence goes on from CAYWNB010000182.1 coordinate 3,275, forward strand.
TGGTCTGCTCAAAAGAATCCCTTATGAAGCCAGAAAGATAGATTGGAAAGTGAACTGCCAGCCCATCGGCACAGGGTTTGAAAGTGTTAAGTACCTTGCGCCCTATGTGTTTAAAGTGGCCATATCAAATGCCAGAATTGTTAAGGTTGAAGATCGAATTGTTTCTTTCCGGTATAAAAAGGTTAAAAGCAACCGCTGGTGTACCTGCCAACTTTCTGCAATGGAGTTTATCCGGCGTTTTTTGCAGCATGTCTTGCCCACCGGCTTCATGAAGGTCCGGTATTATGGATTTTTGCATCCCTCGTCATCGGGAAATCTTGAAACAATAAAAATTTCAATTGAAGCCTCAACTGGAGCGAACGCTGTGGCAATCCAGGTCACAATCTCCAAATATATCCCAAGTTGTCCTGACTGCGGAGGGCAACTGGAATATCTATATTCAGTTCTGCCTTATATGATCCCGCCAAGGGAATCGGGATAGTTTCTGGCATGATTGACGCTTTGGATGTACCGTTTCTTTTTTGAAATTGGGCCGGTGTTCTGCGTCCTGGCTTTGAAAAACAATACATTCCCCGGTTCAAATAATGGAACCAGAATCAATTTTGAACTGGCTGAAACAAAATTTACCCTAAGCGCTCTGAAAATCTCTTCTGAAAAAGAACACCAACTCAATCGCCTGTCTTAGCATTACCCTATACATAAAATTTAATCCGGGCTTCTTGAACAATGGATTGAAAACGACCTTATCAGGTCGTGTCAATCCTTTAGGGTTATAGATCAATTTTGAATTATGCTTGATGAGTTGCGTATTCATCCAAAAGACGGCGTATCATCTTCTGATATTGAGTGTTGTATTTTTTTGCTTCATTTTTAAAAAAATCCACACTTGCCTTACTGAGCGCAATAGTCACTTTAACAGTTTCGTCTTTTAAAGCTAATTGTTCGGGGGAAGGCAAAAAGTCTGAAACGACTTCTACTTTTCCCATATGCTCGTCAGTGTATTTTATTTTCTTTTTCATAGATTTTTTTACCCTTCCGCCAGTAACCGGCGCCGAATATTCTGATTTTATTGGAGCGATATGTAAACCTTACAGTAAGGATACCATCAGAAACATTTCCCAAACAATAATATCGTTCTTCTTCTGCGCTATGTTCCAAATCTTTCAAAATAATACGATGGTGATCCAAAAAAGCTAACTGTGCAAGGGCAAACGATACGCCATGTTTCTTTTGGTTGGTTTTATCCTTTTTATCATCCCATTTAAAATCAGAATCATTAGTCATGACAAAACTATAAGAGTTTATTTGTTAAAAGTCAATATTTTTATATGGCTATTTATATGGCGAAAAAGATCTATAACGACCTGCATCACCAGTGGCGCCCAAAAGCTTGCCGCGTCAGCGCCGCCAACGTTTTCGCCAGCTGGTGCATGCTTTTGTTATGTGTCCTCATTAAATTTCGGCCACCGGTTATAACCAATTTGCGGGTTGTTTGATTGGTATTCACGAATAAAAGCTACTTCTTTTTTGGACAGTTCCGCGTCTGAACAATCATCTGATTCCCAAAGTATCTGCTTTCTAATTGTGTAATCTTTCCTTACTTCTTCTGACAAATTCAAGAAATCATTATTGATTATATCCATATCTGGACTACCAAAGTATCTATGGCTACCAACGCTATCTTTTCCAATATAAATCTTTCCTGTTGGGTATGTGATCATGTATATCTGTTTCATTCTGTTGCGTTTTCGAGGGCCTTCAGAGTTTTACCCTGCTTATTTTTCCATGCAATTAGACCATTCGCGCTACCGCCATGTATCACAGCCGCTGCTGCACTGGGGCTGGAAAACTCAATGTCTTTTATGAAAACGAGCTTTTTATCTTGTTCGATTAAATCTTTATCTTCTATTAGCTTATTTCGTTGTGACAGAACGCCAGGGTAGTTTTTTGCAGAGCCTCTTTCTTGCATAACAGCCTGTGACCCAGAAAGAACAACGATACCATTTGGCGTAAGATACCCAGTTGCGGAAATATCCTTGATACTGCAAGTTAAAAGTTCTCGTTGAGTGTCACGCTGTTCTTTAGATACTGCTGAAACAAATGCTTCTATGCCAAGTACTGGCAGAACTTGTTGCATTTTTTCTAAAAATACTTCCATATCTTCTCTGTCTGATTCTGGAAGTTTCGCACCACTACCTTGATTATTCATAACCACAAAGCGATCTGCTGATTTTGCAATTTCTATTAAGCGGCCTTCAATATATCTAATGTGTGCTTTTGTAAGGTTTTCATCTTTGGTAATGAAGTATGTAATGTGGTTCCAGAAATCTTTTCCAAGGTGGTTTTTAATTCTGTCTTTAATACATTCAGCTTCGCCAACGTATATTGCGTGTTTATTGCTCTCAGGATCAATGCCTGTGAGGAAATAAACGCCAGGATTCAAAGATTCTTCCCGTGCCAATAATTTATCGAACTCACTTCGTGGCCCAGCGACAGCCTTACCTGTCCAATTGGAAAGCTCAGCAGTTCTCAGTCTTTTGGGATCACCAAATACTAAAAATATTTTTAATGTTGCTGTTGGCATTGGTTTCCTTCTTTAAAAAGTTATGTGATTTTTTCATCTTTTTCATTACCGAAAAAACCAAAATCGAAATAATGTCTTTTGTCTTTTGCTAGGCATATACCGATATTCCCTTCTGCACATTGGCGTAGTGGTATTGCTCTTTTACCATTCAACTCTTCCAATGAGCCCCAATATATTGAATATGTAAATTGGTCGAATTGAATTGCCAT
>CAYWNB010000183.1:0-6060 GCA_964459195.1 uncultured Desulfobacula sp.
ACCCAAATCAGAGAAGAAGTGTCCTTTACCGATGGGCGGATTTATGTCAAAGGCAACCTTTCAAGCCGGGGAAAAAGGAAAAGAGCTGATTATATACTTTACTTCAAACCTAACATTCCAATTGCCATAATCGAAGCCGCAAAAGGGGATGATTTACTGGCACAGTTGAAAAAGGAGTTACGCTGATGCCAAAGGATATTCAATCAATATTTTATTCAGATATAAAACAGATTCTTCAAACAGCCCGAAAGCGTGCATACGCAACAGTTAACAGGGCAATGGTTGAAGCGTACTGGCTGATTGGCAAACGTATTGTAGAAGAGGAACAAGACGGTGAAACAAGGGCAAAGTATGGTAAAAAGATACTTGAATCCCTGTCAAAAAACTTGACCCATGAATTCGGTAAAGGATTTTCCTATGCCAATCTGCGCAATTTCCGACAGTTCTACCTGACCTACCCGGATAAAAAGATTTGCGACACAGTGTGTAGCAAATTGAGCTGGAGCCATAACCGGCTGATAATGCGGATAGACAATTTAAAAACAAGAAATTACTATCTCACCGAAGCTGCCCAGCAGCAATGGAGTGTTCGCCTGTGGTTTGCCAAAAAAGAATCAGGGGAAAAATGTATGAAAATTTGACTTTGAACTACTGTGAATATCAGTTCTAATTTTTTGAAACTGGTCAAATTTTAATAACAGGATTTAATTACGCATTGAAGATATGACATAGTTTCAAATTCAGGGCGCAGATATACAGAAACTTTGATTTTCAAATTTTTGTTCTTTAAAAATCAGTTAAGCAGCTTTCTCCCACTTATATACATGGTGTAATCCACCGATTCTGGGATAGGAAATAATTTTTGCAGAATTCAATGGTTTGTTTTGGATTTCTCGTCCAGTTGGAGAATCTCGACCTACTGCCAAATGGCATCTTTCATTGTTGTAATATTTAAAATATTGGTTCATAAAGTCCCTCAATTGATCTTCATTAAAGATAATGATTTGATTTAACATATCATTTCGAACTGAAAGGACATAACGTTCGGCCACACCATTTTGCCAGGGACATTTGTAGCTTATCACTTTTGGCTTTATACCCATATCCTTTATGAACTGCTTTATCCGGGCAGAAAAGATTGAATCCCGGTCAAAGATCAAATACTTTGGAGCGCTGTCAAAAGGAAATGCATTTTTCAACTGCTGAACCACCCACTCTGCTGTAGGATGCTCAGTAACATTGAAATGAACGATTTTTCTTCTGGCATGATCAATAATGAAAAATACATAAAGAGTCTTGAAGCTAATGGTTGGGACGGTAAAAAAATCCATACCCATTATGTGTTCGCGATGATTTTTTAAAAATATTTTCCATTGTTGTCTTTTTCCCTTGGTTTTATCCGGATCATCGGGTCTAATCTTTTTAAGATATCGAGAGATGGTTCTTTGAGAAATCTTATTTTTAGTATAGCCAAGTTTCAAAAGCTCAGAATATATTCTGGGAGCACCCCAGATAAAGTTTTCAGTTGCCATTTTTTTTAAAAGCTGGCGGATTTCCAGTTTTATTGATGGTCTGCCAAGTTTTTTATGTTTAGCTGATTTTTTAGTCCAATATTTTTTGAAGCGCCTCCTTTGCCAGTCAATAACAGTTTCGGGTTTAACGATTATCAGAGCATCCATCCATTTCGGCCAGGACCTTTTTAAGGCGACTAACACCGAACGGGTTAGATCGGTGATGTTTTTAGAGTTTTCATTTTTTGTGTGGTAAATCATTACTTGCTGCCGCAGTTCTATCGTTTCCAAAACAAGGCTATTCTTTGATTTGAACAGGATCTGAATTATTGTGAACTGAAAAGTCAACAGCCGGATTAATGCTCGATACATTATCTTTATGCTCCTTATTTAATTTTCAGCAAGAAGCACAACTGAATATCAGGTTCATTTGGTATTGACAATAAATTTTGAAAAACCTGCAATGTGCAGATGTTGTAGCATGATCCTATTTTGGCAAACCACAGGCAAAAAATGACAGAACTCAGACGTAAATTTGCAAGACACCTTAACCACCCATAAAAAACATCATTGACGTTTGACGTAACACGTCATATATTATTGGCATGATTAAATCTTTTAAAAATAAAGATACGGAAAAACTTTTTAATGACTTTGATGTAAGAAAATTCCGGAGTATATCCAGAGCCGCCAGAATAAAACTTGAAGTGTTGAATGCAGCCGTGTCTTTAAACAGTTTGAGGGTACCACCAGGGAATAGACTTGAACAATTAAAAGGCAACAGAAAAAATCAACACAGCATCAGAATCAACGATCAGTGGCGCATTTGTTTCATATGGAAGGAAGAGAATGCCCATGATGTAGAGATTGTTGATTATCATAAGGGGTAAAACTATGGAAAAAAAATTATCTCCAATAACACCAGGCGATGTACTTATCGAAGAGTTTCTAAGGCCAATGGGCATTAGTCAGAACCAATTGGCAAAAGATATCAATGTACCGGCAAACAGAATAAGTCAAATCATTCATGGCAAAAGGGAAATTTCTGCGGATACAGCACTAAGGTTAGGCAAATATTTTGGAATTGAACCAGAATTTTGGCTAAACTTACAGCTCCGGTATAACATGAAAATAACTATAAGTAAGGTGGGTGAAAAAATTGAAAAGGAGGTAAAAGTCCATTTTTCAAATACACACGGTCAAAATTTTTCTCCTGCATAGTATCGCAATCCACCAACTTGTGACAAACTCACGACACAACTTATGACATCCCTATAGAAACTTGTGGTCCATGGATTCGGACATATTGACCGCAAATCAATTTCGACTCATCGGGGACAGTAAAATCCCAACAAAAAAATACTGTCGGACGGGCCGCAGATTTTTGTGGTTATAAGTCAGAAAGGCACTCGGTGATAATCATCGTGCTGTATTGTCCCCTAAAGTTTCCGATCGGTCACTTTTCGAGGTAATTTTATCCAAAAACACAAAAAGTCCCTGATCGAGAACTTTTAATTGCATTTTGCTTTCAAAGCTGTTAAAAGTATCCGATCAGAAACTTTTACATGAGAGGCAAATTGAAACCTTCAAAAAAAATCAATAATCCTAAGGAATTAGGGCAGCACCTCCTTGAAGAGCGTAAACGTCTCCAACTGACTCAAAAAGAGATTTCTGAGTTTAGTGATGTCGGCAGAAAATTTATTATAGAGATTGAAAAAGGTAAAGTAACGGCTCAGCTTGGGAAAGTATTTGAATTGTTGAACAGCCTTGGTCTTGAACTCCATATCATTAAACGTGGAGGTAGCTGATCTTGGGAACCTTGAATATTTTTTTTGAACAAACCAGAGTCGGTTCCTTAAGTATTAATGACAGGAGGCTTTTTTCATTTCAATATTCTAAGAAATGGTTGACATCATCTGATGCTTTTCAAATATCTATTTCTTTGCCGATGCAGGCAGATGTTATCTCAAATGACAAAGTAAAATCATTTTTTTCCAATCTGTTACCTGAATCTGCCGTTAGAATATTAATAGCGAAACAACTTGGGATTTCAGATAAAAATGATTTTATGCTTCTCAAACGTATTGGGGGAGAGTGTGCCGGGGCAGTAACAATTCTACCTGAGACAGAAATACCTGAATCACCGGATCAATACAAATATCATTTTCTATCAGACGAGCAATTGGCAGATTTGATAAAGAATATCCCCATAAAACCTTTGCTTGCAGGTCAGGAAGGTATCCGAATATCACTTGCAGGGGCACAGGAAAAGCTGGCACTTTTCTACAAAGATCCTTCATTTTATATCCCAAAAAATGGTGCACCAAGTAACTTTATTTTAAAACCGAATATGGCGCATTTTCAGTTTTCCATTGAAAATGAATGCTTTTGTATGATGCTTGCTAATGCCGTTGGTTTGGATGTCCCGCCTGTTATGATTGCTCGAAAAGAAGATCAAAAGGTTCTGTTAATTAAAAGGTATGATAGAATATTGGATAATGATATTCTCAAGCGTCTTCATCAGGAAGATTTTTGTCAGGCCATGGGGCTTTCACATGAACTGAAATATCAGGCTGATGGTGGCCCTGGTCTGAAAGCATGCTTTGATCTGGTTCGATCATACTCTGCAAACCCGATTAAAGATTTTCAACAGCTTATGCAATGGGTGTTTTTTAATTATCTGATCGGGAATATGGATGGGCATGCAAAAAACTTGTCTCTTTTATATCAGGCTAAACAGATTCGATTGGCACCTTTTTATGACATGTTGTGTACGGACATATATGATGGCCTGTCACAAAAACTTGCTATGAAAATAGGTGGGGAGAACAGATCCGAATGGATAATGGAAAGACACTGGAAAGGATTTGCAGAGGAGATAAAAGTAAGTCATCCGATTCTCAAGAAAAGATTATTGGACTTTTGCCTTAAAGTGGCCAGTAAAATTGACATTACATATGCGGACTTTATAAACAGATATCAACAAAACAGCCTGTTAGAGGATATCATAGCTGCGATAAAGAAAAGATCGACTAGCACGCTTAAACAATTCAATTCAACAAAAAAATGAACCAGGTGTGACCCGTTATTTTGATGTTCTCGGCGGCTGCGCCGCCGAGAATGCGGTGCTGACTAAGTCAGCACCGCATTCGGCATAAAAAACAAGAGTATTCCAATTGAAATATTGAAACAAAAAAGTGCAGAAACAGGATACCAGATGATAGAGAAGAAGATCACTATTGACAAAGAAAAGTGTAAGCAGGACGGTTTATGCTCAAAGATATGTCCAATGCGAATCTTTCAGTGTGAAGAGGGGGAAACACCCCGGGTTGAAAACGCAAACATATGTGTTCTGTGTGGCCAATGTCTTTCAATATGTCCGAGTAATGCAATTAATCATAGCAGGTTATCTAAAAAAAATCTTATAAAAATTGAACAACCGCATCCGGTCAGTGATGAAGCAATGGTTGCACTTTTACGTCAACGGCGGTCTGTCCGGGTGTTTAAGGACAAACAGGTTCCAAAAGATATATTATCTGAAATTGTAAATATTAGCGGGTATTGTCCCACCGGTGCGCATGGACATGAAGGTTGGACTCGTAATGTTACGGTTGTAACTGATAAAGAAAAAATGAAACGTATCACTGATTTGACTGTAGAATACATGCGACTGTTAAAAAAGAAATTAGAAGGATTTATGATAAATATGGTTGCTCACTGGATACCTGAAGCACAGGCTGGTATCGACACTTTACCGGATATTAACCTTAGATTACATGAATATGATAAGGGTCGAGATATAATACTATACAACGCGCCGACGGCTGTTTTTCTTCATGCCCCAAGGAACACATCAACCCCTCAGGCTGACTGTGACACCGCACTTTATTCTATGATGCTTCTGGCGCAAACAAAGGGATTGGGAACCTGCTGGATGGGATGGCTGCAATTAGCTGCTGCCGGATTTCAGGTAAAAACTTTTAAAGGTTTAAAGGAATTACTTAAAATACCAAAAGACCATCTTGTTTATAGTGCGATGATTATCGGTTATCCTGAAATTAAATTGCATAGTATTCCCCCAAGGGAAACAAAGGTCACATGGATTGACTGAACTTTTTGTATTTGCAAACAAGGCTAATCAGAAAAAGTGCTTAAACTATCAATGGATAATTATCAAAATAAATCAAAATTGCCGAACAAGGCTAATACAGCCGACTCATAAAGCCTCGCGGCTGATTAGCGACGTTAGCCTTTATTATGGAAGAATATTAAATGAACACAGAAATTTTGGACAATCTATATGAGCTGTGGACATACATTGGGAAGAAAACAAGCAAATTAATCGCGAATGATAATTTTAAATCGGTATCAATGGTTGGTTCCGATTGGCCAAATAGGATCTTTTCCATAGCGACTGGGGAAACTAAACTATCAGACGTTATTGATCTTTGCCAAAGCAAGGTGTTGTCAAATATTATTGCAGTTCCGAAGCCCAACGGTTTAGAGAATCACCCTCACTCTAAACTATTCTTAGTGCAAAGGAATATGG
>CAYWNB010000184.1:0-6025 GCA_964459195.1 uncultured Desulfobacula sp.
CATTTTCAGGGGTGATGCCGCCGCCGATCTGCAGCCCTTGGGGATAGGCCTTTAACGCCGATAAGGCAGCCTCTGTATTCCCAGATCCCAGGGAGATGACATGACCGCCGGTGAGCTCGTCATTTCGATACATATTCGCATATTGGGCGGGTGATTTTTCGGTTTCAAAATTGGTGATGGGAAGCGTCTTGTCTGAATCTTTAAGGGTTCCGCCGATAATTTGAACCACCTTCCCTTTGCGAAGATCGATGCAGGGTCTAAATTTCACGAGTTGTTTTCCTTTCCTATTTTTCTGTTAGACCGGTTTTTTTAATATCACTATAAAATGCATCCAGAATTTCATTGATGCCCTTGCCCAGTCCATCTGCCAATAATCCCGGGTCCGGTGCATCTAAAAGGATTTGAGCCCCATAGGTTTTATGGATTATCGGGGTAAAGCTGTCTCCTGTGTTTTTTTCAAGGATCAGCCGGATGGTGACAATGGCCTTGGGCTGTTTTATGTCCTGGATATCCCCATGGAACGCCAAGATTTTTCCCCATAGCTGGAAATAGATATCTGCCATGGTCTGGGCCGGGACTGGGGAAAAAAGGGGGGAGGCCCAAAGGTCTTCCTGGATGACTTCGGTGATCATCCGGGCAGGGGAGATCAAGAAGTTGTTGTAAAAATCGGTGGTGAACCGGGTGGGGCTGAGTCGGTAGACAAATGAGTTGGTTTCAAATTCAGGGGAGATGGAGAATCGTTTGACCAAAAGGCTTTCTCCTGTTTCAGGGAGATTGGAAGCTGCCATGCGGGATTGTGCCTGGACCCTGTAAATATTTTTTTCCGGGAATTTGTTCCGGATGTTGGCGCATCCGGTCATGAGATATAAACACAGGAATATGAGTATCCATCGGCCGTTAGTTTTCATCTGTTTTGAGTTCCTCCTTGATTTTTTCCGGGGTGTTTTTTTCCGGAGGACTTTCAAAAAGCAATCGTCCGGGATATTGCTTTAATTCAATGCTCAGTTGTTTTAAATTTTCCGATGTGTCTTCAAAATTTTCAACCGCCCGTTGGACGGCGTCCGAATTGAGCCAGATCATATGTTCCATCAGCGTTGAGGTTTTGTTCAGGCTCTCCAGTATGGTGCCTATATTTGCTTCAAGATCGGTTGCCATACTTTTTGTGCTGCCGGCTGCCTTTTCAAAATCTTTTAAGGTGTTGTCAATGGGACGTTTCGCATTGTTCACGATGGTTTTTAACCCGGTAAAAGAACCCTGGGCATCTGCAATGAGCCGGGTGAAGCGTTCAGAGGAAAGGGTAGTGGAAAGTATCTGGTTGGTGTGCCTGATTTCTTTTAACAAGTTTTCGGTCTGAAGGGAAATTTGGGCCAGATTCAGGGCATCGGCTTTCTGGTTCAGGGTCTGAAGAAGGCTTTTAAGTTCCGCGGTAATGTCGGACAATTTTACCACGGAAAGGTTGTCCAAAATCTCGTTAAGGGCATCTCCCATGCGTTTTATGTTGCTTTTGCTGGAGGGAATATAAAGAGTTGTCGGATGCCAGTTGATATCAAGGGGTGTTTCCCGTTGGCCGGAATAATCGGTTTCAAGGTAGGCCGCTCCTGTCAGTCCTTTGAAGGAGAGGTGGATATTGAGACCTTCAGCAATGGCCTTTTTTATTCGAAGGGTGCTGGTTTTTCCGGTTTGGCCCACATAGCAGTCATCGGAAAGGGAAAAGGCGACCAACACATAATTGGATTGGATATTGTAAAGTTTGGTCGGGGTGGTAATGGCTTTGACGGTTCCGATTTTAACCCCCTTGTATTTAACCTCGGATCCAATGTCCAGTCCCTGGACCGATTCGTCAAAACAGGTTTCCCCAAGGGTTTCCGTTTTGAAAAACTCGCCGGCACCAAATGCGATGAGAAAGGCAGCGCCAAGGCCAAAGGCAATGATGACAAACAGGCCGAGTTTGAAAAAATTTGCTTGTTGGGTCATTTTTTAGTTTCCAAGTTTTCAGGTTTCGGGTTCTGGGTTCCGGTTAAAAAAATTATAGACATAGGGGTTTGATTTGTCTTGTTTGAGCTCTTTTGGGGGGCCCATGGCAATAATCCCCTTGGTCTCTCGTTCCAACATGATGGTGCGGTCTGCAATGGCTAGTATGCTTTCCAGTTCATGGGTAACAATGACAAAGGTGATACCCAAAGAGGCGGAAAGTTCGAGAATCAGCTTGTCCAGGCCGGCAGATGTCAGGGGATCGAGACCTGCTGAGGGTTCATCCAGAAAAAGGATGGACGGGTCCAGGGCCATTGCCCTGGCAATGGCAGCTCTTTTGCGCATCCCGCCGGATAGCTCATCGGGTAAAAGAAAAGCGCCCTGGGCAAGATCCACAAGGCCCAGTTTTACCATGGCAATGGTCTCAATGGCATCCTGGGGAAGATCGGTATATTCCTTTAAGGGGAGCATGATGTTTTCCAGGACCGTCATTGAGCCGAACAGGGCACCATTTTGAAAGGCCACGCCAATTTTTTGGAGCAGATTGTTTCTGGCAGTTCCCCTGGCCGTTACCATATCTTCACCATGGATAAAAACCTGTCCTGCCACCGGAGGGATAAGTCCGATCATATGTTTTAACACCGTGCTTTTCCCGCATCCGGATCCGCCAAGAATCACAAAAATCTCTCCGCTCTGGATGTCAAAGCAAAGATTTTCCATGATGGCCTGGTTGTTATAGCCAGCGGATAGATTTCTAACCTTGATGGTTGTTTTTTTCATACGCCCATATAATAGTAAATAATGGAAAAAATACCGTCAAACACGGCGATGAGAACAATGGAGGACACAACGGCCCGGGTGGTGGCCTCCCCAACAGCGGCGGGTCCCCTGGCGGTTTGGTATCCCCGGATGCAGCCGGTGGCTGCAATGAGGATACCAAATACAAAACATTTGACGATGCCGCCGGTGAAATCCTGCCAGGTGACAAAATTGACCACCTGGTTATAATACGCAACAATGGGGTATCCAAGGGAGACAATGACCACGGCCCCGCCCAAAATTCCCACCAGATTGGCAAATATTGTCAAAAGCGGAGTGATCAAAGTCGAGGCAATCACCCGGGGAAGGATTAAAAATTTTACAGGGTCCATGCCCATGACGGTTAATGCATCTAATTCTTCATTGATTTTCATGGTGCCGATTTCAGCGGCAAAGGCCGAGGCTGACCTGCCGGCCAAGACAATGGCCGTCATCAAGGGGCCCAATTCCCGGACCGTTGCAATCCCGATGAGGTTGGCCACATAAATTTCCGCTCCAAACATTTTCATGGGAATGGCCGCCTGGAATGCCATAACAAGGCCGACAATAAAACTGATCAGGGCGACAATGGGCAGGGCATCCACACCGGCCCGCTCTGCTATCACAAGGGTCTCTGCCCACCGGATGCGGCCGGGGTTTTTCAGGCTTGTGATCATGGCCCAGGTAATTTCACCGATAAAGCTGATAAAAACCCTGGTATCGGATAAAATATCCCAAATGGTTTTCCCCGTTTTTTCAACAAAGGAAGGGGGGGGACCAGGAGGTTTAAAGTCTGAATTCATATCTGTTTTTTCCGCCAGGCTGAGCATGGGCGCGTATTCTGATTTCAGACCAACAATTTTTGGGGGGGTAGGGGCACGTTTTTTTTCCAGGGTTTTCAGGTGGGAAATAAAGGCGGCACCGGCCATATCCAGATAGTCAACACCCTCAAGATTGATGACAAGGGCGGCGCTTCCGACTTGCCCAATGGCAAGGCAGGCCTGGGACCATACCCCGGCGATCCCTCGTGCATCCAGTCTGCCGCTAAGGCACAGGGTGGTGGTATCCGTGGTCGTTGTGATGGCAAGTTGCGGCGGTTGAGTCATATAGTCATCTCAAAAGAGGCGGTGCTAGGTTTATTTATATTTTGCAATGGTAATAATAACCACATATGGGGAAAGGAATCAATGGGAATAAAGGCCCGTGTTTCTGTTACCTTTTTGGGTTCTGCCTGGTTCCGTGGCTTCAGCGTCTAACAGCCAAAGCCACCCAATCCCCCTCATTTGTTTCATGGTATATGTGAAGATTGCTCGTTTCAAGGGCAGCAAGAACATCGGGTTTGCGTTCCCGGATAATCCCTGAAAGTATGGCCACCCCGCCCGGAGCGATCCGGCGTTCAATATCCGGCATGATATCAACAATCACCTGGGCAATGATATTAGCGGCAATGAGGTCATAGGTTTTTTTAGGGGTCTGGTCCAGAGTAGTACAGGCAAGTGAGTATAAAAGGGGGTTCACCTTGTTTTTATCCAGATTTTTTTTGCTGATCCCCACGGCCACCTCATCGGTGTCAATGCCTGTAAGCCGGTTGGCCCCAAGTCTGGCTGCTGCAATCATGAGAATGCCAGATCCGGTTCCCACATCCAGGAATCCTGCTCCCGGTACAAGAAACTGCTGGATCATCCGGAGGCACATGGCGGTTGTGGGATGGGTGCCGGTACCGAATGCCATTCCCGGATCCAGGTGAATGACAATATCATCGGGTGCGGGTTCGTAGTCTTTCCAGTCTGGCTTGATGACAATCCTGTCGGTGATGCGGGTGACATTGAAGTAGGTTTTCCAGGCATCTGCCCAGTCCTTTTCATCCACAATTTCCATCTCTATTTTTACCTGAATACCAAACTGGGTCAGTTCCATTGCCCTGGTTTGAATCTTTTCAAAAATGATATCCGAGGAGTCCATGTCGGGGAAATATCCCACAATGGAGTTCTGGTCCGGCAGGGGCAGGGTGTGGGTGCCAAATCCTTCGTCGGGTTCTTCTAAGGGAACGTTGCAGACCACTCCTTTAAGGTTGAAGGAAAAAAAGAGGTCACAGATCAGCTCTTCAGCCAGGGGTGTATTTTCTGTTTCAAATGCAGCGGTAATTTTTTTAAATTTCATGGATTCAAAGTCTCGCTTGAGTTTTTTCTTAAAAAGAATTATTTTGCAAATTCATTCTATTGTCAAATTTAATTTTCTGAAACAAAGGGAGCATGAAAAAAACAATACTAAAAATCATGGGGGAATTATAACCGTTGACAGCCAAGAGGGCAAGGGAAGCGTATTTTTTGTCTACCTGCCTGCCCTGGCGAGCAAACCCTAAGTGAAGAGAGGACAGGTGAAGTGAATACAGATGAAAAATCCTTATGAACAATTGGTCATTTATAATTTTGACGGTGTCCCAGCCCTTGACTATCGGGTGGAAAACGATGAACACTTCCTGGGCACCTGGGTGGAGGAAGATACCTCCTTTATTTTTTTTTCCGGTCCGGCGCCTTCCCTGGTTGAACGGATAAAGCAGAAAAGTCCCCATATATCCCTGGTGGAAACCTATGAAATGACCTGTGAGCAATGGCACGGGGATAAAATTGAACCCTATTTTGTTGAAGATTTTTGCATTGCCCCGCCCTGGGATCGGCTGAAAAAAGAGACAACATCAGCTGTCCGGGAAATTCTGCTGGATCCGGGGGTGGTTTTCGGCACAGGACGTCACCAGACCACGGAAGACTGTTTGACACTTATCCATCGGTTGTGCACTCGGGAGACGATCGGAACGGTTTTGGACATCGGCACGGGCACGGGGCTTCTCGCTCTCGGGGCTGCTGCCCTTGGGTGTAACAGGGTTTTGGCTTGTGATTTTAACCTTTTGGCCGTGAAAACCACCCTGAAAAATATTCGGCTGAACCGGTTTGAGGCCCAAATTCTTGCCTTCCAGGCAAAGGGGGAAGAGGTGATCTGCCTTCCCTGCGACCTGCTGGTGGCTAATATCCACTATGATGTTATGCAGCACCTGATTGAACATCCCGCGTTTCTGGAAAAAAAATATTTTATCCTGTCCGGTCTTCTAAATTCTGAAACCACCAAGATTATGGCATCCCTGGCCCAAAAAAAGGTACATGTCATTGAAAGACGATGTCCAGACGGCATCTGGAATACCCTTCTGGGAAAACGGATATAAAACCCCTCCCCCCTTAGGATCGTTAGAGAAACATCAGTG
>CAYWNB010000185.1:0-5988 GCA_964459195.1 uncultured Desulfobacula sp.
TATCCTTTTTGGTATGTCATTTGGCTATGCCGATGAAAAGGCAGTGGTAAACACGGCCCGGACGGGTCGTGTTCCCATTGATACGTCCGTGGTGTTTAGCGGATAAGCATTGCCGCAAGCTATATTCACCCGGCCCGTGGAAGTATTTTTCCCAAGGGTTATGATTTCTTCTTTTTCAAAGGTTTGGGTGCCAGCAGAAAATGGGGTATAAACCGGGGATCCATTTGGCCTTGGGTAACATTGCCGTATTCTTCTCCAATTTCCTCCATGAGATTGGACAATACTGCCAGGAAAGGTTCGGAAAAGTTCTCAACATCTTTGTTTTCAGAAGGATCAAGGGTTTCTGATACCCAAAGGGCCAGGTCTCGGGCCTTGAGATCATCAATTTTTCCCGGGGTATCCGAGGAAAAAAGGGCGGCAAAAAAAGGTTTGAACACCTTTGGGTCAATGGGGTTTAAACTGCATTCAGACCCATCGTCTAGACCGAGCCTGTTTCTGGCCCAGAGGGTCAAGATTAAACTTTTATAGGTGAGGACCCCATGGGTAAAGGAATCGATATTTAAAGGGAGTTGCCCCAGTATCTTGTCCAGGTGGATGATCTGGTTTAATATATTGTCTGTTGCGTTGATATCGGCGTTTTTTGTAAAATGCCGGTACAATTCTCCTTGCTGGTAATTATCATAGAACATGGGGCGGTCCAGGAGAATCCCCCCGATCACCCCGAGATAATCTTCTGTCAGAAAACTCAAGGGCAGGTTCTTTTCTCTCATAAAACTTGTTTCATACCAGTTCCTGGCCTTGGTTTTAAGCTGGATCCCTGCTCGTGAACCGGTCCGGAAAATATCTTCAAGAAAGTATTTCAGAAGGGTATCCCGGGCTGCTTCAATTGTCGGCTTTCCTTTTATAATGATTTCAATCCCCAGACTCAGGTAAGCCGTGGCCTTTTGAATAATTTTTTTAATGTCGTCAGGATTTTTGATTTTGATCCTGTCTGCTGAAATGATTTTATTGCTCAGGGCCGCAATTTCCGATTGAAGGGGGAGCATAAAATCCGGGTCTAAAAGTTCCAGAGATTTGACAAAAAGATTATCTCCCTCAATAAACTGGGTAAACAGCTGGGGGGGCAGGGGCAACTCCGGGTCAAATGTCGTTTGAGATCTGATCTTTGAAGGTCTCGTCCTAAGGGATGCCACATCCGTTGGCTGGTAAATACCAATGGCCTCATGGCTGGGTAAAAATCCCTTTTCCGCCAGGCGAATATTTTTGAGCCGGAACTGCTCTTCTTCGGTTTCAGCCGTCAGTACGGCACAGGTTTCCAGGAGCAGGCCGTGGAAGACGGACAGGTCCATCTCCGCCAGGGATCGCATCATTTTTTCAATGAGTTCCGGGGCTATCTGGGCAATCACCTTATCCATCTCTTCTGATCCGTCGGTTGGCATGTCCGGGTCTGTTTTGTGGGGAAACCTGAAATAAAATTTGTCATCAAGGGTGACATAATCATCAAAATCCTCCGGGGTCCACTCATCATGCTCCCGGATAAATATGGTCATGTTTTTAAACAGATAAAATTCAAAATAATCAGGTTTTTCCTTGATGATCCAGCGAAGCAGCCGCTTGGGGTCTGCCTGGAACAGCAGGTCAAAGGCCTGGGTCATGGTGTGGATATCCAGGCGGTCGTCGTCCCATACTTCTACGTCCAGTATATATTCCCATTGGGCAGAGGTGGCCATGGCCAGTATGGGTAAAAAATCTTCTCCGCCGATTTTGTGCATTAGAAAATAAAGATCCTGGTCTGGAAAGGACTGGACCAGTGTGGCAGGAGACGGCGCCTCAAGGATCATGTCCAGAGCTATTTCCGACTGACTTGTCAAAATTACCTGGCGCTGGGCGGCAAGTTTTATGGCCCGTTGTTCTAAATTGGCCAATTGGTTCCTATTGCTCATGGTGTGTGCTCCTGGGAGTTACAAATATTGATATAATGGTCCATGCCCGGTTCCTCCTGAAAAGGGATAAAAAAGGGCAGGGCTTCTTTAAATTGTGCCTGGTTCATGAGGCATACCCCCATGCACACGCTTAAGTCCTTGTTGCCGGGAAAATGGTCAAGTCCTTGTGCAAGGCGGCTTTTTGCCTGGCTAAATTCTTTTTGTTTTTGAAGTAGCAGGGCAATTCCCATGAAGGCCCTGGGGTGGGGTGAATAGGACAGGGCCCTTGTGAAAAGGTGTTCCGCAATTTTATCGGTCTCTTTTGCCTTATTTGCCTTATTTGCCTTATTTGCCTGGGGATCTTGTGCGTACTCCCCATGGGAAAAGGTCATGGCAAGTCTGGATAGAAAATCTGCATGGAAGGGGTAGAGGGCTTTTTCATCCACCAGGTCAATCCCATGGGCAAATTGGGGAAGATTTTTAGAAAAAGTTTTTCTGAGCTTGTCTCCAAAGGCACAAACCCGGGGGAAATCAAGGGTATCATCCAGTTCAAACCAGGGCAGGTCTTCGATGGGTTGCTGCCAGATATCATCGGTGACCAGGCCTCGCTTCCGGGCATGGTCATAGAGGTGGGTGCCGGGAAAAACCACCAGCATATAAAATACCGCGCCTAACGGTTTGAGCTGCATTATCAGGTCGCAGCTTGCCTGGATGGTTTCATCTGTTTCTCCGGGAGAGCCGTAGATAAAATAGGCCCGGGGCAGGATCCCATGGGATCGGGTCAGAGAAAATGCCTTTATACACGCCTCATTGGCGACGGGTTTGCCCAGGATTTTCTTGATTTTCTGGGAACCGGATTCCACCCCGAAACTGATTTGAAGGCAGCCGGCCCGGCGCATCCAGAACAGCAGTTCCTTGTCAATATAGTCCACCCGGGAGATGGCATTCCAGGTAATAGGAAGCTTAGCCGCAATAAGAACTTTACAGAACTCAATCACCCGTTCCCGGTCTATGGTAAAGGTATCATCGGAGATATAAAAATGGGTGACGCCCTTTTGGGCCAGGGCCATGATTTCTTCGGCAAACCAAAGGGCAGAATGGCACCTGATTTTATCGTTTCCCCAGAATTTCGGGGAACCGCAAAAGGTGCATTTTCCCGGACACCCCCGGGACATGGACAGGTGCTGGTAGACAAAATAGGCGGAGGGGTGGACCAGAGAATCCAGGTCCTGAACCGGATCAGCCGGTCCTGTCTCAATCATTTGGCCGTTTTTGAAAAAGGCAATCCCCTTAATTTTTTTGAAAAAGGATCCTTTTACAGAGCCGTTTTTTATTGGTTTGGCTTTTGCCAGGGCCTGTACCAGGGATAAAATTGTGGCCTCACCCTCTCCTTTTACCATGATATCAACCTGGGGGCACACCGTGAAGAGATGACCCGGCATAAAGGTGGGGGCAGGTCCGCCAAACACGATGCAGGTTTGGGGCAAAAGTTTCCTGGCTTCCTTTGCACAGGCAACTGCATTGATTCTTGTGGGGTTGGTCACGGAAAACCCGATGAGATCCGGTTTTTCTCGTTCAATCATTTCCTTAAAGGTATGGAGGGTCTTCTTGTCTGAGCCCAGGGGGGCCAGATTGAGAATGCGGGCGTCAAATCCTTTGTCGAGCAGGAGGGCTGCCATGTAATAAAGGCCAATGGGAACCACCCCTGCGTCTTCACCTGTGATTCTTTTGTCCAGGCAGGCAGGATTTACAAACAGGATCTTCATGGGTTACCAGGTGCTGACAATAAGGTCAGACAGCTTTCTTTTGGGGACATGGTGAACCTGGTTTTTATCCCTGAAGTATTTTATATCGCCGCTGTCATCCATTTCGTCTATTTCTATGGTTTCAACAGGTTTGCCAAGGGCAATGACCAGTTTGATTTCCAAGTGATCTTCAATGTTAAGAAAATTGGCAAGCTTTTTAATATGAATGGACCCGAACATACAGCCAGCAAGTCCCCGGGCCCTGGCACCCAAAAGAATTGTCTGGGCGGCAATTCCATGGTCGCACCAGAATTTGTCTGCCACGGTTTTGTCCCCCATGACCACAATATAGGCTGTTGGTTGTTCCGCTTTTTTGGGCCCCTTCCAGTCGGTTAAATAAGCGGCCCATCCCAGACAGGAAAAAATTTCATCGTTCGTTTGTTCACTGGTGGAAAGGATATATTTTAAGGGCTGCTTATTGCCAGCAGAGGCACAGTGCCGGGCCAGGTCTACCAGTTCTTCCAGGGTTTGGGGTTCAACTCTATAACCATTGTCAAACCGTCTGCAGGAACGGTTTTCTTTGACCAGCTCTCGAAAAGATTCCATGGCGTTATCCTTTACAGGGGGTGCGGTCAAATTGGGGCATACTCATCTCCAGCCATTCTATTATTTTGTCCATTTCATTGGACACTTCCTTTAATGCTTTGCCCCTGTGGCTGATCTCTGCTTTTTCTGCAATGGAAAGTTGGGCAAAGGTTTTGTTAAGCTCGGGGAAAAAGAACAGGGGATCATATCCGAATCCATTCTCCCCAGCCGGTTCCCTGGTAAGAACCCCTTCACACCGGTTTTCATAGGTCAGGGCCGCCCCTGTGGGCACTGCAATGGAAATGACACATTCAAAGGCGGCCTTCCGGTTTTCTTCGTCCTTTAATGCGTCTAACAGCTTGGCCACATTCTGGGCATCCGTGGCAGCCTCTCCTGCATACCGGGCGGAATAGACACCTGGAGCGCCGTCAAGGGCCTCCACACAGAGGCCTGAATCATCTGCCATGGCAGGAAAGCCCAGCACTTTTGCCGTGAAAGATGCTTTTTTATAGGCATTATCGTCAAAGGTTTCACCATCTTCGATTATTTCGGGGATGGGACCAAAATCGCCAAGGTCTTTAATCTCAATGGGAAAATCTTTGAGTAATTCTCTGAATTCTTTTGTCTTTCCTTTGTTGGTTGTGGCAAGAACAATGATTTGTTTCACTGGGGGACTCCGTTTGAATTTGGTTAAAATTACGTTTAATTTATGGGCTAATATAAGTATCGGGTCAGGCTTTGTAAAGTAGTGTCGGGAATTCAAGGGAATTGAATTTGTTTTTTTTTCATGGTATGGAAGAAATTGCCATTACCCATGGGGTGAAGGAAGCGTGACCAAATCAAGGAGACCCAGATGCGAATTGTGACCAGCCATACCAATACTGACTTTGACGCCCTGGCCTCCATGGTGGCCTGTACCTGTTTGTATCCCGGCACCATTGCTATTTTACCTTCCCATATCATGCCCGGGGTCAAGGCCTTTCTTGCCATTCACCAGGATCTTTACCGCATCCAACCCCGGAAGGAACTGGATCTTGAAAAGGTATCGTCCCTGATTGTGGTGGATGCCAATAACTGGAAACGCCTGGACCGCATGGAGGGGCTTGCCGCCAGAGAAAATCTTGAGATCATTTCCTGGGATCATCACATGGAAGGAGTGACCATCCACGGAGGTCAAGAATTTCGGGAAGAGGTGGGGGCCACCATTACCCTGCTGATCGAGGAAATCCAGCGCCGGGATACACCGGTTACCCCCATGCAGGCTACCTTGTTTTTATTGGGAATCTATGACGATACCGGTTGCCTTACCTTTTCCTCGGCAACCCACAGGGATGCCAGGATGACGGCGTTTTTGCTGGAGAATGGGGCGGATTTGAATATTGTTACTGCCTATCTTGCAGACACCATTGACGATTCCCATTCCCAGGTTTTTTCTGATATGCTGGCAAACGCCCGAATCCTTGAAATGGAGGGGCTTAAAATCGGTATCTGTGCCCAGCCGGTAAAAAGTGGTCTGACCATGCTTGCCTCCCTGGTGAGCAAATACAGGGAATTTAAGGGCCTGGATGCCGTTCTTGGCATTTTTCTCACCGACCGGAATAAATCCATGGTCATTGCCAGGGCCAATGCCCAGAGCATTGATGTGGGAGCCGTTGTAAGGGCACTGGGGGGCGGGGGGCACCCGGCAGCCGGTTCTGCCGTGGTCAAGGGGATGGAACTTGAAACAATTGTGGCAA
>CAYWNB010000186.1:0-2173 GCA_964459195.1 uncultured Desulfobacula sp.
CTAAAAGGCTGCTGGCTTCCAATGCAGACTGGAGCCTGGCGATAGAAGGATCCTGTTCCGGGATTCGAATAAAAGTTCCTTTACCCTGTTGCACCTCCAAATACCCTATCACAGCCAGTGCATTGATGGCTTCCCGAACGGAAGATCTTCCAACTCCGAGCAGTTCAGACAATTCCCGCTGGGATGGGAGCTGACTACCCGGAGTTAGTTCACCGGAATTAATCTGTTCTATAATCTGTTCAGCGACCATTTCTGACGCCTTATTTCTCCTGATCACCTCAAATGCCATTAACTCTCCATTTACAATCTGTTTTTTCTTGGCAATATACTACCATCAACCAGGAAGATTTTCAATTACCAGATTACACAACCCCATCATATCAAGTTCGTTTTGAAACTTATTCCAGGAATTGTCTCCGATAAGTGTATTTTCAGGTTGACCATAGTTAGTCAAATAAACTATAATCAGATCATATTCTGGATCTATCAACAGGAATGTTCCGGCCCCTCCTAATTTTCCAATTGCTTTTTGAGAAACCATATCTCCAAAAAAAGAATATGGAGAATAGGCAGACTCCCAAAACCAGACCTTGGGACCACTTAAAATATAATGAAGATAAGAGGTTGCTGTTTCTGACACATGTGAGTTTGTGATTTCGCCGATCATCTTATCAATGGTCTTTTCTTCCAGGATATTTTTTCCATTGTTTTTACTGCTCTTCAATAACATGCTTGAAAATTTAAGCATGTCCCTGGCGTTGGTAAAAAGGCCGTCAGAACCTAAAATCTCACCCATATAGTGTTCCAAGTCCTGAACCAACTCTCCTCTCAACACACGGCCACAGTCTGATATCCCGGTTGCTGCACATCTTTTTTTGTCAAAAGGATCAAACATTGTATCATTCATCCCAAGTGGATCAAATATCAATTCTTTGGATGCAATATCAAGATCCCTGCCCATAATCCTTTCAAGAATTTTTCCAAATATCCGGCATGAAACATCGCTGTAAAAAACTTTTTTTCCTGGTTGGGTTTTTAATTCTTGAGAAAAATGAAGGTCCCATGCTTTTTCCTGATTGTTATCCAAAGCTGCCTCTAAACAACCGGACGGGTCATCAAGGGGTATCCCACCGGTAAAATTCAACATATCAAGGATGGTAATTTTTTTTTTCAAGTCACTGGTTCCGAATTCAGGTATAAAATCAATGACTCTGTTTTCAAGGCTTAATTTTCCATCCTGAATCAAGCGAAAAGCCAGCGGAAGCGTAACCATTACCTTTGTGATTGATTCAATGTTAAATAAAGTGCCAAAGTTTACTTTCTCTGAAGGATCCTCTGTATTATCAGTCATATAGCCATGACAAAGGTCCACGAGCACGTTTCCTTTTTGGGCTATCAATACCTGGCTGCCGGAATAATAACCCTGATCTATTTTTGAAGAAATAAAAGATTCAACTTTTTTTTTCATACCTCACACCTCTTTTCTGCTTTCTAAATTTCGATCATCTGATTTTAAAATAAACGATGTTATTAACTGAGCAATTATCATCATAATTATAGTGGGCAGTATCCAGCCGATACCCTGGCTCCCAAAAGGAAGCGATGCCACAAGATCAGATATGAGATTGCCTTTAAAGCCATAGAAGCTGAGCATATCTCCGAATCCGAAGACTAAAGCGACAATCATGCCAACCACAACAGCTTTTTGAATCCTATCAAATTTGCGGTAACGGGCACTGAGTATAAGAACGATGATAAACGGATAAATGAGAACCAGCCAGGGAACTGTAAATTTTACAATATTACTGAGGCCAACCAGTCCAAGGATAAAACCAATTATACTGAGCGATACTGCTGTTGAGATACCGATTATATTGAGATTATAAGCTCGATCCTGACCTCTCGTAATATTTCTTATATCTAATTCGCGCAGAATCCAGCCTCCAAAAAACAGTGCAGCAATTTCATTCTTCATCTGCTCCTCCTTAACCTCTTTTGTCCCTATTCAATTTAAAAAACATTAAAACAAGTGAATATGTTTGCGCCTGTTCACATTGACGATCAGCCTTTTGGTGATCAAAGGTAAGACTTCAGACCATTACACCTCATACCATTAATGTATGATTGGAAATCCCTTTTTGTCAACAAAAATATAAATCAGCGTTTGTCTTAA
>CAYWNB010000186.1:2273-5935 GCA_964459195.1 uncultured Desulfobacula sp.
TTAATAAAATATAGCGGAGATATCGGAATCTATGATCCAATACGAAATTTAAAGGATGATTTTGATTGAGTTAAATATTTTGAGGATGACCACGACCACAGGATGTGGTTTTTAATTTTTAAGAAATTTAAGAAAAATATTGCAAAAGACAGCGGTTCAATTGTAAACAGGATATCTCCCATAAAACAGGGAGCGATGACGCAATAATGGGAAGAAAGGATCCCATGGATATAAATGGATAAAACAAGCCTGGCAAACTACCCTGCCCTTACATATAAAGACGAACAGGTTTCCATCGAGATAAACTGCCCGGGAGCCTGCGACTATAGCAAAATGAGTTACCCCGTCAAATACGGGCTGTTCTCCCGGATAGAAACCTCTGAACTCATATTTGAGTTTAACCTGAACCACGAAATCCAGCATGCCAAATCCAAAACAGACAGCTGGAGCCACCCGTCGGAATGGCTCAAACGAACCATGGGAAATGACTGGGTCTATTATTCCACCGGCGGATATGCCGGCGTGGTTGAATCCATTGGTGAATATTACCTACCCAACTTCATGTACCAGACCAATTCACTCTTGGGGGGCAAACCCTTTGAGACCCCTGAAGTGGCGAAGATTTCAGGGGACTGGCACACCCTGTTATCCAAGATTGAGGTGAGCGTCCCTTCCCTGCCGGCAAAGGCTGTCCAGTGGCTTGGGAGTATAAAACAGGTTCTTCCGGAAGATCTTACCCGAAAAGCCAAAAGGCTGTTTGCCATCTCCGGGGACAGGGCAACGGTTCTGCCGCCGGATGCCCGCCACTCAGACTATGACATCATCCCCATCACCATCCAGGACGGCTGCCTGTACAAATGCCGGTTCTGTAAAGTAAAAAACAAAAAAGTATTCCAGGAAAGAACCCGGCAGGATATACGCAATCAGATCATTGCGCTCAAAGCCTTGTATGGCAGGGATCTTATCAATTATAATGCCGTTTTCCTGGGGGAGCACGACGCACTCAACGCCCCCATGGATCTTATCCTCTATGCCGCCAGAACAGCCCATGAAGAATTGGGGTTTGCCAATGCCTATATGCAAAAGCCCATGCTCTATTTTTTCGGCAGCGTGGATGCCCTGCTCAACGCCGATGACCGCCTCTTTGAGCACCTGAACCGGCTGCCCTTTCACACCTGCATCAACATCGGCCTTGAATCGGCGAATGATGACACCTTGTCTCTTCTCGGAAAGCCTGTTTCCGCCCAAAAGGTAAAAACGGCCTTTGAAAAAATGCAGGCCATCAACCAAAATTTTGCCCGGGTTGAAATGACCTGCAACTTTGTCATGGACCGGGAGCTTTCCGATGCCCACACCTTAGCCATGCTGGATCTTGTCAGGGGCAGCATACACCAGACCAGGCCCAAGGGGAGCGTTTACCTGTCCCCTCTGAAGTTCGGGAATCCTTCCAGGGAAGTTTTGTTTGACTTTTACCACCTTAAAACCCAGAGCCGCCTGCCCATGTTCCTGTATATCATCCAAAGATTGTGACCCCTTGATTTTACCAGGGGGTTAGTGGTAAATATGGGCCATGACATCACCATCACTTATATCCCTCCACGGAGGACATTCAGGACAATTTTGCTGCCATGCCCGGGACCGGCTGGAAGAGATTGTCTGCGCCTATATTAAAAAGGGATTCAAAACCGTTGGTATCACCGAACATATCCCGCCACTCAGCGATCGGCTGCGATACCCGGATGAAATAAAACAGGGGCTGACCGCCCGGGATCTATACCAGCGGTTTGCCCGATATATGACGGAAGTGAAGCGGTTAAAAACCGTGTACCAATCTAAGATTCACATCCACGCGGGCATGGAGACAGAAACCTATACAGGATACCTTCCCCATGTAAAACAGCTGATCCAGGCGTTTAAGCCCGACTATATTGTGGGCTCAGTGCACCATGTGGACGATATCTGTTTTGACTATTCCAGGGAAGAATATGACCGGGCTGTCCGCCATTGCGGGTCCCATGAACAGATGTATCTGCGTTATTTTGACCTTCAATTTGAGATGATCAATAATCTGCACCCTTTTGTGGTGGGCCATTTTGACCTGATCCGAATCCATGATATAGAAGGATATGAACAGCGCCTTTTATCCCCTGTTATCCAGGAAAAAATCTTAAGGAACCTCCATCGCATCAAAAAGTTGGGCCTGGTCATGGATTTTAATCTCAGGCCCCTGACCCGGGGGGAAAAAGAACCCTATCTTACCCCCTCCCTTCTTAAAATGATCAAAACCCTGGACATCCCTGTGGTGCCAGGGGACGATTCCCACGGGCGAGACCAAGCCGGCGGCCATGTGGCCCATGCCATAGAAATATTAGAAACCTTCGGGTTTGATACCCGTTGGCCGGAACCAAAACTTTTGCCCCTAAATAATGAATGACCCTCGAAGGATATTGAATGAAAGCAGTAGTGCAACGGGTAAAAAATGCCCATGTAGCAATTGACAACACCATTATTTCCAACATCGGAAACGGCCTGATGGTCCTTTTGGGGATCCAGGACGGAGATACGGAACGAGAAGCTGACTTTCTGGTGGAAAAAATTATTCATCTAAGAATTTTTGAAGACGACCAGGGAAAGATGAACCTTTCCCTGAAAGATCTTAAATCAGAGCTGCTGGTCATCTCCCAGTTTACCCTGATGGGAGACTGTAGAAAGGGACGCCGACCCTCGTTTACAAAGGCAGCCGACCCGGACAGGGCCAACACCCTGTATGAATATTTCATCGGCCGGGCCATTGAGTCGGGAGTGGTCACCAAATCCGGACAATTCCAGGCCAACATGGATGTTTCCCTTGTCAACCAGGGACCGGTCACCCTGGTGCTGGACACCCGGGAAACCTAATGAGATCACCCATCACCCCCGGGCTGGAACAAAATTGAAAACGAGACAAAAATGAAATTTGAAGATCTAACCATTATCCTGGTGAAACCCCAGGGCCCCCTTAATATAGGATCCGTCTGCCGGTCCATGATGAACTTTGGTTTTTCCCGCCTTCGCCTGGTAGACCCCTGCCAGGAGTACCGATCCCTTGATGCCAAAAAAATGGCCCTGGGTGCATTTTCAATCCTGGAGCAGGCAGAATGCTTTGAGGACCTGCCATCGGCCCTCCATGACATCCAGATTGCCTTTGGCACCACCCGGCGGTTCGGCAAATACCGGAAAAATTTTTACACCCCTTCCACTGCCGCCACCCAGATCAATGCCTTAGAGGATGGGATCAGTGCAGCCCTTGTCATGGGAACCGAAGATTCCGGGCTTGAGACAAAGGATCTGGAATTATGCCAGCACTTTATCACCATTCCCACCCATGCCGATTACCCGTCCATGAACCTGAGCCATTCCCTTTCCATCCTGATATATGAGATTGCCATGAAGTCGGATGCCGGGAAAAAATTCCATGACCCCATTCCCCAGCAGCTGGCCCCGGGAAAAGAGATAGAACACATGTTTGCCCATATGCGCAAAACCCTCCAGGATATTGATTTTCTGGACCACAACAACCCGGATCACATTTTAAGAACCTTCCGGCGGCTCTTTGGCAGCGCAGGCCTTACCCCCCGGGACATCCAAATCATCCGTGGACTCATGAGCCGGATCGACTGGAC
>CAYWNB010000187.1:0-3605 GCA_964459195.1 uncultured Desulfobacula sp.
CTTCATATTTTGCAACTGCTTCTCTTGGGTATTTATCAATATAGCCCTTGGTTCCGGCATAGAGAGCGGTTACCATTCTTTCCATGGAAAGGGGTTTAAACTGGGGTTGTTTGAGCAGCTCCACCAGTCGCTCGCCACGGGTGAGCTGTTTTTGAGTCGCAGCATCAAGATCAGACCCGAATGCGGCAAAGGCTTCCAATTCACGGAACTGGGCCAAATCAAGGCGCAGGGTACCTGCCACCTGTTTCATGGCTTTTACCTGTGCAGCACCACCAACCCTTGACACGGAAAGTCCAACATCAATGGCAGGCCTGATACCGGCAAAGAAAAGATCCTTGTCCAGAAAAATCTGACCATCGGTGATGGAGATAACGTTTGTCGGGATAAAGGCTGACACGTCCCCTTCCTGGGTTTCAATGATGGGAAGGGCTGTAAGAGAACCGGCACCTTCTGCATCGGAAAGTTTTGCGGATCTTTCAAGCAAACGGGAATGATTGTAAAAAATATCACCAGGAAATGCCTCACGTCCCGGCGGACGCCTGAGCAGCAGGGATACCTGACGATAGGCAACCGCCTGTTTTGAAAGATCATCATAGATAATCAGGGCATGTTCACCCTTGTCTCTGTAATACTCACCCATGGCGCAACCGGCATAGGGAGCCAGGTACTGCATGGCAGCAGATTCAGAAGCAGATGCAATGACAACGGTTGTGTATTCCATGGCACCATGCTCTTCAAGAGCGGCAACAACCTGGGCAACAGTAGATTTTTTCTGACCGCAGGCAACATAAATACATTTGATGCCACTTTCCTTTTGAGCGATAATGGCATCAACGGCAACTGCTGTTTTACCAATCTGACGATCCCCAATGATCAGCTCACGCTGGCCGCGACCAACAGGAGTCATGCCATCAATGGCCTTGGAACCGGTGTAGCAGGGTTCATGAACACCTTTCCTGGCGATAACACCGGGAGCTACCAATTCCATATTCATATAAATATCAGAGTTGATGGGGCCTTTACCGTCAACGGGTTCACCCGTTGTGGTTACAACCCGACCCAAAAGGGCCTCACCCACCGGAACCGATGCAATACGATCGGTTCTTTTTACCACATCACCCTCTTTGATAACTTTATCATCACCCAGGATGGCAACACCGACATTGTCTGATTCAAGGTTCAATGCAAGGCCCAAAATTCCACCGGGGAATTCAACCAACTCCATTGCCTTAACTTTTTCCAAGCCATACACCCGGGCAATACCATCACCCGCAGAGAGAACAACACCTGTTTCGCTCAGATCAACTTCTGCATCAAAGCCTTTGATCTGGTCTTTAATTATCTGGCTTATTTCTTCCGCTTTAATTTCCATTAGACACTCTCACCTTTTTTTAATGTTTCCCGCATATTAATCAGCTGAGTTTTCACGCTGCCATCCAGAACAAGATCTCCGATTTTTGTTACCACTCCGCCAATGAGGCTTGGATCCTGCTCAACATTCAGAACAATCGTTTTTCCAGCTTTTTTAGACAAGGCTTCCTTGATTTTCTCTATGGCGTCAGAGGATAGTTCTGTTGCTGAGATGACACTGGCCTTAACAACCCCTTTGAGTTCATCGGCCAGATCCTTATAATAGGAAGCAATCTCCCGCAAAAAACCGATTCTCCCCTTGTCAAACAAAAGCACCAGAAAAGATTTCATTATGGCAGACAAATCCGTTGCCGCCAGAACAGCTTGAAGCACTTTTTTCCGGTCATTTTTATTGTACAGGGGATTGGTCAATGCGAGTTCAAACCCATCTTGTGTGTCAAAAAGCCCCACCACAGCGCCTAACTCTTCATTGTATTGTTCTGCCTGACCGTCTTCCTGGCCGATAAGAATCAATGCCTTGGCATAACGCCTTGAAACTGCTAAGTTTTTCATTATGCCACCACCTTTTTCAGATATTGATCAACCAGGTTATCCTGATCTTCAGATGAGATGGATTCTTTAATGACGGCCTCTGCTTTTTCCATTGCCAGCTCAGCAATTTCCTGCTGAAGACTTGCCTTGGCTGCTTTGAATTCCTGTTCGATGGTTCGCTTGGCCATATCTTCCAGTTTGTCAGCCTGGGCCGCAGCTTCTGCAAGAATTCTAACCTTGGCTTCTTCGCCTTGTTTAATATAATCTGCAACAATAAGTTTGGATTCCTGATCCAGATTTTCAAACTTGGCTTGGTATTCAGCAAGTTTCTTCTCAGCATCTGCTCGTTTTTGCTCCAGACTGCTCAACTCATCTGCAATCTCTTGCTTGCGGGATGAGAAAAACTGGACAACCGGTTTTTTAGCAATAAAAAACCCGGCTATGGCAAGGATACCAAAGTTTAAGACTTTCCAGGTATCAATTGCAAGCCAGCTGTTGTGGACAACATGCCCTGCCTCAGACGCCAATGCAACAGACCCGAAACCCGTTACAAGAACCGTAACAAACCCCACGATCTTAAAGTGTCTTTTTCTTAATTTGCCTAATTTTAATTTACCCGATTTTAATTTAGTGTACATTAACAAGCCCTCCCTAGGATCTTCTCGCCGATGGCCTTGGCATACGCCTCAACCTCGCCCTCAAGGGCTTTCCGGGCCTGCTCAGTTTCAGATGCCACCTGCTCTTTAATTTGAGCAAGATTGGCCTGAGCTTTCTTGTTAATCTGGTCGATTATTTCCAATTCTTCCTTTGATGCTGCTGCAACAAAGATCTCTTTTTCCTTCAGACCTTTGGATCTGGCTTCTTTCAAACCGCTCTTGTAGGAATCCTTCTGGGAGTCAAGATCAGCAGACGCTTGTTCAACGCCGTCTTCAAGGCTTTCAACCTTTGCTTTTCTTTCCAGAAGAACTTTACGGATCGGTTTGTACAGTACCAGATTGAGCATAAAAAGCAGAACAAAGAAATTGATCATCTGATATACCAATGATATATCAGGAATCACAGTTATCATAAAATTCCCTCCGCCAGTTAATAATTATAAAAAAATCAACTACTTATATCCTACTGACTGTTCTTTTACGAAGACAGCCTAAATTCCACTGAAAACGTGACTTGAGTACCATCCAGGTAAGCATTTGTCAACATTGAATAATAAATTATTTACCGTTTTTAATACCTCTTTTTCTCGGTTTTTTTGGTTAGGTTATTGTAAAATTTCGCATACTGATATTCATAAGAATCCCAAATCCAACCATATTGGTCACCACGGATGACCCGCCATAGGAAACAAGGGGCAAGGGCACCCCCACCACCGGCATCAACCCCATGACCATACCGATATTAATAAAAATCTGCCAGAAAATCATGGCGGTAATGCCAAAGGCTAAGATCGACCCAAACATATTGCGGCAGTTATAGGAAATGTTCAGTCCCCAAAACAAAAGAATAAAATACAAAATCAATAGCACGGCACAACCTGTTAGCCCCCACTCTTCTGCAAGTACGGAAAGTATAAAGTCCGTATGCTGCTCGGGCAGAAAGGACAATGCATTCTGGGTTCCTTTTAAGAACCCCTTTCCCACAAGCATTCCAGACCCGATGGCAATTTTGGACTGGATAATATGGTAGCCTGCCCCCAGGGGATC
>CAYWNB010000187.1:3705-5915 GCA_964459195.1 uncultured Desulfobacula sp.
TCCCTCTGGGGACACAGAGTCGGAATAAACAGACGCCAGGCTGATAATCAAGGCAATTTTCATCAACTCGGAAGGCTGCATCCGAACAAATCCGATTACCAGCCATCTGCGGGAACCTCCCCCTATGTGGCCGAATAGATAAATTGTGACCAACAGCCCCACACAAATTGTCCAGATAAATAGATTCAATTTGTCTAATTCTCTGAAATCAATCACCACCGAAGCCATCATGATGCAAAACCCCGTGGCCATCCAGACCCCCTGCTTTTTAAAAAGAGGGTGAAGATCCGTTCCATCATAGCCTGCAGTGACAGCAGAGTACAAAATGACCAGACCAACAGAACAGATCAACAGGATAACCACCAGGAATCCCCAGTCAAAATTTTCAATCAGCCGTCTGTCAAACATGATACACTCCTGTATTTCAGGGTTTTATGGTGTCTTTTTTGCATTCTGTTTTTGAAGCTGTTTTTGGAGCTGTTTTTTTAAGATATTTTTCTATCAAGGCACCTGCAACAGGGGCTGCTGCAGAAGAACCGTGCTCTCCATGCTCAATGATTACACAAATGGCAATTTTAGGCGCTTCTGCAGGGGCATAACTGACAAACCACGCATGGTCCCTCAGGGTTCGTCTTATGGATTCATTGTCAAATTTTTCCCCGGCCTTTCGACTGAATACCTGAGCAGTTCCCGTTTTACCGGCAATATTGATCCCCTTGATCCGAATCCGCCTGGCAGTTCCTCTATCCCCCTGGACCACCTCTAAAAGCCCTTTTTGAACCAGGGCAAGCGTTTCCTTGCTGGCCGGCAACCCACCGGTAATTTCAGGCTGAATCGATTTAACCACATTGCCGTCACTATCTTCAATTGAGGTTACAAGCCTGGGCCGGTAAAGGGTACCGCCATTTCCCACGGCAGCAATAAAAACTGCCATCTGAAGGGGGGTAACTAGATCAAACCCCTGCCCAATACTGATAGACAGGGTTTCTCCGGCCTGCCAGACTTCCTTAAAACGCTTTTTCTTCCAGGCTGCCGTTGGAATCAGCCCCCGTCTTTCATGGTCCAGTTTTATGCCTGTGTATCGACCAAGCCCACTTCCATTGGCGTACTGGGCCAGAGAATCCACCCCGACTTTTTCTCCGGCCTGGTAAAAAAAAACATCGCAGGACTGTGCAATGGCATTCACCACAGTCATTTCCCCGTGTCCATTCTTTTTCCAGCATTGATACCGCCGGTTTCCCAACCGATAATATCCCGGACAAAAAAAACTGCCGTGTTCGTCAATCACTCGTTCTTCCAGGGCAGCCATGGCGGTTAAAATTTTATAGGTGGAAGCCGGGGGGTACTCGGCCTGGATCGCCTTATTGTTCATGGGTTTACCAGGATCGGTCATGAGTGCCTGCCATTTTTTATTGGAGATGCCGCCAATAAAATCATTCTGATCAAAACTGGGGGCACTTGCCATGACCAGCACATCTCCGTTGGATGGATCAATGGCCACCACAGCCCCATCATTTTCCCCAAGCAATTGTTCCGCTGTTCTTTGCAATTCAAGGTCAAGGGTTAAGTGTAAATCATTCCCGGAAACAGGAGGAACTGTTTTGAGCACCTTGATAAGCCGGCCGTTGACATCCACCTCCACCTGGCGCCCCCCTCTTTTCCCCTGCAAAAAAGGTTCAAAGCTTTTTTCAATCCCGTAGCGCCCGATGGAATCCCCTGTTCTGACAGTTGGATAAAAACCACTTTCAAGCTCCTTGCGATTTATCTGTCCCAGATATCCCAAAAGATGGGCCGCTGTTTTTTTATAAATATAATGACGGGTGGGTTCAACATCCATATGGATACCCGGCAGATCAAACTTATGGGCCTCGACAATGGCCAGCAGATCCCTTGAAATATCCCTTTTCAATGTCAAGGGCTTGTAAAAAGCAGATTTCCCCGCTCGTTTAATGCTCCCCATTAGATCTTCAAAGGAAACATCAATCAAATCGGCGAGTCTTTCTATGGTCTCTTTCACCGGGTGGGCATCTTCCAGTACAATGGTCAAATCAAAGGCAGGTCGATTTTCCACTAAAAGGGTGTGATGCCGATCATAAATAAGGCCCCGGGAAGATTTTATACTTTTAAGCCGGACGCAATTGGTTTCGGAAAGACGGCGGTATTCCTCACCCTTGATTAATTGAAGATATACCAGCCTTAAAAACAACAGG
>CAYWNB010000188.1:0-5910 GCA_964459195.1 uncultured Desulfobacula sp.
CTTCGCCTGTCATAATATTTGGGCACCACTTCATTTTCAAGAAGGTTGAACAGGGCCTGGCTTTCAACCTCATCCTGATATTCATTATCCTCATAAACATCTGTGTTTGCAATACGCCATCCCCTATCCTCCCTGAACCCCTCACACCACCATCCGTCAAGAATGGACAGATTCAACCCGCCATTTGCAGAGGCTTTCATGCCCGAAGTACCACACGCTTCATTGGGCCGTCGGGGCGTATTGAGCCATACATCGCATCCCTGGACCATATATCTTGCAATATTGATATCGTAATTTTCAATAAAAACAACCCGGTGCCTGACATCATGGTCCCTTGCAAACTCAACAATTGCCTTAATGATCTCCTTACCTTCGGTATCATTGGGGTGGGCTTTGCCGGAAAAAATCAACTGGATGGGCCTGTCCTCATCCATGATGAGTTTTGTCAGCCGCTGGGGATCTTTGAACAGAAGGCCGGCCCGCTTATAGGTTGCAAACCGCCGGGCAAAACAGATGGTCAGGCAGCGGGGGTCCAGGACACCGGCAACTTCATCCAGCACATTTCTGGGTGCATTTTGCCGCTCATATTGTTTCAATAATAACTGCCGGCATTTTCTGATTAAATTCGACCGATCCAGTTCATGGGCATGCCAAAGATCTGCATCCTCAATATGGTCTATCCTTGGGGCCAGATTCGGATTGGACAGCTTGTTGCACCAGTCCGAAAATAAGTACCGTTCAAGCAGGGTGTTTTTATGCCGGGAAAGATAGGAACAGATATGAACCCCGTTGGTGATATGGGAAATGGGAATTTCTTCCACATACCGCCTTGGCCACAGGGACTGCCACATCCGTCGGGCCACCAGCCCGTGCAGACGGCTGACACCGTTGATATAGCCTGAAAAATGAACCCCGAAAACAAACATGGAAAATTTACCCGTATCTTCACTGCCATGGGGCTCTCCCCAGGCCAGCAATTCATCTGCTGAAATGGCAAACTTTTCAGCATAGGGCAGAATATAGGGCAAAACCAGCTCTTTTGGAAATTCATCATGACCGGCAGCCACCGGGGTATGGGTGGTAAAAACACCACTTCTCGTACAAACCTGGATGGCACTTTGAAAATCCAGATGATACCGGTCCATGATAATGGAAATCCGTTCCAGCCCTGCAAAGGAACAATGCCCTTCATTCATGTGACAAACAACGGGAAACATATCAATGGTTTTGAGCACCTTGATCCCACCAATCCCCAGCAATATTTCCTGGGCAACCCGGGTCTCGCCATGGCTGGCATAGAGGCGGGAGGTAATCTCCCTGACTTTTTTTGAATTTTCCGCAAGGTTTGTATCCAGCAGCAGCAGCCGAATTTTCCCGATTTTTAATTGCCAGACACAGGCATGTATCAATCCATCAGGGCCGGGGATTTCTATTCTTATTTCAATGCCTGAAGTGTCTTTTAATTTTTGGATGGGAAGGTCAAACACATCAATGAGGGGATAGGTTTCCTGCTGCCAGCCGTTATGGTCAAGGAACTGCCTGAAATACCCTTCCCGAAAAAGCAGTCCCACGCCGGTCAAGGGAAGTCCCAAACCGGAAGCCGCCTTTAAATGATCCCCGGCAAGAATTCCCAATCCACCGGCAAAGAAAGGAAGGGATTCATGGAGGCCAAATTCCATGGAAAAATAGGCAATGGTCTCTTTGGGGTCCAAATCAATCTCCTTGATTTGGGACACATGGGAAAACATTCGTTCAAACTTGGCCTTTACCCGTTCAAGGTGCCCCAAAAAACTTTCATCTGTTGAGAGCTCCTCAAATCGTCTCTGGGATATACTGGAAAGAAAGGCCACGGGATTTTTCCCAATGATTTCCCATTGCATTGGATGGATTCTCTGGAACAATTCAATGGCCTCATGGTTCCAGCACCACCACAGGTTACGGGCCAAATAGTCCAGAAAGGACAATTCTTCGGGAATCGCGGGATATACCTTGTAAATTTGCATCTCTTTCATCATTTCATCTGTCTCCCTCACATTCATCTGATAACTTGTGCATGACCCTGGCAACCTCGCTGGATCCCCAGGCCTGGGCATCACATCCCCTTGGCACATGGGGAAAATCCCCATCCAGAATTTCAGGGATATATCCGGCAGCCCCTTTTCTCATCAGGCCGATCACACTGCCAAGCCACGCCAGGCAGGTTGAATGGCTGTTTTTTCCAAATGCTGCGGCCCAGGCTTCGCAGAATACCGGAAACGGCCAGGTCCATGCGGTTCCATTGTGATAGGCCGGTTTTCTCTGGGTATCTTCATCCCCTTTGTATTGCCCGAAATAAGGAGAATGGGGATCTGTTAAAGATCTGCCGTTATAAATTACAGGAATGGGGGTTTCAACTCGCCGGTCGGCAAGACTTCTGATTCCTCCTGGCACCAGCAATTGCTGGCATGTTTCAACACAGGTTTGGGCAATATTTTTATCTTTAATCACATCAAGGGTAAATAAAAAAAGCTGGTTGGGTCTCAGGGCATCATCGGGCTTAGCCTTTTTTGCACCCACCGGGCCGTCGGAATGGAGGCAGTCTGAGAAAAAACCCGCAACCTCATCGTAAAAAAGCGTCTGGACAAATTCTTGAACCAGCGTTGCTCGGTCCTCCCAGTCTCGCTTATGGGGAGGATCAACCGCTGCCAGCAGGACCAGTGCATTATACCATAACGCCTGGATCTCAACGGGATATCCCTGGCGGGGCGACCCGGCAGGAAAATTGGTATCCATCCAGGTAAAATGGGACGGACTGTAGAGCAGCAGGGTTTCAGGGTCGGCAACCACCCCTGTTCGGGTGCCCTTTAGCAGAAAATGGGCAATGGATAAAAGAATGTCTTTGACCCTGCGGTCTCCCAGCCGTTCATTTAAAAAGTCATGGCTTTTCTCTTGTTCAATCAAGTCTTTGCAGCAGGCGAAAAACCACAGGGGGGCATCCGATGTTTCGATATTTCTTGCATCCCTGCCGCAAATCATATTGGGAAGCGTGCCCTTGTCTTCAAACCTGCCAAACAGCCGCAATATGGCTTTTGCATCGGCAAACCGGCCCAATTCAATCAATCCCCTGCAAAATATAAGGCTGTCCCTTCCCCAGTCCAGAAACCAGGGATATCCGGCGATCACGCTTTTGTCCGGCCCGCGATCCACAAGAAAACCATCCAGGCTCCTATAGACGGCTTGGGCCAGGGGCATGCCCGTTTCAAAGCAATGGGATTCAACGCCATTAATCGGGTTGTCAAAATCTATTTCCCGTCGGCTCTCAACCACGGCGGCATTGAGCAAAACAGTGTCCCCCCCCACACATAAAATTTTAAAATAACCCGGACTGAAAAGATCTGATTCCGGATCAAGCCCTCTTTGTTCCTCCAACGGCCGCTTGACCATGTAATACCATTCCGGCTCAGCGACAAACTCACCGTTTAATATGCTCACATTCAGAAAATTCCCGTTTGAAAGGGAAAACACAAACCCTTTTTGAACGGTGGATACAGCCTCGGGCCATTCTTGTTCCGGCCCTTTAAATGCCTTGACGGTTTCATGAAAACTTCTGTCTTCGATATCCGGCCTGATGATAAGGGTCACAGGTTTTTCATCATCCAGAAACGATAAATTGTCTTGAGGGCAGTTTTTTCTCACCAGGGACAGGCTGACATGATTCTCCTGGGGATCGATGGAAAGATACAACTCCAAGGCATAATACCTGCCTTCGGATGTGGGAACATGGAACAGCCATTTCCCGCCATGGTCATAGGAAAAGGTAAATCTCTCCAGACAATCAGGCACAAGCTCCCTTGAATACCCTTGAAAAATAGCCCAGATCCTGCATCTTGACAGTACCATCCACCTGTTTTCCGGCATGGTTTTATCCATATTTGCGCCAAGGAGTGCATCATACCGGCTGTCGAGCCTGCCCCACCAGGCCGCCGCCCGCATCATCCCCCCTCTTCGGGTGGTGCCCAATAATTTTAGAAACGGGGTATTTACAATCTCCTTTCTTGTAAATGAAGAGCTCATATACAAAGATTCCAGGGGGGCAAGATATAACAAAGATGCCGTTTCAATCCGTGTGCCATCGGGTCCAAATGACCTTAGGTTCAAGGCATATTCTTTATGCTGGTTCTTTGTTTCCTTTGGGGGGAAAAGGGCAAAAAAACCTCGTTCTCCGGAGAGTGGGATCCCTTCCTCACATCCCAGGGAGATTTTAGGGGGCTTGCCTTTATAGGATCGAGTGGTATCGGACCTGTTTTTATCCAATCGGGTGGTGTCCAAAATTTCCGCCCTGAAACCGGTTTCGCATCGGATCAAAAGGAAAAAGCCCGGCGGGATCATCAATTGCCGTTTCAGATCCCGCTTAACCTCAAACACAATCACCCGGCTCTCCTTTGAATCCAGATTAAAAGAACGAATGAATTCAACGGGATTATCGGACAGACCCCTTGCCTCTCGATCGACATCAACCCCCATTAAATTTTGATACCCTTTAAATATGCTATGAATGGACAGCACTTTTGCACGTAACTTTTGTAGATAAACCCGATCCGGCATCCGGGGCTTATTCTGCCTGAGTTGCTCAACCAGAAGCAGATCCGCCACATCAGGGGTCAAGGCCAGAATCTCTCCAGGCGCCAGGCGCATCACACAAAGGTCATCGGATTCATCTGATTCTATCTTATCTGGTTTTAACTTATCTGGGTTGACCTGCCTGTTTGACAACAGATCGTGGAGGCTGGTTTCTTTAATCCCGGCGTCCTTTCTTTGCCAGGATGCCTGGTTGGAATTTTCACAATCAAGGTTCACCAGGATTAAAAGCTTTTTGTCATAGGCTTCATTATGGCGAAGCAGCACCAGGCACTGGGTTTGGTTTTTCTGAATCAGGGAAAGCCTTGTGTGTCCGAAAAAGGCGGGGTGTGTCGTTAATATCCGGTTCAGCCGTGAAATATGATCCACCTGATTTACCGGATCCCCCCAATTAAGACTGCCCGACTCATGCACATCAATCTTCTGGGTCGCAAACCACTCCAACCCATTGGCAAAACCAAACCCGCCACACACGGAAAAAAGGGCACAAAGGGAGGTCCTCAATTTTGCATATGATTTTGAAACAGATGCCAGCCGATTGTTGTCATGGGTTTCTGCAAAATGAATCATATGGCCGCTGGTGTCGGATATATCGTAGGCAATTGGCAGGTAAGCGGATATTTCCTGTCTGGTATAGTTCTGAAACAACTCTGAATAGGCCCAGTTAAAATTAGTCCTGTTCAATATATCGCAGGTTGTCTCCATGTGCCCCCCAAGTCCTTCCAGAAAAAAAAGCGTTTCCGGATACTCACGTCTTACCTTGGCCACAATATATTCCCAGGCGTCAAGGGGAACCATATAACCGGCATCACACCTGAACCCATCCACCCCCCGGTGACACCAGAGCAAAAAAACATTGGCCATATAGCGCCAAAGACCCGTGTTTGAATAATCCAGTTTTGTCAAATCCGCCCAGACAACCCCCCATGCACCCGGGGCCTCTATCCGTCCGTCTTCTCCCCTGACCAGCCATTCCGGGTTGGTTTCATGGATGGAGGCCGCCCATCCGGTATGATTAATGGCAATGTCCATGAACAGGTACCCATTATGCGAATGAACCTCATCC
This sequence comes from uncultured Desulfobacula sp., assembly GCA_964459195.1. GTDB lineage: Bacteria > Desulfobacterota > Desulfobacteria > Desulfobacterales > Desulfobacteraceae > NBML01. The sequence continues at coordinate 5,684 of CAYWNB010000188.1, forward strand.
ACCAGCTCCATAAATTGCTCAAGGGGCGTTGCCAAGGGATCAAATTCGGCCAGAGCCGGATCCACTTCCGTAAAGTTCAGAGCGGCGTAGGGGCTGCCGAACCGCCCCATCCTGGCATAGGTGGTGGGGGTGGGATGTATGGGTAGCAAGTGGAGGACACGGCACCCAAGCTCAGAAAAAATAAACCCCACTTCTCGTTTAAGATCCCTGAACTTACCGGATTCAGG
>CAYWNB010000189.1:0-5901 GCA_964459195.1 uncultured Desulfobacula sp.
CCCGTTTAATTAAAACAGATCGATTAAGCTGCTTCTTTTTGATCTTTAATTGCAGAAAGAACGTTAACAAAAGCCCTGGGAACGCCTGAAATAACAGTAACAAATGAGGTTGGAACTGCATTAAGGGTACAAACCAGTTTCGTGAGAAGCTCTTGTTTGGACGGCATTTTAGCCAGCTGGGCTATCTCTTCTACAGAGAGAAGTTTACCTGCAAGCGTACCGGCTTTAATCTCCAGCTGCTCATTGGTTTTTGCAAAATCAACAAGAATCTTTGCAGGCGCAACGGGATCATCAGCAGAAATAACGATTGCATTGGGACCTTTATAAAGGTCTTGCATGAGAGCAGAATCAGATCCTTTTGCAGCCCTTGTCAAAAGCGTGTTCTTAACAACTTCGATCTGAACGCCCGCATCTCTCAGCTTTGCGCGAAGCTCTGTCATCTTTAATACATCAAGACCTTTATAGTCAAAAAGTATTGTGATTTCAGCTCTTGCCAACTGAGCGGACAGCCGTTCAACGATTTCTTTTTTTTGAGAAATATTCAGCAATTTACATACACCTCCTTCCATTAATTAATTTTTACGAAGGTGCCAACTAAACCAAAACAAAATTTAATTTTCTATCTCGGCAGGCCGGCAAATCCGATTATGCATCACTTTGACACACCTACTGTCTAGGACAGGTATTAAAATACTCGTTTAATAATAGCCTTTAATTTAAAAAGACTGTTTTTCATCAACAATTATTCTATCACAGCCTTACTTTAACTGCTCTTACTTTAACAGGGCGGGATCTACTTTTATCCCTGGGCCCATTGTTGAAGAGATCGTTATCGTTTTAATATATGCGCCCTTACTGGAAGCAGGTCGCAAGGAAAGGACCTTATCAAGGAAAGCCGTCACATTTTCGGAAAGCTTTTCAGCGCCAAAGGAAATCTTTCCCACGGGAGCATGAATAATACCGGCTTTTTCAACCCGGAATTCAATTTTCCCTGCTTTAAGCTCTTCAATGGCTTTTCCAAGCTCAAAGGTAACTGTTCCGGTCTTGGCATTTGGCATCAACCCTCGGGGTCCAAGGACCCGACCCAGTTTACCGACAGCACCCATCATATCAGGCGTAGCAATGGCCTTATCAAACCCGAACCAACCCTCTTTTATCTTGGCCAAAACCTCGTCGGTGGCTATGAAATCAGCACCAGCATCAAGGGCTTCTTTTTCCTTCTCTCCCTTGGCAAATACAAGTACCTTTACGTCTTTACCAAGTCCATTGGGTAGCACGACAGTCCCACGAACCATCTGATCGGCATGCCGCGGATCAACGCCCAATCTCACGGCCACATCAACGGTTTCATCAAACTTGACATAACTTGAAGATACAGCGATTTCCAAGGCGTCCAGTGGACCGTACTGGATAGTTCTATCGACTTTTTTTTGTGCTTCTATCTGTTTTTTACTCCGCTTTGGCATTTTTCATCACTCTTTATACTTAAAGTTAAACTACTTCTATCCCCATACTTCTTGCAGTGCCGGCGATAATCTTCACAGCGGCATCTATATCTGAGGCGTTTAAATCTTCTTTTTTTAATTCTGCGATCCCAACCAGCTGATCATGGGTAACCTTTCCAACCTTGTTTCGATTGGGTTCGGCAGATCCCTTCTTTAATTTTGCTGCAGCCAGCAACAATCTTGATGCAGGAGGTGTTTTTGTTATAAAGCTGAATGATCTATCCTGATAAACGGTGATGACAACTGGAATGATAGACCCTGCGTCATTGGCTGTTTTTGCATTAAAAGCTTTGCAAAAATCCATGATATTTACTCCATGCTGACCCAGGGCAGGACCAATGGGTGGAGATGGATTGGCTTTTCCTGCTTCAACCTGAAGCTTTATTTGTGTCATTACTTTTTTTGCCATTTTAAATACTCCTGAAACTTAACTCTTAATAAAATAAATTAGGTAATAAAATAAAAATAGGGAAAACCAATCAAACCTTGGAAACCTGTATAAAATTTAGCTCAACAGGGGTTGCCCTTCCAAAAATACTTACCAGCACTCTTACTTTTTCCTTGTCCGGGGATACATCTTCAACCGTACCATTAAAATTTGCAAATGGGCCATCAACCACTCTGATTTCGTCGCCCGGCTCAAAAAAGTATTTTGGCTGGGGTTTATCCTTGCCCTGCTGCATTTTGTCAATAATACTCTGTGCTTCTCGTTCTGTAATGGGAGCCGGCTTGTTTTTCCCTCCCAGAAACCCGGTTACTTTCTGAGTGGAACTAACGATATGCCATGTCTCGTTATCAAGATGCATTCGCACCAATATATATCCTGGATAAAATTTACGGGACGACTCCCTTCTTTTCCCATCCACCAACTCAACCACATTCTCGGTTGGAATCAGAATATCCCCAAATTTCTCAGGATGCTTGGAAGCATCAATTTTTTCTTCCAAAGCTACTTTTACTTTTTGTTCATGACCAGAGTACACATGAACAACGTACCATTTTAGAGACATGCTATTTCCCTTAATCTATGTAAGGACAACCTGAACAAGCTTGGAAAGACCATAGTCGAAAAGCCCAAGAAAAGCTGCCACAACAAAAACAAAAATAATCACCACGATGGTTGTTCCCGTTGTTTGCTTGCGCGTTGGCCAAGTGACCTTTTTCAACTCGACCTTGACTTCCCTGAAAAAATCAATTGACCGTTGGAAGAAATTAGGCTCACCCACTTTCCCCTCAACAATTATTTTCTCCTGCTTCTGCAAACCCTTAGATGCGGCTGGCTTGGACCCAGAAAGTTTGGTGCCTGAATCCGCCATTTCTTCCGAATCAATGTCCCTCTTTTTCTTCTCACCAATAGGCTTTTTTTTCTGTATCCGTGACATAAAACTCCTGGAGCTGCCTTTGATCAAACGATTTAGCCGGATCAAAGAGTAAAAAAATTTGGCAGGTCAGGAGGGAGTCGAACCCACAACCGCCGGATTTGGAGTCCGGAGCTCTGCCAATTGGAGCTACTGACCTGCAAACTTAAATTATTTTATTTTGGTCTCTTTATGCACCACATGTTTATTACAAAACTTGCAGTACTTTTTAAGTTCAATTTTGTCTGGAGTTGACCGTTTGTTCTTTGTAGTTGTATAATTGCGTCTCTTGCAGTCTGTACATGCAAGAGCAATAAGTACTCTATCCACTGTTAAACCCCTTGGTATTTATTCAACGATTTCACCGATAACACCGGCATCGACCCTAGGGCACCTTCCCTAGCAAGCCTCAAAACGCATGCAATATGCCGTTATCATATCACATTGTGGAGCCCATGACCAGAGTCGAACTGGTGAACCTCTTCCTTACCAAGGAAGCGCTCTACCAACTGAGCTACATGGGCTTGATTCTAAAACAAATTAAGCTTAAAAGAGAAATTGCGCATGGAGCGGGAGACGAGATTCGAACTCGCGACATTCAGCTTGGAAGGCTGAAGCTCTACCAACTGAGCTACTCCCGCATAAATCATATAGTCAATAAACCAAAATCGACTATGTAGTAACGATCCACCATACTTAAGATCTCCTACACAATACTTTTGGTGGTGGGGGGAGGATTTGAACCTCCGAAGGCTGAGCCGTCAGATTTACAGTCTGATCCCTTTGACCACTCGGGAACCCCACCAATTTATTTTGGAGCCGATACCCCGAATCGAACGGAGGACATTCTCATTACAAGTGAGATGCTCTACCAACTGAGCTATATCGGCTTATCTTAAAAACTGTGACAACTTTGTCACCTCAAAAAGACCGGCAGAATATATCAGAGCATTTCAAGTTTATCAACCGCAATTTAAGGCCACCTCATCCGATTCAAACCGATTAAGACCAATAGATGCCATAAAACCTTTGATTTGCCCCTATATCCTCTGTTCTTTTCAAATCATTTGCCAAACCTAATGATTTTTTTCCAAAAGGTTCGCTTAAAATTGAGACTCAAGAACAATTTATCTAATATAAATGAATAACCTTGTTAATTCAAGCTTTTCTTAAAATTAGCCCAAAAAAACATTCCAAATCCATTAACCTTTTCTAAAAACACCCGGACTCTATTGACAAGGACACTCGAATCTATTAATTAATGCCAATATATTAAATTAATACCTCTGATCATAGGAGAAAAATGACATTTAAAAAATTGGCTATTTTTACATTTATCCTCTTCTTATCGGCAAGTTGCCAGCAAGCCAACCTAAATTCTGCAAAGCCCGTTCAGTCTGATACCAAAATTGCAGACACTGGTTCCCTATACCCGGGGGGATTAAACCTGGAGGCCGTTGAGGAAACCCAAGACCTTGTTATTGAATCTAAAACCGATTCAAACGACAAATCAATTCCATGTAAAGACAAAGAAGAACCCAAAGAAACAGGTCAGGACAAAATTGACCAGGCTCTGGAGCTTTGTAATTATGCCCAGGGAATGTGGGAAGAGGGCAACCTCGACGAGGCACTCAACAACCTTGATTCTGCTTACTCTCTGATCCTTGGAATAGATCACACTGCTGTCCATGAGCTGAGCCAGCAAAAGGAAGATGTCCGGTATCTGATCTCTAAACGGATTCTTGAAATTTATGCCTCCCGCCAAATCGTTGTAACCGGGCAACATGATGAAATCCCCATAACCATGAATGCCTATGTTAAAGCTGAAATAAAAAGGTTTACCGGCCCCGAAAGACACTTTTTCATCCAATCCATGGAAAGGGCAGCCCGGTATAGGCCCTATATTGTCGAAGAATTAAAAAAAGCTGGCCTGCCTGAAGAACTTTCCTGGCTCCCCTTGGTCGAAAGCGGTTTTAAATTGCGGGCACTCTCTTCTGCCAGAGCACTGGGACTATGGCAATTCATCCCCTCCACCGGCCATAAATTTGGCCTCAACAGGAATCATTACATTGACGAACGTATGGATCCAGAAAAATCAACCCTTGCCGCCATTGCTTATTTAAATGAACTTCACGCTCTTTTTGGGGACTGGACAACTGCACTGGCTTCCTACAATTGTGGAGAATATAGGGTCCTTCGAACCATTCGCCGTCAAAAGATCAACTATCTGGACAATTTTTGGGATCTACACCAGAACCTTCCCCGTGAAACCTCCCGGTATGTTCCCCGATTCCTGGCAACCCTTCATATTGTAAACAACCTTGAAAAATACAATATGGAAATCAAGAATCCACAGCTCCCCCTGGAATATGAATCTTTTGCTGTAAAAAAACAGATCCGGTTAAAAGATGTTGCCAAGGCAATTGATATTAATCCCCAATTGCTGGCCAAACTAAACCCGGAACTGCGATATAAACTGCTCCCGCCAGAAACATATCAACTAAAAATCCCCAAGGAAAAAGCCTCTATTTTTCTTGGCAAACTGGACAACATCAAAACCACCTATTCCCCTCCGCCAATGTATGTCTACCATCGGGTCAGAAAAGGGGAGACCTTGTCGGGTATTTCCAAAAAATACAAAACTTCGGTTTCGACCATTTCCCGGGCGAACAATATTTCCAGAGCCCATAGAATTTATGCTGGGAAAGTATTAAAGATCCCCAGTCGGCAATATCAAAGCAATCCGGTTGTTGCCAAAACAAAAAATATCAAGAGGAGCGGCCAAGGCAAACCAATTCGCTACAAAGTCAACCGCGGCGACAATTTATGGATTATTGCCAAACGGTTTTCCACCACCACCAAACAGATTATAGCAGTTAATAAATTGCCCAATACCAATCTGCACATAGGACAGACCTTATATATACCCTCCAATGATCTTGTATCAAAAAAAGGCTCCAGCACCTACAAAGTTCAATCAGGGGACAGCCCTTTTTTAATTGCCAAACGACATAATATGAATTTAAATCGATTTCTGG
>CAYWNB010000190.1:0-5847 GCA_964459195.1 uncultured Desulfobacula sp.
TCGAGATCGAGCAAAAATGAAGTATAAAGATCATTTTTTCCAAGCTGCAGAAAAATTATGGGATTGTTACCGATCTCAAACGAAGGCGTCTTTCTCCCAACGTTTAAGGAGGCTTCATGAATGGGCAACCAAAACCGCTGCTCCCGAAGTTATCAAAGTCCCTATATCGAAGTTACACAAAAACATCGCAAAATTTTCACGCGCATATGATTTCCCAGGGGCTCACAGAACCAGTAACATGATAGACCGATTGATGCAAAGAATGCATCAACACCTTTTATCAACACAATATTTTCATGGTTCCTTAGCCGCTGCAGAATTGAGTATTCGGGGATGGGTACTTATAAATAATTTTACACCTTCAAACCCTTGGACTATCAAAAAACATGATGGACTGCGATGTTCTGCTGAACGTATCAATAAATTTCGTTATCATGAAAATTGGCTTCAAAATTTATTGACAAGCGCCTCATTGCAAGGAAAACAAAGCCTTCCCCCTAATCCGTTATAATCAGGATATCTTTAAATGTTGTGTACACTACATTTCACAGAATTATTTTATGAAGGGTTTAACAGTTTCCGATAGGATAATTATCATTGACTGCCAGATTTGAGTTTTTTTGCTTGGAATGGCCAGGGCTATGAATACATATAGAGGCTGTCGGATTCTCGGCAGCTATCACGACTACTAAAACATATAAACGCCTTTTTAACCAATGGGTTCAGCGTTTAATAATACCAAAGTTAACAGTTAAGTAGCTATTCATTTTTATGAAAAATTACAGAATTATCCCATTGCAAATACCCATTGAGCGCCCAGAAAAATAACCATACTCATGACGATGGTGAGAAGTAGATTTTTGAATATGCCGCCAACGGCACAAGCAGCAAGTGCACCGATGAGATAGGGATTACTCAGTTTCAGATTAAGGATGTCACCATTGGGCATGAGCACTGAGGGCACTATAATGGCTGCAAGTACCACGGGAGGGACATATCTTAATCCTCGCTCAAACATTTCAGAGAATTGAAATCGTCCGGAAACCGGAAACATAATATAGCGTATGGCAAAGGTTACACACGCCATCCCTGCAACCAGATAGATTTCATACGATTGTATATTTGTGCCGAACATCTTTAAACGTCCTCCTTTTTTATCGAAAATATTTTTTCACAAACCATGCCCACCATAACCCCGGCGATGGCTGCCAGCATCAAGCCCAACTTGTGGGGAAGCCCTGCTGCCAGAATAGAGACTATCCCGGCTGTGATCACCGAAGCCCACATCGGTTTTGAAATAAGATAGGGGATTACAATGCCGATGAATGTGGCGGGCATAGCAAAATCAAGTCCCCACCGGGATATCTCCGGAAAGGCTTTGCCTGCTGTAAGCCCGATAAAGGTGCACAAATTCCAATTGAGATACATGAACACCATGGAACCTAAGTTATAGTAATGTTTTCCTCGTACACTGTCTTTTTGATTGTAGCGGCTGACTGCCACGGCAAAGGTTTCATCGGTCAATCCAAAAGCAAGGACCATTTTCCAAACCGGATTCAGTTTCTTATAAAAGGGGACCATTGTAGCGCTATAGAGCATATGGCGCAGGTTCACCACAAATGTCGTTAAGATGATCATGGGCCATGCCGTGCCTGAAGCGACCAGGCTCATTGCGACGAATTGTGAAGCACCGGCAAAAACGAACATGGACATCCCCATAGTAGCACCAAATGAAAGACCGGCCGTGTCAGCCAGGGTGCCAAAAATGATACCGAAGGGAATTGCACCGACTACCAGGGGAAAGGTATCTTTCACCCCTTCAAAAAAAAGTGACAAGCTGGCACCCTTTTCTGGTGGAGTCCTATCAGTTCTTCTCATGAGATTTAAATTTCTCCTTATCTTAAATACAAAAGGCCCCAATAAAATCATTGGAGCCTTTTAATTATAAATTCATTGGGTAAAAATCAACAATTATCATACATTCTGATGATCTCTCCGTTACCTGAACCTTCAACACTTTTTACAAAGCCATTGATGACTTTTATCATTGGAATGGGATTGTGACCTGGAAAATAGGCCTCATAATGTTCAACCGCATCTTCAACAAGTCCGGAGGACACCACATTGATCCGCATATTATTTTTCAATTCCAGGCAGACTGCTTTGACAAAGCTATGGATGGCGCCGTTGACCATGGCCGCACTTGTGGTCATACGGACCGGATGATCGGCCAGGATGCCTGTGGAAAGGGTAAAAGACCCGCCGGGATTCATGTAATCTTTACCGATTCGAACCAGATTTACCTGACCCATGAGTTTGCTTTTGATGCCGATATAAAAGTCATCTTCGGTCAAGGAATCAAATTCCGCCCACTTGGCATCCCCGGCCGTGCAGACCACAGCATCCACATTTCCAACTTTTTCGAACATCGTCTTAATGGATCGGTTGTCTGCCATGTCCACTGTTACATCACCGGAGTTACGCCCGGCAATGATGACTTCGTGTTTCTTTAAAAAATGACTGCTGACCTTTGACCCTATGGTACCGTTTCCACCGACAATAATTATTTTCATGGGTTCTCCTTGTAATCTATGGGTTGTTTTTTTCTTGACTCATAAACTATAGCTGGTTATTTTATTTGTCCAATGAATTGTTTTGATACCAATAATCAAAAAATGTGATAACTATGAATTTACAGATTGAGTCTCTAAGAACCTTTATTGCGCTATCCCAGGCAAAAAATTTCACGAAAACCGGCATCCAGGTTAACCTTTCACAGTCCGCCGTAAGTATGCAGATCAAACGGCTTGAAAATGAAGTAGGTAAAAAACTATTTGACAGGATAGGCAAAACAGTCAAGCTGACGGCAGAAGGGAGTGTCTTGATCAACTATGCCATGCGCATTGTCAAAGAACATGATGAGGCGGTTGCAGCCCTGTCCAAGCCCAATATGGAAGGGCATATTCGTTTCGGGTCTCCCGAGCATTACACAGCAGGGGTGTTGCCGGGATTGCTGGCCCATTTTGCCAGGTCTTACCCAGATGTCACCGTGGAGATGCGCTGTGAAAACAGTGATGTGATTAAGGATTGTGTTGACAATGGAGCGCTTGATCTGGGCATCTGCACCCAGCTCAGTCAAGGAGGTCAGGTCATTGCCCATGATCCTGTGGTCTGGGTGGCAGAACCAAAATTTGTGATGCAAAAACATAAACCCCTTTCCCTTGCGACCTTTGAAGAAGACTGCATCTTCAGGATCTGGGCATTGGAAGCCCTGGAAAAAGCCGGGATTGAATACAGGATCGTATATGTGAGCCGGAGTATATCCGGGCTTCTGGATGCGGTTAAATCCGGATTTGCAATTGCTCCCATCATCAAAAGCAATGTCTCTTCAGATCTTAAAATCGTTGGGATAGAAGATGGCCTTCCTGTCTTGCCGGTATCGAATATCGCCCTTCACAAGACCAAAAAAGTCTCGTCAGAAATCATAAACTGTTTTTCCGAGCATGTCATCAAGGCCTTTAGGAAAAAAACAGAAGACTAAGAAATATTTTTCCTTTGCCAGTAGTCATTCTCAGACAGACATTAAAGTTACAAATAATTTGTATCATCATGCGTCAAAGGGTTTGTTAAAATAAGTTTCGAATTCCTTGGGTATCCATGATTATTTTGGCCGCTAAATACTACTGACAGGGATAATTATTGTTGACTCCCAATTTTAACATTTTGGGGCAATGAAACCCGTGGATTAAAAATATTTTCATATGATATAAAAAACGGCTTAGTTGAGTGTCCAAGATGTCGGGGGAGGATCAGTATGATCTGGCTTCTCTTTAACGCATTAATATAGTATCAGAAACGCGGCCCTTTTTAATAAACAATGTTCAGTAAAGATTGCTAAAATGAAATGGAACTGGTAACGATAAGTCATCCGAAGCATGGTATTCTCTATGAATTGTTTGAAAATTTAGAGGAAGTCCGAAATGAGTCGAAAATTGATAGGAGGAAAAGACATACCGTTCAGACCTCTACCGGAGGGATACAGTTATCGGTGTTTCCAGTGTAATTATGAAATGGCTGGCAATAAAGCATTTATTGATGTCGAGATAGGAATAGCAGAATTTTAAGGCAGATGTTATCAAGAAGGTTATACTTGTTTTAAGTTCCCCGGGTTGTAATCAAGGGATAATGGAATATGAGCCAAGGGCTAAAAAGTCCGCAAGATAGCTCGCTAACTTGCTTCAGGCGCTGTGCATTAGTCAGGCACATTGGTGAAAATAATATAAAAATAAAGGATGCGTTCATGCTGAACAACGATATCTTGAATTTACCATGGAAGGATAAGTGGGCCTGTGAGAGTGAACCGCTAAAAACCGTCACCGCCCACTTTGTTGATACCACAAAAACGTTTGCCAATGAAGAGGGACAGCTCTTTAATGAACAACTTTATAATGGTGATAGTAATGGCAAGCTTTTATGGGGTGAGGTTTATGAAAGGGTTGAAGATTATGCCTGCGGGTTAATGAGTATCGGTTTTGGCAAGCAGGAAATGGCTGGCATTATGGCAGCGAGCAGTCCTTACTGGACACATGTGGACATGGCCCTGGCCTGCATAAATACCGTAAGTGTCACTATTTATTCCACCCTTTCATTTAAAGAGGCTTCCTATATTGTAAATGACTCCGGGAGCAGGTTTTTGTTTTTAAGGGGGGACGATGTTTTTGAAAGGATCGCGGCCGGTTTTGATGACATGCCCAAGCTAGAAAAGATTATTGTCATGGACCGTGAATACACAAGCAGCGATGAGCGGGTCATGGGCCTGGGTGAATTGCAGACAAAAGGTATCGAGTGGAAAAAAGACAGTAAAAATTACGCGGACTATATTGCCAGAAGAGATGGAGTAACCTTAGAGGACATCTACACCATTCTTTACACCTCCGGCACAACGGGTCAGGGAAAGGGCGTTATCCTTACGCATCATAATGCTTCTTCAAGGATGCATGGCGTAAGCGAGTTCTTTAACTATTTTGGCATGGGCTTCAAACAGGAATATACAACCCTGTGTTTCCTGCCGCTTTCACACATATTTGATCGAGGCTCATGTCAGTTGGCTGCGATAATTTGCGGCGCAACGATTGCTTATGCAGACAGCCCCGGAACCCTTCTCGATGACTTGCAGAAATACAATCCGCACTGGATCAACTGTGTGCCGAGGCTGTATGAAAAAATTTACATAAAGCTTAACCAGTCAATGGGCGAGAGCGGCCTGAAAAGGAAAATGTTCGACTGGGCCCTTAAGGTTGGCGAAGAAGTTTTCGAATATCGTAAAAATCCGGAAACCGGCGCATACAATATGGGACATGAGTTTGATATAATGAGTAAACTCCCCGTGGGACTGAAGTTTAAATACAAACTTGCCGACAAACTCTTTGCAAAGGTTAGGGCCTTGTTCGGGAAAAATTTTATGCATTCATTCTCGGCAAGTGCCTCAATATCAGCAGATCTGCTCAAATTTTTCTATATTATTGGAATACGGGTAAGCGAGGGGTACGGTTCTACCGAAAGTTTTAATGCCTGTGCCAATACACCCTTAACTGCCTGTAAGCCGGGATGTGTAGGCCTTGAATCTAATGGCAGCAGGGTACGAATGTCAGCCTTCGGTGAACTGGAGATCAGCGGCGCCGGTATTTTTAGCAGCTATCTTAATAAACCAGAAGAGACTTTCGAATCTTTCACTGAGGATGGTTGGTTTAGAACGGGGGATAAGGTGGAGATAGATGAGTTCGGCTATATAAAAATAGTTGACCGCATTAAGTCAATTATTTGCCTTTCCAATGGTAAAAATATCGC
>CAYWNB010000191.1:0-5830 GCA_964459195.1 uncultured Desulfobacula sp.
ATGATTATTTGGGGCTGCTCAACCATACTTGTTGCATGGATTGAATTTTGTATAAGGTTTACAAGTGCATGCTCAATCATTCCTGGATCAGCAAGCAATTCCGGGACTCCAGAACTTTCGTCCTTCAGCAGTTCAATACCTTCCAGATCCTTTTTCATCAAACTTACAACAAGATCGATTTTTTCATTGATTCTGAAAAACTTCTGTTTTAGTTCTTGATCCTTGGCAAAAGCAACCAAATTCCTTGTTAAATTTTTTCCAGGTAAGGTTTGATTAAATATTAATTCCAGTTTCTTTTTTGTCTGATCATCCGGACAGTCAACCAGTGCAAGTTCACTGTTCCCCATGATAATACCTAAAATATTATTAAATATCATGGGCCATTTTTCCAGCTATTTGTCCAACTAATGATAATTTTTTATGTTCTTCAATCAGTTTTTGAGTACTAATTTTTTCTTTTTCTGCTTTCTATACGTGCAGTTATGTCGCGACCTAAAGCAATGGAGCCGATTGTTTTGTTTTGATCATCCTTTAAGTTTCTTGACTGCCAAGATATGATTTTTTCCCCTCCATCTTTTCGTCTGATGTTGGTCTCAAAATCTTCAACAATTTCATTTTCTTGAATAATTGCGTTAGCTTTCGCAATTATTTCTTCTCGATATTCCATGTCCGGATATAACCATTCCCATACTTTGCTATGTCTAACTACAGCCTCTTTGTTATATCCACTTATTTTTTCTGCGGCTCTGTTCCAGATAAGGATGTTCCCATTTACATCAAGTACATTTAACCAAATATTAGCATTCTCAATTGTAGATTCTCTAAGCTGACTTAACTCCATAATTTCTTTTTCTGCCTGTGAGTATTTTCTAATTTCTTTTCTTAAAAGGAAAAATATTATCAAAGCCGAAGTGAGGATAAAAACCCAACCCTTTATCATTTGAATTTTTGTCATGACCCCTGGATCTCTAACCATAAAATATAATATTTGATCAGATAATAATATCCATAGGGCTGAAAAAATTGCATATATTATAGCTATCTTAAAGGATACATGATCTTTAAAATTAAGTTTAGCACCTTTTTTCATGTGCGCCTTTTATAATATGGGGTTTCGGTCAAATTTAACAAAACTGACTATACAATATAATTGGATTTAGAACAAATTGATTTCTCAGTGGTGACCCATGCTGTCACTGTATTCAAAGCACCAAAAGATTGGTGGCTAAAACGTTCAGTATGCTGTCAATTTTTGTATATTATATAATTTACAGTGCAAGATTGGCTTGTGACAACGGTTGAGGCTCATATAGTAGAATTAAAATTTCAAAACTGAAAAAGTATCATACACCATATATAGGGATTCCCAAATTTGTTTGAACTAAGCGTTAAAATTCCAGTGAACACCCATGGGGTAAAGCCTCTTCTCCCATAATGATAGACACATTAAACGCTTTTATCCTATCAAGTTTATTTATGAAGATTTGGCTTCATCCAATACTTTTCTAACCATTTGAGCCATTTCTGATTTCACAACCGGTTTCATAAGAAAGCCTTTTACTTTGTTAGCTTCAGCCTGTTCCTTGTTTATCCGTTCACTGAATCCAGTACATATGATGATCGGAATATCTGCTCGGATGGACATTAACTCTTGTGCAAGCTGATCTCCTGTCATGTTTGGCATAGTCATATCTGAGATCACAAGATCATAACCATCTGGATTAGAATTAAAAGTTTCCAAAGCTTCTAAACTGTCAGATCGAGCAGATACATTATAACCAAGACGTTCAAGCATTTGCTTCTCAAGCCGAACAACCGATTCTTCATCATCAACCAATAGTATTCTTTCTGTACCTGTTAATTTGTTTAAGGCTTTTTCAATTGAAACGGCTTCAGTAGATTTTTTCATCAAAGGCAGATAAACGTTGAACGTAGTACCTTTTCCCTCTTCACTGTAAACTTTTATATCTCCTTTATGCTCTGTCAAGATTCCGTATACAGCAGCGAGACCAAGGCCAGTCCCTTTGCCTTTTTCTTTTGTTGTGAAATAGGGTTCAAAAATATTATTCATTATTCCCCGGGGAATACCAACTCCATTGTCGGAAACCGATAGCATGACGTATTGACCTGGTTGCAAGGGGCTGTCTTTTAAATCATCATTATCCAACATAATTTCTTTAAGCTGTATTGAAATTTCCCCACTTGTCTTCTCTACAGCATGGTACGCATTTGTAATAAGATTCATGGCGATCTGGTGCAATTGAGTCTCCTCAGCCATTATTAGACCACAATCCTTTTGAATATCTTGATGCATTTGTATATCGCTTGGTATCGTTGAACGGGTTAGCTTTAAGACTTCTGCTAATATTTTTTGAAAACGAACTGGTGACAGTTTATGATCAGATTGTCGGCTGAAAGCGAGAATTTGTTTGACAAGCTCACCACCTCTTTTCCCAGCATTGAAAACTTCTTGTGCCATCCCATGCTCAGGGCTATCTTGTGGCAGGTCTTCTTTAAGCATTTCTGCAAATCCGATAATGGGATATAAAAGATTATTAAAATCATGAGCGATGCCACCTGCAAGTGTACCGATAGATTCCATCTTTTGAGATTGCTGGAGCTTAGACTCCAAGTTTTTAAATTCGGTGATATCCGTAGCGATCTGAAGTCTGACTAAATGCCCGTCTGTCCATTCTATAGCACGATCATGATTTATGTACCATTTCCCGGTGACAGGGTTTTTATCTTGCCAGGTCTGAACACCAGTGGGTTTTTTGTTTTCGTCAATTAGTAAATCATTGGTACAGAAGGAACATGGACCAGATTTTTCTCGAAAAGTTTTCCAACATATTTCACCTGTCATATCACCGCCGAAACTATCAACCATGTGCTTATTCATAAATAGAATCTCATAAGTTTTCATATCTGCCACATAAACAGTGGCGTCAATACTGTCCAACACAGTGAGAAATCTTTTATGTGAATCGTACAGCGCTTTTTCTGCCTGTTTGCGCTCTGTTATGTTCCGGGCGATTCCCAGTATACCAGCAATTACCCCCTTTGCATCATATACAGGTGTTTTTATGATTTCGAGAAGTTCGCTATGCCCGTCATCCGCATAAACAACTGTTTCTTCATTCATACTTAGTATTCCTGCTGCCATGACCTCTTTATCTTTATTTCGAAACAAATTAGCTATTTTTTTATCGACAAAATCATAGTCAGTTTTTCCAACAATTTCATTTTCCTTAGCGCCAAAAAAACGCTCTACTTTAGGATTACAAGATAGATAAACTCCACTTGTGTCTTTCAACCACACAAGATCGGGTATCGTTTCAATCACTGTATGCATGAGAAGGTTACTTTCTTTAATTTGCATTTTTGATCTTTGAAAATACAAAAGGACAACTCCTATTGCGACGGTGAACTCCAAAAATGCACCTATCAGATATCCCCATGGTGCAAACCAAGTTACAGTCCTTAGAAAAGGATAATCAGCTTTATGAATGCCCCATAAAATAAATGAAGCTCCTGTAAATATTCTTTCATTTTTCGATTCTTTTTTAGCCATAATAAACATGAATCCTGTATAGATGTTAATTATGGCTAAAAAAAAGAATGTTGGAATTGACATCAATATGAAATCTAATTTAAATGAAATACTTACAGCGATCCAGATAACAGCTATTATGGATACAACAATCCAGATCTTTGGCATTTTTCTCTCTATATAGAGGTATGTGCCCCATAATAGGATTACTCCACTAATTAAGCTACTTATCTGATTTCCTATCAATAGCAGATGGCTTTTATTGCCGGTGAGAATTGCAAGCATAAACAAAAATCTTATAAGATATATTGACCAGGAAACTGTCCACACCAGCATGTACCTGTTTCGATCTTGTAGATATAGATAGAAATAAAGAAGCACTAACAGAAGAGTACCCATAATTGTTGCAATCACAGAGGGAAATAACCAAGGCATAATCTTTCCTTTTTGGGAGTCTTTATAAACCTCAAAATCATTTTAAGATTTGCTTATTACAACTATACATAAAAGTCTAAATGAAAACAAATTATAAACACAAAATCCATTTTGAAGGGATTGATCATTTTGATATTTTAGATAGTGATTATAATGGTATAATCGTTCAGTAATCAAATCAAATAATTTACCAAGCACTTCATACACCAGTCTGGGCTTTTCAAGATTTTCCCTGAGACAAGATATGGTATGAACGGATTTTTCAGTTTCAGATTTGAAATTCAATTATATGGGACCGAGAACAATCAAATTGAAAAAGGCTCCAGGAAACTATATTGGAGATATTCAGAAACAGTGTTCGGATCTTTTATTTAATGAAACCAACCCCAAGAAAACACCTTGGGGTTGTGACAAATCCTTTTTTACCAACCAGAGGCTCTATTAATTAAGTTGTGCAACATTTCAGCGGTTGGATGCAGATATCTGGAACTTATAGTTTTTTGTGTGTCACCCAATAGACGAGCAACATGGTCAAGATCCATCCTGAAATTATAACGCAAATTTGTCGCCACATAATGCCGAAAGGTGTGCGGCCCTCGTCCATCACCTTTTGTTTTAAGGTCAAGATCTTTAAGCATGTTATCAATGATTTTATAAATCATATTTTTCCCTGGGAAAATCTTTTTGAATGAATCTTTCTCAGGATCAGGAAAAAATGCTTCCAGATGCTTGTCTAAATAAATGGCAGTTTCAGGAGTAAAAAAAACTGGCCTTGGTGTAGTTTTTGACCAAGATAAAAGAATGGCCTTTTCTTTGAGTTTTATATCACAAACACAGATGTTGGCAATTTCATTAATTCTGGCCCCGGTTTCACACATTAATCTAACAAGCAGATGGTTCCGGATATGATTTATCTTAAACATGAAAGTTTTACATTTTGCAATATCTTCTCCAGAGAACCATCTTTTTTCATGTTTCAGATCAAAGGCCTGTTTATCCTGCCGAGTGATCTTGTATGTATGCTTAATATGATGCCCATGGAAAGTGAATAATAGTTTTGTAATGGTCAAATAAGATTGAATCGTGTGCGCTGATACTTTTTTGTCCCGGAGGAACTAACCAAAACTGTCCATACGGTCCGTGAATTTTTCATTAAGATTGTCGATTCTCTGTTCTTTGCAAAAAGGTAACAGCTTTTTTCTAATGACAGCATTATACAATGCTTTTGTGCTGTATGCTAAAGCCATAGTGTTTTGAGAATTGAAATACTGGTTTATCTGCGACTCAAGTTCTGACAAATTATAAATAGACATTTCGTACCTCCTTTAAAGGATGTTGTTGTTTAGCCTCTGCCAGATATGTAAATATCTTTCAGGGCTGGTCTATTTATATTCGTAAAATTTATGACTTTTAATTAGGGGCCGAAGTAATTATACTTGAGGTAAATTCAAAATTATTTTCAAAAGATACCACCGAATTACTGGGAATTTGTAATTCAGAAAGTGTATGAATTTGACCCTTTGATTTGCCCAAAATGTCAGGGGCCTATGAGAATTATCAGTTTTATTGAAGAAATCGAAATTATAGAAATAATTTTACGACACCTTGGGCTTTGGGATATACGCAATCATGACCCACCACAGCCTGATCCGGTTTATATCTCTGAATTGATTTACGATAATTCAGACTCCCAGATTCCAGCCTTTGACTATTGGAGTTGATTTTTTTTGAAATTGAATTGTGGAATTACTGGTGAATTATACCCAAAATCATCAGAGATTTGATAATTTTAGCTGGTAGAGGAGCCAGTTACCTGGCTCCCCCCCATTTGAAACCCATCGTGCC
>CAYWNB010000192.1:0-5798 GCA_964459195.1 uncultured Desulfobacula sp.
AAATAGTTGACCGCATTAAGTCAATTATTTGCCTTTCCAATGGTAAAAATATCGCTCCTGCAAAAATAGAAGCGCGCTTTGCAACTAGTGCCTATATTGAACAATTTTTCAGTGTTGGAAATGAACGGAGCGTCATATCCGGCCTGATTGTACCAAACCTTACTTACTTTAAAGAACTGTTTGATGCTCAAGGCATTGATTATGATAAGAGCAAGGTTAAAATTGATGAATCTTCAGGTGTGCCAATTGTTTATAAAGTCGGTGACGACTTTCTTGAGAAGGGCAACTTAAAAACACTTATGGCCCAGGAAGTTGAAAATGCCAATAAAGAGCTTGAAAATTTTGAGCGGGTAAAACAGTATACCGTACTTACTGAAAGATTTACCGAGCAGAATGGAATGATAACACCAACTCAAAAAACCAAGCAAAAGGTTATCATTGAAACATATTCTAATCAAATTGAAAAGATGTACAACCGATAGCGGTGCAGGCCTATTTTTCCCAGCGACCGGAAACCGAAGAGATGGTTTCCGGTCAAAAACCGTGCGGGTAATCCCATTATCTGTCTCCAAAAATTACAGTTCCAAGGCATTCATCACTATTGCTAGGCACGAACCAGGTGCGGTTATCCCGAATCCACCCAGCCCAGGGTTCGTTCCACCGCCTTTTCCCATCCGGCGCATACCTTACGGCGAACCTGTTCATCCATGTTAGGTTTCAAGATCGAATGGACAGCGCATTTTGATTTGAGTTCCCGGGTTCCTGACCAGAACCCCACAGCAAGGCCTGCTGCATAGGCCGCTCCCAGACAGGTTGTCTCCGCCACCTTCGGGCGAATAACCGGCACATTCAAAAGATCTGCCTGAAATTGCATGAGTAGATTGTTGTGAATCATCCCCCCATCCACCTTAAGTTTTGTCAGGGGAACACCGGAATCAAGATTCATGGCGTCCACAATGTCCCGGGTCTGGAAGGCAGTGGCCTCCAATACGGCCCGGGCGATATGGGACTTGTTGGCATACCGGGTCAGCCCGGCAATGATCCCCCTTGCATCCGGCCGCCAATGGGGGGCAAACAGACCGGAAAAAGCCGGAACACAATAAACATCCCCATTGTCATTGACAAGGGAGGCCAGGGCCTCTATTTGAGAAGCTGTTTCAATGAGCCCCAGATTATCTCTGACCCACTGAACAAGGGAGCCTGCATTAGCAATGGACCCTTCAAGGGCATAGACCGGCGACGCTTCTCCCAGCTGATACCCAAGGGTGGAAATAAGGCCATGGGTCGAGGTCATGGGAACGGTTCCCGTATTTAACAACAAGAAACAGCCAGTGCCATAGGTGTTTTTCGCCTCCCCCGGCTCAAAACAGGCCTGGCCGAACAGGGCCGCCTGCTGGTCTCCCAGGGCGGCACACACCGGCACACAGGCCCCCATGGGTCCGTCAGCGGATGTAACACCCCAAATCCTGGAGTCAGATGAAGGAACAATTCTGGGAAGCCCTGATTCCGGGATGCCCAGAATAGACAAAATCTCTGGGTCCCAGGACAAAGAATGAATGTCCATGAGCAGGGTACGGCTGGCATTGGTCACATCCGTGACATGGACACCGCCGTCAGGGCCTCCGGTAAGATTCCAGATCACCCAGGTCTCCATGGTTCCGAACAGGGCATCTCCCTTCTGAGCCGCTTGTTTTGCTGCGGGCACCTGGTCGAGTATCCATTTGATCTTTGGGCCTGAAAAATAAGTGGCAACGGGAAGTCCGGTGGTTTTTCTAAACCGGTCCTGACCCCCTTCTCTGATAAGCTGCTGGCAGATCTCATGGGTTCTTGCACACTGCCATACCACCGCGTTATGGAAGGGGCGCCCTGTATTTTTGTCCCACACCACAACGGTTTCCCTTTGATTGGTCACTCCCATGGCCTTGATGCGGCTCCCATGTATTCCTGTTTTTGCAAGGGTATTTTGAATGACCTCCCAGGTGTTGTCCCAGATTTCCATGGGATCATGCTCCACCCAGCCAGGTTTTGCAAAAATCTGTCGATGTTCCTTCTGGTCAAAACCGACCCTATTCCCGTCATGATCAAAAATAATGAACCGGGTGCTTGTGGTTCCCTGATCAACAGCGCCTATATATTCTGTCATTGAATGCCTCCTCAACAGCCAGCCATGGGAAAAAACCATGGAATGATACCACCAAAACAAACACAGTGTTTTTTACAGTTCATGCTATTTTTTCTTATCATTTTCTTTTGAACCTTTTACGATCCCTGACACTGACAACCGGAACCGGAGAATGCCGAAATACCCTCTCAGCAGAACTGCCGAACAAAAATCGCGCAAGATTTCCCCGTCCTTTGTTGGCCATCACCACCAGATCAATATTCTCTGATTCAATTGCTTCCAGGATCTGATCTGCAGGTATTCCCAAATCAATTTTAAACTCGAGATTTAATTCTTCTCCGGGGAAATGCTCCCGTATCAACTCGTTCAGCCATTCCAGCCTGCCTTCTTTGAGTTCCCGTGTTTCCTTCTCGTCAAGAACCGGGGTCTGGGCGTACATGCTGACCGTTGCCATTGAATAATAATTACTCTCATTAATAACATTATACAACAGGACCTTTGTGTTTGAGACCTTTGCCAGTTCAACCGCATATTCCAATACCATCAGCGAGTATTCTGAAAAATCGATGCAGGCCATAATTTTATGTATTTTTTTATCCATCTCACCACTCCATATATGGGTTTAATAACGTGTCCAATCTCCGGGTAACACCATGTCATCATAAGGCACACACCATTTTTCAAGGACAGGGAACCATGAGATTCCCTGCCGATAAGCGTTATTTATGAATAATCAGATTCCAGATCATTGTCAGGCTTCATGGTGAAAAATTTCAAAAATCCTTCCATGGTGATCCAAATCGCCAGGGCAAGGGTCAGCCCATTTACCACAGAAAGCAACATATTATTACTGGCCCCAAAAAGGGTTTGATTCAAAACCAGCGCCCAGATGGTCATAACCATCATGAATACCGAAGGAATACCGGCAACAACCCATTTATAACCCCCCTTGGATTTCAAATAGAGGGTAATAATGATAAGGGCAAGGCCTGCCAGGGTCTGATTAACAGCACCAAACAAGGGCCAGAGCTTTAAAGCCCCTTTTCCGCCGGCACCGGTTGCAAAGGCCAGGGCCAAGGCACTTGCCACAGCAATAAAAGTGGCCGTATACTTACCCGTAAGAAAATTTAATTTAAAGCCCCCAAAAAGCTCTGCAACAATATACCGCTGAATCCGGGTGGCGGTATCCAGGGTGGTCCCGGCAAAGGAGGCCACAAAAACCCCCATGATTGCAACGGCAGCGCTTTCAGGCAATCCAGTGGCCGTGATCATATTGGCAGCCCCGTTTACAAAAGCAGCAATTTTGGACCCCAGACCGGCAGCAGCCGCCCAGGAAGAATAATGGGTGGTCCAGGCAGCTACCCCCATAAGGGTTTCACCGGATTTGGTCACATACCCCATACCGATTCCGGCAGATACAGCAATGATAACCAATGTGGCAAGGGCCCCTTCCATGAGCATGGAACCGTATCCCACAAACAGCGAATCGTCTTCGGCTCGAACCTGTTTGGAAGAGGTGCCAGAAGAGACCAAAGAATGGAACCCTGAAATAGCCCCGCAGGCAATGGTAATAAACAAGAAAGGCCACATGGGCGGTGCATCGGCAGGATTCATCTGAACAGCCGGTGCCACGATATTAAGATTCCCGCCAAAGGCGGAAAAAATCACGCCCAAAATTAGCAGGGCCATTGCAACCAGCAATTGATGGGAATTGATAAAATCCCGGGGTTGGAGCAAGGTGGTCACCGGAAGTGTGGAGGCAATAAAGGCATAGATCAAAAGGATAATCGTCCAGACACCCGTGGCAGGAATACCTGCAATCATGGGCATTTTAAAAGGAATATAAACGCCTATAAAGACCGTGGCATACATGGCCACCACCGCGATGATGGACCAGGTGATAACACTCTTGCCCTGTTTATAAATGGCATGGCCAAGATAAACGGCAATGGCAACCTCACACCAGACCGGGAATACTGCGGCCGGATACATGGCAAAGACCACGGCAATGACCAGGCCAAAAACAGCAATCACAATCCAGAGCTCTAAAAACACGATCAAAAAAAACAAGAACCGGGTCCGGCTGTTCACATATTTGGAGGTATATTCGGCAATGGATTTGCCCTGATTTCTCATGGAGATGATCAAAGCACCAAAATCGTGCACGGCACCCATGAAAATACTGCCGAAAAAAACCCAGATGAGGGCTGGCACCCATCCCCATATAATGGCCACGGCAGGACCGACAATGGGTCCGGTTCCGGCAATGGAGGTAAAATGATGCCCAAAAATAACTTCTTTTTTGGTCGGCACATAATCCACCCCATCTTCCATTGCAACAGCAGGTGCACTATTTGCCTGGGATAACTTGAAAATTTTCTGCCCGATAAATTTTCCGTAGAGGTTATACATCAGTATATAACCAACAAACGCAACAATCATGATGATTAACGCACTCATTTAATTCTCCTCTTAATTTGATGTGTAAATAAACAAATCCAATCAAACCACTGTGTTAATCGATACATGAGCAATTGCCATGCCATTTTATTTTAAAATAGGGAAAGGCTTCACCGGCAGGCAAATACACCATTTTAAACTTAAAAAAAATCAATATTCATCCAACACCCTGAACAAAAACCTATCACCTTGGAAAAAAAGCTGACACCGCTTACAGAAGAAAAAGAGGTCCAAAACCAAATTCTTCAAACTTCAGTCTGGGATTTAAACATTCGGTTCGGTGAGATTTACGGGCGTTAAATTATTAAAATTTTTGCAATACCCGTTTTTTTGATGTAACGTTCTTTTAAGAAACTTTTGTGGATATAATTTGAATTATTGGATATTAGTATAGTCACTCTTTACATTAAGGATTTTTTATGGATGGAGAATTTACCAATAAAGGTTCGGAACAAAGAATTTCAGAATCAGAAATATCTAAAAAAATCAGAGATGGAGAAAATAGCGATAAAGTGTATCGTATTCTCTTTGAAAAATCCAAAGATGCTATTTCGATAATCAAAAATGAAAAATTCATCGACTGTAATCAAGCCACGTTAGAAATGTTGGGTTATATGAACAAAAGTAAGCTTCTAAAAACCCATCCTTCTGAATTATCCCCTGATTTTCAATCCGATGGAAAAGAGTCCTTCACAAAAGCAAAAGAGATGATGGCTGTTGCCTTGAAAAACGGCGGTCATAGATTTGAATGGGAACACACCAGGGCAAATGGTGAGGTTTTCCCTGTAGAGGTCCTTTTAACAGCAATCTCTAACCAGGAAGGCAACCAAGTATTACATACTATCTGGCGGGATATAACCAAACGGGTACAGGCAGAAAAGGCCCGGCAAGAAGAGAAAGAAACACTTGAAACAATTCTTGAAAGTACTCCCCATGGAATTGCTTTGATTGATAATTACGGTAAATACCTATATGTAAATCCATATTTGACAAAAATTACAGGTTATACACTTAAAGACATTCCCACTAAAGAAGTCTGGTTTGATAAGGCTTACCCAGATAAAGAATATCGAAAGAGTGCCTCAGAAGCATGGGGTCATGACAGCAGTTATTCAGATAAGGAAGAGAGTCGCGAGTTTAAGATAGCATGTAAAAATGGTAAGTCAAAATATGTAGAATTCAGATCCACTTTTTTAAAGGATAAAACAATCTCTGT
>CAYWNB010000193.1:0-5755 GCA_964459195.1 uncultured Desulfobacula sp.
TCAGAACGCTGTACACAATTAATCTGACAAGCAGACGACTGAACAATAGATATCTTTAACAAGAGAGATCTATTGCACCCATTCTACAGGAAATTACCATGCCACTGAAAATTACCACCCTAATTGAAAATACCCCGGGAAAAAATAAAGCCCTTGCATCGGAACATGGCCTTTCATTTTTTATTGAAAAGGACGGGTTCCGGGTTCTGTTTGATACCGGACAGTCCGGGGCATTCCTGGAGAATGCCCGGCAGTTGGACATCGACCTTGGACGCCTTGATGCCGTAGCCATAAGCCATGGTCATTATGATCACTCCGGGGGATTCCGGGCATTGACAAAAATCACCACCCAATTCACCCTGTATACCGGCAAAGACTTTTTTGACGAAAAATACGGCGTTAGCCAGTCTACCAGTAAGTTTTTGGGGAACAACTTTGACCCGCAGTTTCTTGCAGTTAAAAAGATCAGGCACGAAACGGTTCAAGAGCAGGTCACTCAAATTTTCCCCGGCATCTTTATCCTGACAAAGTTTCCAAGGGTTCACGCCGATGAAGTCATTAATCCCCGGTTCATGCTGCTCAAGGACAGGACATTCCATCAGGATATGTTTGAAGACGAGATCTGCCTTGCCCTGGATACCCCCAAAGGGCTGGTGGTTGTCCTGGGATGCTCCCATCCAGGCATGAAAAACATACTGGATGCGGCTCAATCTTTTCTTAAAAAACCGATCCATGCGGTCCTGGGCGGAACCCATCTGGTGGAGGCAGGAAAGGAAAACCTTGATCTGTCCATCCAATATCTGGCAAATAATTCCATCAAGGTCATTGGCGCCTGCCACTGCACAGGAGAAACTGCTATGGATATTCTCTCAGCCGGCAACGATCATTTTGTAATCAACCGGACAGGAAGCACCCTGTTCGTCAATTAATTGTTTATAACCTGCCGGACAGGGTGCCCGCCCATAAGTTACCATTTACGGAAAGAAAAATACCATGACCGCTCCTGAACCCCACCACCACTTGGATACCATCTTCAAAGCCGGGTTAAGCCGGGTCGACCCGTTTCAGATGATCATGGACCATGTCCACCTCACGGGGAACCTTCTGGAAGTTGATCTTGAAGGAAACAAGCACGCCATTGATCTATCAGGGTACACCCGGGTGTTCATTATCGGGGCAGGCAAAGCCACAGCTCCCATGGCCCTGGCATTTGAAAAAATTCTGGGCGACAGGATCACCCAAGGACTTATTGTCGTCAAGTACAAACATACAACGCCCCTGGGCCGGATAGAAGTCCTGGAGGCAGGACATCCCGAGCCGGATAAAAACGGTGTTACCGGTGCTGCCCGGATTATGGAATTGGCAAAAAAAGCAGATGCCAAAACCCTGGTAATTACCCTGATCTCAGGGGGAGGGTCAGCACTGCTGCCACTACCCCTGTGTTGCGACGCCAAAGGGGAAACCGTGGCGTTGACCCTTGCCCACAAACAAAAGATCACCCGTACGCTTCTGGAGTGCGGGGCGGATATTACCGAGATCAACTGCATTCGAAAACACCTGTCCGGTATCAAGGGTGGCCGCCTGCTCCAACAGATCTTTCCTGCCGCCAACCTGAGTTTTATTCTTTCCGACGTGGTGGGCGATGATCTGAGCAGTATTGCATCGGGTCCCACGGCACCGGATCCCACCACCTTTGACGATGCCCTGGCCATCCTTGATAAATATACCATTAGAGCTGACATCCCCGGGCCGGCCCTGCGGGCACTGAAACTTGGCACTAGGGGGAAAATTCCCGAGACCCTCCAACAGGGGGATCCAGCCCTTGGGCAATCCAACAATTTCCTGATTGGAACCAATCAACTTGCCATGGAAGCTGCCGGAGCAAAAGCCCGCAGCCTGGGATACAATGTGGTGTTCCTTACATCCCGCATCACCGGGGAGGCAAAACAGGTGGCAAAATTTCTCAGCGGCATTGCCATTGATACGGCATTGTCAGGCATGCTGGCCCAAAAACCTGTGTGCATTATTTCAGGCGGAGAGCCGGTGGTCACCCTCCAGGGAAACGGAAAAGGCGGTCGAAACCAGGAGATGGCCCTGGCCTTTCTGGAAGAAATCAGGCGAAGACCAGACCTGTTCGATGACATAACCTTTCTGGCAGCCTCCACAGACGGCAATGACGGTCCCACGGATGCAGCCGGCGCATTTGCCTCTTTGGAAATACTATATCGGGCAGCCGCTGCCGGGCTCTCCATTAACGCATATCTTAAAAACAATGATTCCTATCATTTTTTCGAGGCCATAAATGGACTCTACAAAACCGGCCCCACCAATACCAATGTCTGTGACCTCCATATGATTCTTGTGGGAAATACGGCCTGATCTTTGTCCCCCGAATCACTGCATTAAATGTGTCCCAGGTGCTCCTTAAAAGGTTGCTATTAAAGATCAAGCATCTTGAAAATATCAACCATATCGGATAATAACCCAGAGGAACTCTCAACCATATTAGAAAGGAGCGTTGAATGATCAGAACAATGGGTTGTTTTTTATATAGGGTGTTTATACCCTTATGTTTAATTTTCATAGGTGCCCAGGCAGTTAGGGCACATCCCCATGTGTTTATTGAACAGGAAACAAAAATGATATTTGATGAAAAAGGACTTGCAGGGGTTAAGATAAACTGGAAGTTTGATGAAATGTTTTCCTCAATGATTGGTGAAGATTTTGATACGGATAAAAACAACATCCTAAATAAAAATGAAGTTGCGACGATCAAAGAAAAAGCCTTTGGATATATTGCCTCCCATAACTATTATATTCACATAAAAATTGATGACAAACCCTTTGTGGTTAAGTTTGTCAAAGATTTTAATGCCACCCTCAACAATGGCCATCTCATATATGATTTTTTTATCCCCTGTCATGTAAGTGCAATAAAAACCCAAAAAAAAATCACCCTTTCACCCTATGATCCGGAATATTATTCGGCGATCTATTTTCCGGCTGGAAAGCATTTGGTGATACAAGGCGCGGATCTTTTTACAATCGAAACAAAAGTGGAAAGAGATAAATCCACATTAATTTATTATGAAACCGTCAACCCTCTGGCAATATTTGTAAATTTCAGGCAAAAATAAATGAAAAAATCAATTCTCCTGTTTTGTATTTTCCTGTTTTGTATTTTCTTATTGTTACTTTCAAACTTATCCGTTGGAGCGGCCCAAAATCCGTTCACTTCAAAACCGGAAAAGCACCATAAAACAGTGGTGCTTCCCGTAAAAAGCAAATTTTTCGTTAAAATTGTTTTTTGGCAACAACAGCTAAGGGAAAAAATGTCCCAACTGATTCGGGAGGCAACCGCTAAAAAAAAGATAGCGCCCCTGCTTTTGTTGACCCTGATTGCATTTGTTTACGGGGTTGTCCATTCAGCAGGTCCGGGGCATGGGAAAGCTGTTGCATTGTCCTATATTTTGTCTTGCAAACCAAGCCTGCACCAAAGCCTGATTTTTGGAAACCTTGTGGCCATAACCCACGGGGTTTCAGGTATCATGCTTGTCCTGTCCGTTAAATATATTCTACACACAAGCATTACCCGCTCTCTTGAAAACATGACCCATATCACCCAGATCATCAGCTTTTCATTGATCACACTTATTGGGTTAATTATTTTCACCAAAAGCCTGTTCGCATGGTTCAGTAATTCCACCAGGGCAGCTCAAAAACAGACACGACTGTTTGCCAATCCATTTGCAACGGCATTGGCAGTTGGTATGGTTCCATGCCCGGGCGTGGTGATGGTCATGTTATTTGCCATCTCCTTAAATCTAACCGGCTTGGGTATTGTTCTAGCCATCTGCATTGCAGCAGGAATGGCGTCAACGATTACCCTGGTTGTGCTGGCCGGCATGTCAGGCAAAGCGGCCATTCTCAAATTATCTGATCATAATAGCAGGCGGCACCGTCTTCTCGGAAACGTAATGGAATCCACCTCCGGTCTTATCGTCGCATCTTTGGGTTTCATTTTGTTGCTCGCAAATCTTTAAGCAAAAACCCAAATTTAATTCACCGGTGTTACCCATCACCAAATGATTATCCGCCCCCTCGGATCACTGCATGGGAACTGTCCTAAGGGGTGGGTTTACGGTGTCAATTCTAACAAAGAGGCGGTTGCCTTTTCGATTTCTGTCTTGTCCATCAGCTGGATTCGATATTTTCCCGACAGATACATCTGGGCCTGGTCATCATAATGGGGATCAAAAAAGTATCCGCTTTGGCCGGTTGGATTAATTCCCAGGGAATGATCTGGGTCTGCAAAATCAAATATTCGTCGGGTGGAGGGTCCGATGTAGACGTTGAATGGCGGAGGGCCTATCCTGAACCCCTGATAATTGGGGACATCCCTTGATCCCTCAATTTTAAAAGGGCCTATATTGAACAATTTGTTCAAGGGTTTTTTCCTGCCGATGGCATGGACATATTCCACCGTATGAAGATCCCCCCAGACCCAGCGTTCAGGATCATTGCCGGAAGCTTGCTTTAAAGCATCAACGGTCTGGAACCAGGCCTTTGATACCATATCTTTTTGAGATTCTATTTTTAAGGTGGTTCTGTCATCCCACCAGGGAGAATTTTCAAGGCCCATGATTTTGAGAACTGCCTTGTCCGGAAGGCGTGTCCTTAAAAATGCTTTGAAAAGATCCTCTCCCAGGTCATCTTCAAACACTGCTTTTACAAGATAATAATGAAGGGTGTAAAAGACAGCCGCCCCTTTGGTATCCAGGCGGTGAAAGCCATCCCAGCGTTCAAAAGCATCAAAGGCTTTTTTTGAGATCGCATCCTGTTGAATGGCCGGGATGCTTTTTAGCACCGCAACCTGTCGCTCTTTGATGCGTTTATAGAATGCCGACTGTGTATCCAGCTGAATGGCTTCCATATCCTTTGGGGACCAGTTTTTCTCTTTCTGGCTCAGCAGCGTTTCAATACGTTTTGCCCGGTTATCAAGATTATAATACCCCGGCACAACACCACTGCCAAAATCCTGGGGTTGATGGTTGGCTGAAATAATAATGCCCGATTCAGGATTAATAAATTGCGGATTTGCCTCAAACGGCCAGGCCCCGATATAGTCATTGGAAGGGTCTGATCCGTCCTGGATAAAATTGGGGTCCACATGACCCGGTCTTCGGGGCAGTTTTGCAACCGCCCACCATCCGATATTCCCGCTTGCATCGCCCATCACAAAATTCAACCCGGGCGCATAAATCTTTTTAAGGGCATCCGGCGCCTGAAAAACCGTATCGAGATGAGAGAGTTCGTAGAATCCGCTGAATATGTCATTGCTAAAATCATGGAAGGCCCAGGAAACAGCAACCGGTCTTTTTTCCTTGTTCAGCGGATCCAGGATATCATTGATAATGGGTCCGTGCTTTGAACTCCTGACCTTTAAAACCAGATCCTCTTCATTTTTTACCTTGATGATTTCCTGTTCGCTTTCAAGGTCGGTCCATTTACCATCAGACCAAACCTGATCCGGATTTTTTGGATTGGGTTTTTCAACAAACAGATCCACGTCATCATTTTGAAACATGGTCAGGGTCCAGGCAACTTTCTGGTTAAACCCCATAAGTGCCATGGGGACCCCCGAAAGAAAATGGCCGTAAAAGTTCAGGTCCGGTGTGACAAGGTGCGCTTCGTACCAGACCGAAGGGCAGGAATGGGCAATGTGGGGATCTCCTGAAAGGATGGGTTTCCCGGA
>CAYWNB010000194.1:0-5749 GCA_964459195.1 uncultured Desulfobacula sp.
TAAAAGGATAAAAAGGCTGCCAAGGAAATAGGCCCAATTACCCAGGGCCCGTCCCTGAGCATCATATCAGCCTGTCCCTCGCATTAATCCATATTGCCTGAAATCATAGGCAATTTTGCTTGTGCCTGATAGAATCATCAAGCATTATAAAAACAATAATATCCCTTGGATATTGCGATTTCTTCGACCTTATTTAACAATTTCTGGATTTCTTTTTCGTGTTTGGTATTTAAGTAGTTTGCTTTAATAACTTTTATGTTCATTTATTTTAGTTGCCTTTCAATGAAAAAGGGATCATTGATAAAGATAGACTAACAAATGACGCAAATGTTGTTTCTATTGCTGGTATGTTCTATCTGTTCACGCAAGAAAAACAAGACAATATAATAAACGCACAACAAGAATTCGCTAAAAGAAAACGTGATCATTCAGTTTGGTGGAAGCCTGATATGCAGCTTGAACGTAATATTTTAGATGCTTCCATCGATGAATTTAAGTGCAAAAGGTTGTAGATAAAAAGGAGATCAGGTTATGAAAGAATTGATTCAGTATATTGCTAAAGCTCTGGTTGATAATTCGGATCAGGTTGTTGTTGAGGAAATTACGACTCAGCAGACCCTTGTGCTGGAATT
The DNA here is from genome assembly GCA_964459195.1 of uncultured Desulfobacula sp. GTDB lineage: Bacteria > Desulfobacterota > Desulfobacteria > Desulfobacterales > Desulfobacteraceae > NBML01. The sequence goes on from CAYWNB010000194.1 coordinate 633, forward strand.
AAGGGTCGCAAAAGAAGATATTGGAAAAGTCATTGGTAAAAAAGGCAGGACTGCCCAGGCCATGCGAACTATTTTATCATGTGCATCTGCAAAAGAAAAAAAAAGGGCCATCCTGGAAATAGTTGAATGATACTCACAGATCTGTATGATATTTGTTCAAGGCGGCTGCGCGATTCAGCACTGTGATTATGCGGTAGATGAATCTTATAAAACGTAGCGGGTGAAAAAAATATTTGATGATAAAAAGACAGCAAAATTGGGTACTGAAATTGGTAAATTTAAATCCGGGTCGATACCTTTTTAGAGAAACAAATTCATCAACACCACACACAAAAGAAAAAACGGGTAATAACTTGCCTTGTTGAAAAGACTCATTGCGGCTTGATTTTCAACGGTTTTCCAAAGCTTTTGTGCTGGCAGCATCAATAGGAAGAAAGAGCCTGTTCCAAAAACCAGATATGAAAACCAGCTAAAATCAATTGGTGACAGAATGAACACGGCTGTCATGACACATAAAGCGGCAGCCAGAAGCCCCATGATCAGGGAGCTTGCAATTTCACGTCCAAACACCAGCGGGAGTGTTTTTGCATTTATCTGCCGGTCTTCATCTATATCGGTATAATCATTGGGGATATTCTGTCCCCCGGCTTCCCATAGAAAAAAGAAAACAAATATGAAGCATAACAACAGGGCATCAGGACTTGTGTCCACTGCAAAGACAGCGGCAACAGGGCCGGCCGATTTTACAAACCCGTTGATGACAATCCTGAGATAAGTTATTTTCAACAGATAGCAATAGATAGTTTCCAGCAGTGCGCCACCCAGAAAAATCAGAATACAGACTGGGTTTAAATAATATGCGCCCAGTACAGCTGCAACAGACCAGAACCCTGCCCATGCTGCAGCGGATTTCAGGCTGATCACCCCCTGGGCAAGGGGGTGCCGGATAAGGATTGAGTCCAGATCGGTTCCTTTTTTGTCGTCCGGCCGAATATTGTTTCGATCGTCCCTGTATCCGACAATATCATTTAGTGCATAAACCGCTGTATATCCTGAAAAAACAGTGATAACGCCTGCCAGGACAATGCCCGGATCCGGGAAATGCCCGAGATAGATCAGGGCGGCAAAAACAGGTGCCATCATATCGAGCACGCCATGATGGGTCCGTGAAAGCGCAAAAAAGAATTGAAGTTTTTCCGGAACCAATGTGTCATAAAAAGACATTACATATTTCAATCGCCACCCCATCAAAAGAAGAACAAAACATCAAACACCGTCTTGAAGACTAACCTTCATCCAGTCGAACAACTGCAAACTCATGAATTGATTCTTTAAGATTATTGTTGTAGATAACCGGATCTTTTAGTAAAAAACAAAAGACAGACGATGTCTACATCAAAGTACCGATGAACCCATTGTAATAATCACGCATGCTGCAATATTCACGCATGGACAAAAAGTATAAACGGATCAGGTGAAAACTTCAAGAAATTATTCACTAAGGCGCCTGAAATAAAACAATAGACAGGGATTCTCAAGGAACCGGATGACACACAATATCTCTTCGAGTGAAATAGAAAAATTCAACGATTTTGCAACCGACTGGTGGGATGAAAACGGAAGGATGAAATCCCTTCATGATATCAATCCCTTAAGGCTTGAATACATTATGCAGCAAACAGATCTCAGGGGAAAACGGGTGCTGGATGTGGGCTGCGGCGGCGGGATACTCACCGAAAGGATTGCAAGGCAGGCTGCCGTCACCATCGGCATTGATGCATCACCCCACATGACGGCCATTGCCCGGACCCATGCGGAACAATCAAACCTTGACATCCGCTATATCGACACGAACATCGAACATATCACCCGGTTCACCCGAACCGGTTTTGACGTCATCCTCTGCATGGAACTGCTTGAACATGTGCCAAGCTATGAATCGGTCATTGCTGCCTGCAAAAATGTTCTGAATCCCGGGGGTGTCATCATTTTTGCAACCATCAACCGCAACCTGATGTCCTTTCTTCTGGCTGTCGTGTGTGCGGAATATGTTCTGGGGCTTTTGCCCAAAGGGACCCATGACTGGGCATCGTTGATCAAACCTGACGAACTCAACCGGGCCTGTTTTGAGGCGGGGTTGAAACAGATGGATATCACTGGGTTTTCATACAACCCGATTACCCGGCGATATTATTTGTGCAAAAATTCCATGGTCAACTATTTGGCAAGCTTCACGTCTGTCTGACCGTTTCGGTGATCCGGCTGTTCCTGGCCGCATCATCGCAGGCGTTCTTAAGAAAAGCGATCCCTTGCCTGACAATGTCAAAGTCCATTTCATGGCGCTCACATGTCTGCCCGATTCCATCGGGCATGGTAAACGTCAACCTTCCCCCTAGGTGCTGCCGGAACTCTTCAAGCCCGTTTTCTATTTCAAGGCGGCCCGAAGTGTCCGTGATCTCCAGATATTGGCTCCAGACCGGGAGTCCGCAATTTATCAGCGCTGTGATGATACGGTCCAGTTCGGCCCGGGAGATCAGGGACCGCTGCCATGCATAGTAGGAGTCCAGGGCGATACCGACTGAAACTGCCTGGCCGTGCCCCATGGAAAACCCGGATAGCATTTCAATCTTATGGGCAGACCAGTGACCATAATCCAGCGGTCGTGATGACCCGGTTTCAAATGTGTCGCCGCTGTGGGCGATATGATCCAGGTGAAGCCGGGCGCATCTTTCAATGGTTTCTTCTATTGCCGCCGGGTCCCTTTGTTTTAGCAGTGCGCTGTTTTTCTCAAGAAAGTAGAAAAAGGATTTGTCGCGTATCAAAGCAATCTTAAAGGCTTCGGCCACGCCTCCGATAAAATGCTCAAAAGACAGGGTTTCCAGGAACCCATAGTCATTGATCACCGCTGCGGGCAGAAAAAATGTTCCGATACAATTTTTTTTACCATACTGGTTTATTCCGTTTTTAACCCCAATGCCAGCATCGTTCTGGGCCAGGGTTGTCGTGGGAATCCGGACCAGCTGTATCCCCCTGTGGAAGATGGCAGCACTGAACCCAGCCATATCCAGCAGGGCTCCCCCGCCCACGGCAATAACCACGCCGTGTCGGTCGAGTTTAGCATCGTCCATGGCCTTGGTTGCCCGGTGCACATGGTCCCAGGAATTTTTTACCTGTTCACCGCCGGGAAACACCACCGGTTCGCAGGCCAGACAAACAAGCTCCTTGTGGTGTTCAAACCACAGGGATATATCATTCAAAATTTGGGGATTCTTACGGGTCAGCCCGTCATCAATCATTACCACTATTTTTCTGGCCTGGGGTTGGCTTTTCACCGCAAGGGTGCTGATCAGGAGAGGATTACGGGTGTTGAACACGTCCCGGGTAAAACAGACAGGATAATGATACGACTGGGCAAATTTCAGTGGGATGACGGTCTGGGGGGAATGACCTGTCGGAAACGTTATTTTATTGTTCATAGTTAAACCGAAAACCCGTATTTTTCCATTACAGGCTTTAGCGTCTCAATACTTTTTAGACCGGCTTCGCAAGGCGCTTTTGTGTACGTATAAAGTTCAAGGCAAATATCTTTGTTGTAGTTCAGTTCTCCGAGCCGTTTAAAAAACGCGTCATAGTCTATGGCGCCAAGGCCGGGAATGAGATGGTGATGTTTTCTTGTCGGCGCAATGTCTTCAATGTGGATATGACCGATTTTTTCAAACAGGGTTTCAAGGGCTGCTTCCGGTGCCTCACCCACACAATAAAAATGACCCACATCAAAATTGACCCCCAGGTTTGGGGATGCAAACTCCTTGATAAACGAACTCATCTGGCGGCTGTTTTCTATTAAAAGGTCGGGTTCCGGCTCAATGAGAATATTTACCCCAAGGCTTTCGGCTTTGGGGAGCACTTGTTCAAGCCCCTGGCGGAAAAGGGCCAATGATGCCTTCCGGTCCCTTTCAACCGGCGGCCCGCCGGGGGGTACCGAGATACACGGGCTTCCTAAAAATTGGGCGATATCCAGGCAGTTGAGTGTGTGGTCAATTCTTTCCTGCCGTCGTGATGCATCCGGCTCTATCCAGGAAGGAAGCCAGGTATTGCCCACGGCAAAAAGGGTGAAACAATTGAGGTTCGTAATCGTCAGTTTTAGCGCGGTAAGCGATTGCTTGAAGCGTTCAAGATCCTGGTGATTTGCATCCGGGGGATACAGATGGGGCCTGTCACACATAATCTCCACCCCCTTAAATCCTGTCTGGGCAATTAATTTAACCGCCTCGGCAAGAGAATGTTCGACAAACGCATTGGTGCTGTATGAAAATACCATTAATTCCAGATCCCTTTTTCTATCCGTGCAAGGCAGCCTGCAAAAGCTGGTGGGTCAGTTCGCCACCGGAGAATCCCAGGCCGATGGCCAGAAGGAGGGTTAAAAGATAAAAAAGTGTTTTTTTATCAAATCGGGGATTTTCAGGATCATCCACAATGGCGATGGCTGCCAGGAGAATCGTCAAAACAACCGCAAGAACCATTTTCAGAATGATCAAAAAATCCCAGTTGCCACCAAAGGTATGCTGCCAGTCCAGGTATCCTGAAAAAGCCGTCGGGAACATGCCCAAAAGGCCAAGGATAATACAATGATACCCTGTTCTGGCCAGAAATTTTAACCTGGGTAAAAAAGATACCAGCCTGAACGTGACCGCCCCCATTACCATTCCCATGGGGATATGTGTGAATGCGGGGTGTAAGGGATGAACAAATCCGATCTTGTTTAGAAACTCAAAAATAACTTCTGTCATGTGATCACCTTTGATTTAATTTCATTCTTTTGAATATAGCGCAGGTAAATCCTGTGGCCGAATTCCTTATGTCTTATTTTTTTACAGAACAACCATCCCGTAGGGCTTGCTCTTCATAAATACGTTTAAGGCCATATCATGTCAAGGAAATTAACCATTTCAACGGGGTGTCATATAAAAAACCCTGAAGTTAATCCTTCCTTGCTTTTGTGTTGACAGCTTATAAGAGAATGATGATAATGGTTGATCGGTCAAGCGTTAACCGGTCAAGTAAAAGGAAAATCTCATGACACTTCACTTGGACCCTGCCATGCTGGCAAGACTTCA
>CAYWNB010000195.1:0-3668 GCA_964459195.1 uncultured Desulfobacula sp.
CTGAACATCGGGTGAATGGCCGGGATCTATTGGATCTCCTGGGCCAGTAGGATCACTCGGATCTAGGATTGCCTCAATCACACCGTCCTTTACCAGAATATCTTTTTTCCCATCCAAGTTGCCAGGATCAAGTACCCTTGCCCCTTTAATCAGAATCTGCATGTCTGCTGCCTCCTGCAACAATATAAAAAAGCGCCATTCTCAATGCAACCCCGTTGGTGACCTGCTCTAAAATCATGGAACAATCTGAATTTGCCACCTCACTTGCAATTTCTACCCCCCGGTTCATGGGGCCCGGGTGCATGACAATAACATCCTTTTGGGCAAGCTTTACCCTAGGGGGATTTAACCCGTAAAGACTGGCGTATTCCCGCTCATTTGGGAACAAAATATTTCCCTGTCTTTCTCGTTGAATCCTGAGCATCATTATAACATCAGCCCCTTCCACACAGGAATCCATATTTTTTGCTATCTGGCATCCCATAGCTTCAATGCCCTTGGGAATCATGGTGGGGGGTGCACAAATGGTCACATGGGCCCCCATTTTGGAAAACCCGATGATGTCGGAGCGGGCAACCCTTGAATGGGAGATATCCCCCACAATGGAAATATTAAGTCCCTTTAAGGTCCCTTTTTTTTCCCGGATACTCATCATATCCAAAAGAGCCTGGGAAGGATGGGCATGGGTGCCGTCCCCTGCATTGATAACCGAGCAGTTGACCCGCTTTGAAATCACATGGGCCGCCCCCGAGGAAGAGTGACGCATGACAATAACATCAGGATTCATGGCCTCAAGATTTTTAGCCGTATCAATGAGGGTTTCGCCTTTGACAATACTCGATGAACTTTTGGCAATGGACACCGTGTCGGCGGACAACCGTTTGGCGGCAATTTCAAAGGAAAGCTTTGTCCTAGTAGAGGGTTCCTGAAAAAAGAAAATAATGGTTTTACCCCTGAGGGTGGGCACCTTTTTAACGGGCCGTTCTGAAATCTCTTTCATCCCCCTGGCCGTATCAAGAATCATGGTAATTTCCTTGGTATCCAGAGACGTGATATCAAGAATATCTTTTTTTTTAAAGCGCATATGACCTACCTTAAATCACTTAAAATAATAAATTGCCCAGTCTCTTCCACCGAACCCCAAAGGCTTCTTTATTCCAGGACCAATAAATCATAAAGGCCTCCCCTTTAACCTCGGTGAGGTCCACAAACCCCCAGAACCTGCTGTCATGGCTGTTATCCCTGTTATCCCCCATGACAAACAGCTTATTATCGGGGATCGTAATTTTCTTTAAATTATCCCGGGTACTGAAATTACCGGGGATGATCCGGTTATCCCTGTGGATGGCATAGGGTTCCCTGGTAATAAGTTTGTCATTTATATAGAGCTGTTTGTTTATAATTTCAAGGGTGTCACCCCCCACAGCCATCACCCGCTTGATAAAATCCTTGGACGGGTCCTCGGGGTATTTAAACACCACAATATCTTCCCGTTCAGGATCTTTGACCGAAACCAGCGTCTTCCCATTGGTAAAGGGTATTTTTACCCCGTAGATAAATTTATTGACCAGGATCTGATCGCCAATCTGCAGGGTTTCCAGCATGGATCCGGAAGGGATTTTAAAGGCCTGCACAATAAAAGTACGGATAAACATGGCAATCACAATGGCAATCACAATGGCTTCAATATTCTCTCGCCAGACATTCTTTTTTTTAGGTATCAATTTTTTAGGTATTGCATTTTTAGCAGTTGGATTTTTAGTCGTTGATTTTTTAGTTGTCATTTGTTTTTCATTTCACTTGAGGATTAACAGAACAGGTGCTGGGGATGGCCTAAAAAGAATTTGGAACGTTGAATCTGAACTTTCAGTATCTCTGCAATCTTTCTTGCCTTTACCATACTGGACAGGGGTACTGTGGGAATTTTTTGGCCCTTTAACATAATACTGCCGCTTTTCAGCTCAGCATAACTGACCTGGCCGTAAGATTTTGAAATTGCCTGGGGATAATCATACCCGTAATCCACCACCTGGGTAAAAATTTCATCATCTGAAACCGATGCATATTTCAACATTTCCTCGTTTAAAATAGGAATGGGAATGCCAAGGCCAATGGAAAGGGAAACCCCATACCCCCTGATACTCTGACCGACCAGCCATTCCGGTGACATTTCCTTTAAATCCCCCATGACAGACAGGGTTCCTGACGGTGTAACAGGAACACCGTTCAGCCCCCTTTCCACCTCTTTTTTATGCTGGGTGCCGGTCCAGGTGACATACCCCTGGGCTCCCCCCAGAAAAATCCGGGTGCCCAGACCGATGGTTTTCAAATAAGGGTCATTAAACAAAGGGCTCAATTCTCCTGCGGTGGAATAATTGGCATTCCCCATTTTTGATTTCAAGGTTCCCATATAGGTATATTTTATTTTGTCGGACCTGTTTATGGCACAATTATAATTCTGGTAGGCATTGCGCGGATTGCAAAGCATGGCATTGGGAAGATCCTTCAACCTTACCATTTTTTCAATTTTCTTGTTAGGATAGCAATCGGTCCCATAGCTCTCCGCCCGCAGATGCACTTCTTTACCCGCCACAAGATCCTGGATCACATGCCCCCCACCATAGTTAAACTCACCGGGATGGTACTTGTTCAAGGGGTCATCATCACAGGTTTGGGTTGCACCCAGGTAGCAGTCAACCGCCGCAAGCCCGGAATAGGCCGGTACATTGTTGAACCAGGTCTTGGTAGTTCTGACAAGGGGTTTGAACTGGCCGATATTAATAAATGCCCCGGAAGAGCACATGGGGGCAAAGGTTCCCGTGGTAACGACATCCACTTGTTTTGCTGCTTCAACCACCCCGTGCTTTTTGGCGATATCGATGATCTCTTCCGCCGTAACAACAACCGCCTCGCCCGCTGCAATTTTTTTATTTATCTGCTCATATGTTTTATTTACTTTGTATTCACTCATAATTAGCCTTTACTGATCATTTTAGTACCGATCATTTCACAACTGATCATTTTACCATTAGTTTAACCGCTTCAATTTTTGAGGTAACATTATTTTTAATCCAGGTAGTATCCCACCATTCAACAGGATTGACAAAGGTATTGTGGACCATCATTGAAAAATGCAAATGGTCTCCTCCGGCAAGGCCAGTGAGCCCAGTCATACCGATGACATCTCCCTTGGACAACGCGTCCCCTTTATTCACCATGATTTCATTTAAATGGGAGTAGAGACTGGCAAGGCCAAATCCATGGTCAATGATAACGGAATTGCCAAAAATGCCCACGGCCTCGGTCATAATCACCCGACCCCCATTGGCAGCCCTAACCTTTGCATTGGCAGTGGATGCAAGATCGATCCCCAGATGAACAGCACGGTCGATCTCCTTTCCCTTGTATTTATATGTCCTATGGTCAGCCCAATGGGAACGGGTTGCAGAACCTGCAAGCCTTCCAAACTTTCCTTCCCACAATTGCTCACTCACCGTATCTTTGGGCACATTTAAAATGGTGGTGACATTTTTTTCCCGCAGCTTTCCATTAATGTATAAGAACTTTTCAAGCAGGGGATTTTGGCTGCCCACAAAGGTGTCTTCGATTTCATCCAAATCAAAATCAGGCATTTTAAATTCCAGGAATCTATCGGATATATTCAAGGT
>CAYWNB010000195.1:3768-5747 GCA_964459195.1 uncultured Desulfobacula sp.
CCTCCCCTGTTTTTTTCCTCATTGCAGGCCCTTGTGTGATTGAAAACTATGAGACCAGCTTTACCATTGCCCAAAACCTAAAAGAAACCACAGAAAAATTGGGGATCCCCTTTATATTCAAAGCCTCCTTTGACAAAGCAAACCGAACCGCCCTGGATGCCTTCAGGGGCCCCGGGTTTGAACAAGGATTAGACATTCTCAACCAAATCAAACACAAGCTTAAAATTCCGGTTATCTCGGATATCCACCTTCCGGACCAGGCAAAAAAAGCGGCCCAGGTGCTTGATATTATCCAAATACCAGCCTTCTTGTGCCGACAGACAGATTTGATACTGGCCGCTTGCGCAACCGGCAAGCCTGTGAACATAAAGAAAGGACAGTTTCTCTCCCCCTTTGAGTGCAAAAACATTATTACCAAGGCAACCGCTTTTGGAAACCATGATATCAGTATTACCGAGAGAGGCGCCTGTTTCGGGTATAATAACCTTGTGGTGGATTTCAGGTCCATCCACATTCTCAATGAAATGGGGGTCCCGGTCATCTTTGATGCTACCCACAGCGTCCAATTGCCGGGCGGGGCATCTGATTCATCTGCAGGGGAGCGCCAATTTGTTCCCACCCTTTCAAAGGCTGCCATTGCAGCGGGTGCCCATGGTCTGTTCATCGAAACCCACCCGGACCCCGACAAAGCATTGTGTGACGGTCCCAATTCCATGCCCCTGAAGGATATGGAACCCCTGCTCAAAACCCTTTTGGCTATCAAAAAGGTCGTTGGATAACACCATGAAAAAACAATCGGACAAAAAGAAAGCACACCCCAAAAAACCAGATCTGAAACCAGCTCTAAAAGTGGATCAGGTTAAATTGGATCAGGTTAAATTGCTGCTCCTGGATGTGGATGGGGTTTTGACAGACGGTCAAATCATTTATACGGATTCAGGCGAGCAGATCAAAGGGTTTAGTTCAAAGGACGGGCTTGGACTTCGGCTGCTCATGGATAACGGCATCAAAGTCGGCATTGTCACCGGCCGAAAATCGGCGGCACTGGGACACCGGCTCCAAAACCTTGGCATTGACCTTGTCTTTGACGGTATACATGACAAGGCTGCAGCCTTTGATAAGATCATGGAACTTACCGGCATACCCGCCCGGCATATTGCCTTTGTCGGAGACGATCTCATTGATCTTCCGGCAATGATCCGGGCCGGGGTTTCCTTTACGGTCCCGGATGCCCCCAAAGAAGTCAAACACCACGCCGACTCGGTTACTTCGGCAAAAGGGGGCCATGGTGCGGTGAGGGAAATTTGTGAGAGCATTCTCAAGGCCCAAGGGGTATGGGAAAACCTTTTGAACACATACCTGTCATGAGCATTTCCAATAAAAAAAAAATCCTTTACCCATTGATTGGAGCGCTCGTCTGCAGTCTCATTGGAGTTGGAATTTATTTTTATATTAGTGCCGCTTTGAACACCCCCCTTACCATAAAAGATATCAATGTGGACTCTGGAGCAGCTCTAAAACTAAATTTACTGGAACAGGTTTCCAAAAAAAATGGTATCACCGAGTGGAAATTGAAGGCCTCTTCTGCCACTTTATTAAAGGAAGAAAACCGAGCGATTCTAAAAGATGTCGATGTTATTTTCTATACCCTGCAAAATACAAAAATACACCTGACATCAGACGAGGGTATCCTTAATACCCAAACCCATGATATGAGTTTTTTGAAAAATGTTATTGTCCGCCATGAAACTTATACCCTCAGAACTGATCAGTTGCATTATGACAAGAAACCACATATAATACGTTCCAATGTGCACGTCACCCTTGAGGACAGGGAATCGATAATTGAAGCGGATTCCATGGTGACCCAATTGAGTCAGAACAAAACCATTTTAAAAGGACATGTCAAAGGAAAATTCAGTGAAAAGTTTAACATCCCCTAGCCCTGCTCTCCCCTTTTTTGTCCTGCTGGTTTGTGT
>CAYWNB010000196.1:0-5738 GCA_964459195.1 uncultured Desulfobacula sp.
AGCAGTTTTAAATTCCAATTCCACAGTCCGGGCCGGGATTTCATTTTAACCCCCTTGGGAATATTCTCCTGAAGGGATACAAACAGGGTATAACCGGCTCGTTCCAGTTCCTCTTTTTGATCTGTCAGGTCCAGGGGCCAGTTGGGAAATACATAATAGGTATTGTTTGATTTGCTGATCCAGGCGCCTTCTCCTTTTGGACTTTGAAACATTTGTCCCGGAGTTAAGTCCGGAGAGATGATCCGGGATACAGCCAGGGGCCAATTGGCATGGGTCACAACCCCCAGGGGCAGATCAGAGGCGCCGGGCAGGGCGAGAAAGGTTTCTTTATCCAGTTCCGGACTGACAATTGCACCGGAAAAGCCATGGGTTTTCATCAGGTTAATGGTCATGGAGTTGGTGATATTGCAAAAGGGCCCGGCCCAGAGATTCAACCGTTGGGGATCTTTAAACAATCCGATCTGCCAGAATGCATTTAAAATAAAGTTTTTTGCCCCTTTTTTCACTGCCTGGTCCAGGTAGTTGCGACAGATGTTTTCTTCTCCTGGAAAGAGAAGGGGGTCCAGCCACAACCAGGTTTTGCCCGAAGGTTTGTTGCCGTAAGCATTGGCGGAAATCCAGATCCCGGTATCCCCATGGGATGTGTCAGACCTGTTTTTGCTGGAAGTGTGTCTTCCCCTGGATACCAGTAGGTCAACCGGCCTTTTTTTAGAAGCAAATACTTTTGCCCCTCTTTTTTTCGAAGAAGGGGTGTCCAAAATCGGTCTTACCTGGATTTTTTCAACCCGATCTTTATCCAACTGTTCAAGTTCTGATTCAAGCTCTTTTATCAAGGATTCCAGTTCTGGTCCCCGGCGGTCAATGATGAAAACCGGGGTCCCTGATTTTACTTTAAACCTGGCCCGTTTGGATAAAAAGAAGCGTCCTTTTTTCGGGATCGCCCGGGTGACTTTCTGGATGTCATGGAATTCATTTTCTTCATACCCTATTCTTAATAAATCACCACTGAAAAGTTCTTCCCGCGCAATAAAATAGGGTTCAGCAGGATTTTTTACCCGTCCTAGAAAAAGGCCTGACCCTGTTTCAGAGGTATGCTCCAGAGGATTTTGAACGCGCTGGGACAACAGATTATAATGGGAAAATTCTCTTCCCATGGCATAGTCCAGATAGGACAAGGCCTCTTTTTTCTTTGTGGGCTCATCCCTGAGCAGCTTATAGGCTTTGACCGTATAATACACATAGTGGGGGCTTTTTTTTCTGCCCTCAATTTTCCAGGTGGTGACCTGGGGGATTTCTTTTAAAACTTTGACCAGGACATCGGCTGAAAAGTCCATACATGAAAAATGGCGCTTCTTTTGATTTTTTTGTTCATATATGCGGCGACAGGGCTGGACACACCTGCCTCTCAGGGCACTTTTTCCGCCAAACCAGGAACTCCAATAACACCTGCCTGAAATAGAATAGCACAGAGCTCCATGGATAAAAACTTCAAGGGCCATATTCTCCGGCATCTTCTGGGCCATCTCTTTAATTTCATCTATGGTATATTCCCTGGGCAATACCACATGGGAGAACCCTGCCTTTTTAGCGGTTTCAAGACCCAGAGGAAAGGTGCAATTGCCCAGGGTGGATACATGGAACTCTTTTTTAAACCCTGCCTTTTTTGCCAGGGGAATCATGGCAAGGTCCTGGACAATCAAGGCGTCAAATTGCACAAACTCACAAAGTTTGGTCAATATCTTAAATACTTTATCCTGCTCAGACTCTTTGATGATGGAGTTGAAGGCAATATAAACCTTGATCTGCCTGGATTTTGCAAGGGCTGCCAACCGGCTCAGTTCTTCAATGGAAAAATTGTCTGCTTCCATCCGGGCGGAAAATATTTTTAATCCACAATAAATGGCGTCAGCGCCAGCGGCAATGGCCGCTAAAAATGAGGTTGTATTCCCGGCCGGTGCCAGGATCATGGGGGTGTTGGAGTTCATTGATACCTTTGATTATAAAATTAATAACGCTATAGTATTGCAATTCTGGAAAATTTTGTCAAAATGTCCCTTAAATAAACACCTGAAATAAAGGAAATATTGATGTTTGTACAGCACACGGATGATGGGTTTGTAAGTCCGGTTGAGGGAATTGAGATGAAAACCCTGGTATATGGAGAAAAAAGTCTTTTATCCCGGTTTCATCTGAAAAAAGGAAGCAAACTGCCTGTCCATTCCCACCCCCATGAGCAGACGGGTTTTATGGTCGCAGGCAAGATGACCCTATATATTGATCAGGAAGGGTTCCTGGTTGAACCCGGTGACAGCTGGTCCATCCCCGGGAATGTGGAACATCGGGCTGAGGTGATGGAAGATTCTGTGGCCATTGAGGTTTTTTCTCCGGTGAGGGAGGATTACCTTCCCAGAGGGGATGTGCCCGCTGCCTAAACAATAATTAGTGTTGCAATTCCGGAAGAGTCCATGGAAGAAGATATCGGTATCCTGTATTGCCTGATTTTTTTCCGGGGTGTATTAAAGGCCAGATATTAACCAGGGAAAGAATCTGAAATCGGGAATGGAAAAGATGGAATGCATCTTTCCATTGGAGTAAGGGGTCGTCTCTACCAGGGGCGGATTGAGGAAGAATATATGAGTCAACAATTTTTTGGGGTCCTGTTTGGTCTGGCTGCCTTTATTGCCTGGGGTTTTTTGCCGGCCTACTGGAAGCAAATGCAGGCGGTAAGTCCATTGGAAATTTTGTGCCATCGAATTGTCTGGTCCTGTATTTTTCTTGCCCTGATTATCTCTTTTCAAAAAAGATGGGGAGAGGTTCGCAGTATTACGAACATAGCGGCAAACTTAAAAGGCCTTATTCTCAGTGGATTTTTGATCGGCCTTAACTGGTTCGTTTATATTTGGGCGGTAAATTCGGGTCGGGTGGTGGAAACAAGTCTTGGGTATTACATCAATCCCATGATCAACGTATTGATCGGGTATCTTTTGCTGGGTGAAAGATTCAGCCGACTCCAATGCGTTGCGGTTTTCTTTGCATTGGCCGGTGTTGTTTATTCCCTTGCTGCCTATGGTAACCTGCCCATGTATGCACTGACCCTGGCAGTTACCTTTTCGCTTTACGGCTATTGTCGAAAAAAAAGTCCGGTGGCCCCCATACCGGGGCTGTTTGTAGAGACCATTGTTTTGTTTGTTCCAGCCCTGGGGTATATTTTGTATCGGGCCGTTTTTCTTGACACTTATTTTTTGAATGATTTGCAACTCACCCTTTGGATGGTCGGGGCAGGGGTGGTCACCAGCCTACCATTGCTTTGGTTTGCGGCTTCAGCCAAAAGGCTTAATTTATCCACCATCGGTATTTTGCAATATTTGGCGCCGTCCATTGCGTTTGTTCTGGGGGTTTTTGTATACAAGGAAGCCTTCACCCACCATCACCTGATTACCTTTGGATGCATCTGGATAGGCGTGTTTTTATACATATGGGAACCGTTATTTAAGAATAGATTGAAAAAATAGAAGGTAAGTCTGTGGAGATAAATTAAACAAGATGAAAAATTTTTATCCATTGAAAAAAGGGGATACCATTGGGGTGGCAGCCCCTTCTGCCCGGTTTGATGAAAACCGATTAAACCAGGGCATTGAGTGTCTTAAACAGTTAGGCTTTCAGGTCCATGTGCCACGGGCGATTTTTGGAGAAAAACGGTATCTTGCCGGGGATGACGCGTCCCGGGCCGCTGTGGTAAATGAGCTGTTTGCAGATCCCGGGATAAAAGGGATCATCTCTGCCCGGGGCGGGTTTGGTGCCATGCGCATGCTGGTGTATCTGGACTGGGACCTGATTCGAAAAAATCCCAAATTGGTCATGGGGTTTTCAGATGCCACCGCCCTCTTAATGGCCTTACTCCAGCAAACTCAATTTGCCGGAGTTCATGGGCCCAATCTGGTTTCCCTTGCCGATGCGGATCCCAAAACCATTTCTTCTTTTTTCCAGGCCATCACCGGCCTTCCTAAGGATATTTCGCTCCCCCGGGGTCTGTGTCTTTCACCGGGGCAGGCCATGGGAAAACTCATGGGGGGGAATATGGCCACCCTGACCCATTTGATCGGGACTGCGTTTCAACCCGATTTTAAGAAATCTGTTCTTTTTTTGGAAGATGTGGGGGAGCCGGCCTATAAAATTGACCGGATGCTGTCCCAGATGAAGATGGCGGGGCTGTTCGAGGGAGTACAAGGGGTTGTTACAGGGTCCTTTGCTAATTGTGAAACCCCAGAATATATCCCGCAAATTTTATTGGAGATATTTGATGGAATACCGCTTCTGATGGGATTGGCCGCAGGCCATGGAGATCTTAATTTGTCCCTGGCAATGGGATTGGATGTGGTGCTGGATACCTCAAGTGCGGTGTTAAAATGGAAGCCGCTCCAATGAAATATCTTGAGATTGAAAAAACGATGGCAAGAGGGGTTGCAGACTCGGTATTTCCCGGGGCTGTTCTTTTATGTGCAAGGGGCAAAGACGTTTTTTTCCATGGGGCATATGGGGTTGCTGACCTGTCAGACCAGCGCCCTATGCAAACGAACTCCATTTTTGATCTGGCCTCCCTGACCAAACCCTTGGCCACAGCCCTTGCTGTCTCGGAATTGGTGCGAGCGGGCAAGGTCTCCCTGGATACCTTGCTGGGAGATGTGATCCCCGCTGTTTTGAAAACGCCCAAGGCAGATATCTCCATTGAGATGCTGTTGCGGCATACCTCGGGTCTGCCGGCCCACAGGGAATTTTTTTGGGCCATGGCCAAGGAGAATCAGGCGCCCAGGGAACTTTTGCGCAACTTGATTGTCCAAGAGCCCCTTGAAACAAAACCGGGACATCAAGAGGTTTACAGTGATTTGGGATATATGGTTTTGTCCTGGGTGGTCGAGGAAATTTCCGGGCAAAGGCTGGACCGATTTGTCCAGGAAAAAATATATCAGCCCCTGGGAATTCGGGATCTGTTTTTCATTGATTTGGACAAAAAATCATTGGGAAAAGACCGGTCGGGTCGTCAACTTTCCCTGGTTTCAACCCAGACCTGCCCCTGGCGCCGGCGAACCCTGACAGGTGAAGTGGAGGATGAAAATGCCTGGGCTGCAGGTGGCATAGAGGGGCATGCAGGCCTTTTTGGGGATGCACTCTCCATTCATACCCTATGCTGCGAGATTCTCACAGCCGTCTGTCATGGATCCCCCCATGTGTTAGACCCCTCTGTCCTTGCAGCTTTTGTCCGGAAAGATCTGGGTCGGGATTACGTGGCGGGTTTTGACACCCCTTCAAAATCAAATTCATCTGCCGGTCATTTTTTTGTACCGGGTTCGGTGGGGCATTTGGGATTTACCGGGACCTCTTTTTGGATCAACCCTGCGTCCGGATTAATCGTTATTCTATTGACCAACCGGGTTCATCCCTCCCGGGACAATCAAAAAATTAAAATTTTTAGACCGTTGCTCCATGATGTGGTTTCTATGGCCCTTGGATAGATTATAATGTCTTCGGACTTTTAGCCTTGTAATAATCACCTATTTTTGTTAGCAAATACCTTTCAATAGTATATCTGCAATATTTGTGTTAATATGATAGATTATTTTAGCACTGAAAAAAAACTGAAAAAAAATATTTTTTAAAAGAGGTGAAATGAACTTTATAACTGATTCTTTGCTGGGTGCCTTTTCCAATGATCTTGCCATTGATCTTGGAACTGCCAACAC
>CAYWNB010000197.1:0-5726 GCA_964459195.1 uncultured Desulfobacula sp.
CGTTTGGCAATCATTCCAATTGTACTTAGAGGCAAATCAATTTTTGCTGGCGAACACTTCAAGTACCCCTGAATCTCTTCCAACTAGCGGTGATCGTCGTATCGCAGACGTCCCACCTTAACCACAAGATCGAATGCCACTTCATAGCCTTTATCGACGATCAAAGTAGCCAAATCAGACTGATATTTTATGATTTGATTCTGTTTGTTAGAGAAGTATTTGTGCTCATCACAAAAATTGGAACCTGAAATCAAGGTGAATTTTCCCAAATCGAATGAATAGCAAGTCTTCCAGTCGGTTTTAAGCAAATTTGTTTTCTTGCCGCAGATCAAACATGAGGACTGTTCTGGATACAAACGAATCTTCAGACCAGAAAGAGAGTCGAGCACAGTCTTGTCGGATTGAAATCTTATTCGTAGCTCCTTCAAAAGCTCTATGGCTTTTTTTTTTCGATCAACTTATTTTCTAATAAAAATTTTTCTACCTTTTTAAGTGGCAATTTCAAACTGTATTTTTTTACAATCTGCTTTAAACTCGTCATTTTAATCCTATTATGCTCTAAAACTTCTTTGCTAGTCATTCAGTCTGCCCCTTAATGATTGTATTACATAATAATGTGATTTAATCATTAAGTCAAGTACCTGATTTGACGTCCTTTTTTGAATGGATATTGAGAATACGGCTCAATATTCTGATAAATCAACAATGTTGTTAAGTGATAAAGCATTGTAATTATTGATTAATTTAAGATCCAACGGCCTTCTGGAACAATAGAAAAATTGATATCCTTATCATTACTACCACGAATAAAGATCTTAAAACACTTGTGGATGAAGGCTAATTCAGAGAGGATTTCTACTATCGGTTGAAAGTATTTCTCATGGAAGAAAAATAGATAGATCTTCAGGTGCCTTACCGTAATTTTCAGCACAGGCGGTCAGGTAAGCCCTTAACCAGTGATTACAGTTTATTTTCCATAAACCCAGAGTTTGAAAAATGGAGAACATTATTGAAACCAATTGGGAACTCTACTGACTGCCTGACCCATAACCACCAACGATTGCCATTTTATTATCAACGGATATGTGCCTTGACGTTAACTTCGTATCGAATTGATTCTTTTTCCCCCATTATCTTTATGAAACTGCATAACACCAATGTTGATTACAACTACGCTGACACCCCCAGGTAGGTAGATTTATTCAACAGAGTCGTTGCATCACCTTCCTTGCAAAAGTATACAGTTTTGCCATTATCTTTCTATTATAAATTTTGCAATTTTTAACTTTTTGATGTAATTTTCTTATTATTTAGCTTTAAAGGTTCACAAATAAAAAATTAACAGGAAAACAAGATGACAACAATTCAACATATGCCGATATCTGCTCTACAGGCACAGTGCGAATGTATTATCCGTTCTCTTGGCTCTGATAATAAAACCGCCCAGAGGTTGGCTCAGATGGGAATACTACCGGGAACTCATTTGCATATCATACGTGTTGCACCACTTGGCGGCACTATTGAGGTTTCAGGGAATCAGGGGCAAAACTTTGCCTTACGGCAGCAGGAGATCGCTGCTATGACCTGTGAACCTGTGGCCATGCCACTGACATCTGAACTGGTGATAGTAGGCCAGACATACAGAATTAGGACTTTGATGGGAGGGAAGACCTTTTGTCAGCGTATGGAACGTTCTGGAATGGAAGAAAAAGAACGCCTCCAAATTCAGAGAACAAGTACTAAACTTATATCGGTATATCTTGTTGATTTGAACAGGCAGGTAGAACTTGGTGGGGGAGAGGCAAAAAAAATTATTATCGAGGTGATCAGTAATGAACCAAACCGCTAAATTTTACACGATTGCTTTGGCTGCTATTCCAAATTCAGGCAAGACTACTCTCTTCAACCGCCTTACAGGCGCAAGTCAAGCTACCGGCAACTGGCCGGGAGTATCTATTGAGCAGAAGAGCGGCAATTTTGCTCTGGGAGAATACAACATCACCCTGATTGATCTTCCGGGAGCCTATTCCCTTTCTCCGGTTACCGAAGAAGAGCGGATCGTACGGAATTATTTTCTCCAGTCACCACCTGATATTATTCTTAATATTCTTGACGCCCGTAACCTGTATCGGGGGCTGGGTCTAACCCTACAGATGGCACTCAGCGGTCTACCCATGGCGGTAGCTGTTAACATGATAGATGAGGCCAGACGGCAGGGAATATCATTTGATCTCAAAGTGTTGAGCCAGCATCTGGGTGTGCCGGTTATTGAATTATCAGCCAGGACCGGTGAAGGGATACCAGATCTTAAACAAGACCTTTATGAAGTTATAAAGCATCCTGAAAAAACCAGAAGTCCCCATATCTCTTGCCCTCCCCTTCTTGAAAAGGCTTTTATTGAAATTACCGAAGCCATCAATCAATCTGGTATTGACACCCGCCTTGATCATACCTTTTTGGCCATGCGGCTGCTGGAAGAAGATGAGCAGGAACAATTGATAAACAATGATAAGGTGGCAACCCTAGTTCAGCAATGGTACAGGCGGTTAAAGCAATCTCTGAAGACAAGCGTCCCTGTGGCCTGTGCCAACTGTCGCTTTAATGCTGCCAGAGGGCTTGCAATGGAAGTTCTTCATGATCAGCCTGTCTTTGAAGATCAACTTACTAAACAACTGGATTGTATTTTATTGCACCGTTTTTTTGGCCTGCCCATTTTTTTTCTGCTTATGTTTCTGCTTTTTCAGGGAGTTTATGGTCTTGGTGCTCCAC
This sequence comes from uncultured Desulfobacula sp., assembly GCA_964459195.1. Taxonomy (GTDB): domain Bacteria; phylum Desulfobacterota; class Desulfobacteria; order Desulfobacterales; family Desulfobacteraceae; genus NBML01. The sequence goes on from CAYWNB010000197.1 coordinate 2,770, forward strand.
TTCAGGAACTTTTTTCAACAGGATTTGAAATTGCCGGCAATTGGTTGGCTGGCCTGGCATTGTCTCTATCTTGGCCAATATGGCTGCAAAGTTTTCTTTTTGATGGACTGTGGCAGGGCATATCTGTAGTCACATCATTTTTCCCGATCATTGCCTTGTTTTTTCTTTTTATGTCTCTGATTGAAGATAGTGGTTATATGGCCCGGGCTGCGTTTCTTATGGACAGACTCATGCATTGGCTTGGGCTGGACGGTAAAGCCTTTATCACCATACTGCTGGGATATGGCTGCAATGTCCCGGCAATAATGGGAACCCGTATTCTGACCAGCAGCTACAGCCGTATTCTGACAATGCTCCTTATTCCTTTTACCCTCTGTACAGCCCGATTACAGATTTTTGTATTTTTGACAGCCCTATTCTTTTCTCCTCTTATTGCTCCCTGGATTATTTTGTCACTCTATGTGTGCAGTTTTGGTGCTGTTATTATTATAGGCTTAATACTCAAGCTTTTTCGAATTGGTGGCAGCCCTGAACCTTTTATAATGGAGATTCCTCCTTATAGACTCCCGACTCTGCATAGTATCGGTTTGCGGACATGGTATGAATTAAAAGATTTTTTTTTCCGGGCCGCCACACTGATCGTGGCTGGAGTGTTGATAGTATGGTTGCTCATTCACATGCCTGCGGATGTCCCACCCGGCAGTGCAGCAACTTGGGCCGGACAGCTGGGGCATATGCTAGAACCGGTTTTTTACCCGCTGGGAATTGACTGGCAGGAAACCGTGGCCCTGATCTTTGGTTTCATTGCTAAGGAAATAGTTGTTGGTGGTCTGGCTGTTATTTATGGTGGATCAGATCTGGCTGGACAAATGAGCAGTCATATTACCCCTCTGCAAAGCATCAGTTTCATGCTCTTTTGCCTGCTTTACACCCCATGTATAGCGACTATTGCCACTATCTGGTCAGAATCACGTTCCATAAAAATTACCCTGCTTAGCCTGGTTTCAGGTTTGGGTATTGCATGGATAACCAGTTTTGTCTTTTATCAGTCCGGTCTGCTATTTGGATTTCACTGAACTATAATAATGTAAAGGCGTATTAGAAATAATACGTATTAGGAACATACATGGAAAATAATACTAAGCAGAAAAAACAAATGAAAGAACCATCGCAAAAGTCCTCTTTCTGGAAAATCCTATACAAAAGCAGCCTTTCTTTTTGGGCTATGGCGCCTTTATTGTTTGGGGTTATTGGTCTGGTCGGCATCTTTCAAGTTCTGGTAACCCCAAAGATGCTTTCTTCCCTGTTTCGGGGTAATTTCATGGTCGATACACTGATCGGTACTCTGACCGGTGCAGCTGCATCCGGCAACCCAGTGATCAGCTACATGCTAGGTGGAGAATTGCTGGCTCAAAGTGTCTCATTCTATGCGGTGAGTGCCTTTATTCTGTCCTGGGTGACCTTGAGCTTTGTGCATCTGCCTGCTGAAGTTGCAGTATTTGGAGGCCGTTTTACCCTGTATCGTAATATTCTGGCCGTTGTCTTTACAATAATGATTGCTGTACTGACGACGCTGACTATCCAGGTGCTGTCATGAAAGAAAAAGCTAAAACATTTGCTTTTCGCGGTAAATATCTATTGTTAGGTGTTATTATTTTTTATGGCGTACTTTCTCTGGTTAACAGTGGGATACCCCTGTTAGCTTTAAGGAAAAGTATCCTGATCCTGATAAAAGTTGTACCGATTTTTATTGCTGTAATCCTATTCACAGCAATTCTTAACTATTTTATAAAACCGAAACAGATTGCCAGCCATCTTGGAAGGGAAAGTGGAGTCAAAGCCTGGTTATGGGCTCTGGCAGCCGGTGTAATCAGTCATGGTCCAATGTATGCCTGGTATCCACTGCTTGAAGATTTAAGGGGTCATGGCATGCGGGATGGACTGATTGTGGTTTTCTTTTTTTCCAGAGCTTTAAAAATTCCACTATTGCCAATGATGGTTGACTATTTCGGTTGGGCCTTTACCGTGGTGCTGTCGCTCTATATTTTGATTGGTGCCCTGATACAGGGCTGGATACTGGAAAGGATTGAACATACAAATAGGGAATCAAAATGCTGATAAATGTTTTCAAACATTCAATGATGATCAGCAGTTTTGTATTTATTATGCTGCTTCTCATTGAATATATTAATGTTCTAACAGAGGGAAGATGGCAAAATAACCTTAAAAAAAATCAATGGATGCAATATTTTTTAGGGGCAATTCTTGGCTCAACACCCGGATGCCTGGGTGGTTTTACTGTAGTTTCGCTTTACTCTCATAAAACAATGACGATTGGCGCAGTCGTCACAACAATGATTGCTACAAGTGGAGACGAAGCATTTGTAATGTTTTCGCTTTTCCCAATGAAAGCATTATTTATATCGGGTATCTTGCTTGTTATTGGATTAATTGCAGGTTTTTTAACTGATTTGTTTATTAAAAACCCTTACTTTCTCGTGGAAAAACTGGATCATGAATTGGAACTGCATGAGAAAGAAGACTGTCACTGTTTTCCAAAAGGAAAAATATTATATCAATTAAAAAATATTACCTTTGCAAGAGCCATCCTTGTGGGATTCTTATTATTGTTCCTTTTTTTTATTTTCACCGGCAGCCTGGGTTCAAATATTTGGAATTGGAAATTAATTACGTTTACTATTGGAATTTTGTTAAGCTTATTTGTTGTCAGTACCGTACCGGATCATTTTCTGGAAGCGCATTTATGGGAGCATGTCCTAAAAAAACATCTTCCGCGTATATTCATTTGGACATTTGGAACACTGCTGTTGATTCATTTTCTGGATAGCTATATAAATGTTGAATCCTGGATCCAAAATAATCTGATAGTCGTTTTAATAGTTGCAGTAATCGTGGGCATAATTCCTGAATCAGGGCCCCATTTGATATTTGTTACA
>CAYWNB010000198.1:0-5678 GCA_964459195.1 uncultured Desulfobacula sp.
CTAGCACCATTAGAAATCAAAAGTTCCGGATCCAAACCATCTTAATCTGGTGGTAATGGCAAAGAGGTCACACCCGTACCCATCTCGAACACGGAAGTTAAGCTCTTTAGCGTCGATGGTACTGCATGGGAGACTGTGTGGGAGAGTAGAACGCCGCCAGATTATTCTTCAAAAAGCCCTGGTCATAGAAATATGTTCAGGGCTTTTTGCGTTTGGAAATCTGTGCAACCTATAGCGACCCCCGAAAACTGAACAATTGCTTGATGGGATGAGTTCCTTTGAGGACATTTGTGTTTATGACCTTTTGTAACTGTTTATTTTTTTTGTTTAATATATACTCAGGTAAAAACCAATGGCTTTAGGGCCGCGAATACAATAAAGTTTATATGGGAAAGAATATGAAAAATTTGACGCTTTATGTGATTACGGTTCTGGTCTGGGGATCCACCTGGATTGCCATCAAATACCAATTGGGAACTGTTGACCCCCTGGTGTCGGTTATTTATCGTTTCGGCCTTGCTTCTGTTTTGTTGTTTTCCTTCTGCAAAATTCAAGGTCTGAGTCTGAAATTTTCTATGAAAGAACATTTTTTTATGGCGATTTTGGGTGTTTTTTTGTTCTCCCTCAACTATTGGCTGGTGTATCTTGCCGAGGTTCATCTGACATCGGGTCTTGTGGCGGTTATTTTTTCTTCCATTGTATTTTTCAACATTGCCAATGGGGCCATCTTCCTGAAAACTCCCCTTGAGAAAAAAATGATAATCGGTGCTCTTGTCGGTATTATAGGGATCATCTTTATTTTTATGCCGGAAATCAAGTCTTTTCACCTGGGGGACAGGGGACTTCTGGGAATTGTTCTGGGTTTTTCCAGCGTGCTCCTGGCATCCTTTGGCAATATTATTTCGGCAAGGAATACCCGAAACCATATCCCTGTAATCCAGGCAAATGCAATTGGAATGGGATACGGTACACTTGTTCTGGCATTGGTTGCACTTTCCTTAGGCAAAGAGTTTTCCTTCTCATATTCAGTCCCCTATGTGGGATCCCTTGTTTTTTTGTCAGTATTTGGTTCAATCATTGCTTTTGGCTGTTATCTGACCCTTATTGGATCCATCGGTGCGGATAAAGCCTCCTATGCCATTATGGTGGTACCCGTCGTCGCCCTGATCATTTCTTCTGTTGTGGAAGGGTATGCTTGGAATTTTTCCGGAGGGGTGGGGCTTGTCCTGGTTGTTGGCGGTAATTTTTGGGCATTGAAAAAAAAGCCTGCCGTTGCCGCCTAACGATCTTTCAATTTTTACCGGTTGCATATTCAAATGGATTTATGTTAATTAAATTCGATATGAAACAATATGTAATAGACGGGTTTAGTCTTCAGGACTATCACACGTTAAAAGAATATTTTGACATGCATCTGGAAGCAGCTTCTGTGGACGGTATATACTGGTTTGAGCTGGAACGAGACGTGCTTACCCCTGTCCAGTCAGACCACGAATCCTGCAGGCCCCATGTGTTCGCTTTGATGCTGGAAAATACCTATCTGTCCTGTGAACTTCTTGTGAGGATTAAAACAAATATCAAGTGCGATTGTATGGGGTATGCCACAAAGGAACAGCGGGACTGGTTGATTGACCAGACCGATGCTATTTTTGAAACACTTTCAATCTGTATTTAAATAAATATTAGGTTAGATTAATGCTTAAAATAATACCCCTTGGCGGTCTCGGTGAAATTGGTCTGAATATGATGGTTGTGGAGTATGAGGATGTCATGTTTATCATTGATGCCGGTCTCATGTTTCCAGAGGACTATATGCTGGGGGTGGATATTGTTATTCCGGTCATGGATTATATCCGGAAGAATCGGGATAAAATTCATGGTATTATTATCACCCATGCCCATGAAGACCACATCGGGGCACTGCCCTACCTGTTAAAAGAGATTCGAATTCCGGTTTATGGAACTGCTTTTACACTGGAGATCGTTCGCAATAAGCTGGTGGAATTTGATCTGAACAAGCATATTGATCTGAACCTGGTCAATCCCGGAGAAACCCTCTCCATTGATCCCTTTGAAATCGAATTTATCCGGGTTAGCCATTCCACCATAGATGGGGTAGGGCTTGCCATCACCACTCCTGAAGGTGTGGTGGTGCACACCGGTGACTTTCGAATCAGTCACGATTCCAATAAAAATAAAAATACGGATATATCCAGTTTTGCTCGGTTTGGAGAGAAGGGGGTATTGGCATTGATGTCCGACTCCACCAATGCCGAGGTGGAAGGATATACCATGTCTGAACAGGAAGTGGGCCGGAACCTGGACAAGTTAATCACGGCAGCACCGGGGCGGGTTATTGTCGCCATGTTTGCATCAAATGTCTCCAGGATTCAGCAGGTGATTGATATTGCCATCAGCAATAATCGGAAAATAATTTTTAATGGCCGGAGCATGGAACAAATCGTTTCGGTTGCCACGAAACTTGGGTATATCAAATGTCCCCCCAGCATGATCCGGGATATCAAACAGATCAATTCCTGTGCCGATGACAAGGTGATTATCATCACCACTGGAAGCCAGGGAGAACCCATGTCTGCATTGGTTCGCATGGCCTCCGGGATTCACCGGCATATCAATATCAAAAAAAAGGATACGGTTATCCTTTCTTCCAAACAGATTCCAGGCAATGAAAAAGCCGTTGCAAATATTATTAACAAGCTTTATCGGCGAGGTGCCGAGGTGGTTTATTCAAAAATCGCCCAGATCCACGCCTCGGGCCATGCCCACCAGGAAGAGCTCAAGCTCATGCTCAATTTGACCAAACCCAAGTATTTTATTCCCATACACGGAGAATACCGTCATCTGGTTATCCATGCAAGGTTGGCTGAAAAACAGGGGCTTGCCCGGGAGAATGTCCTTGTGGGCGAAGATGGCCAGGTCTTTGTTTTTGATCGAGATGGCGGCCGTATCCAGGGAAAAGTCCAGACGGGCAGAATCCTGGTGGATGGCAAAGGAATAGGGGATGTCGGCAGAAGTGTGCTTAAGGAACGAAGGGAACTTTCCGAGGGGGGACTTGTGGTGGTGACCATGATCATTGACGAGGAAACAGGGGTGGTGCTCTATGGACCTGAATTGATTTCCAAGGGATTTGTTTTTGATTCTGCAACCGGACATCTTATTGATGACGCCCAGTGTGTGATCCTTGAAATTGTTGAAGAGGTTGAACACGGTCTTGAATCCCGGGTTGACCTGATTCGCAAAAAACTCCAGCGGGCCCTGAAACAATATTTTGCCTTTGCCATTAACCGCAAACCCTTGATTGTTCCCATCATCATCGAAGTATGAAAAAAGACGTATGAAAAAAGAATTATATGGTATTCTGCTGTTATTTTCCATCATTCTAACGGCTGTCAGCCTTTTCTCCTATAATGCAGCCGATCCCTGTGTGGGCCCTGATTTTTTAATAGTTCCCAAAGTTGTCCACAATCTATTTGGTCTTGTGGGTGCCCATGTGGCAGGCTTTTTTATCTATTTCTTCGGAATGGGTGCCTTGTGGGTGCCCCTTTTGCTCGCTTTGCTCAGTGTCTGGTTCCTCAAGGAACGCTCCCCCAAGATTATCTGGTTGACCCTGGCAGGGGGAATGATTCTCATGATCAGCACCGGTAGTATTTTATTTTTATTCAAGGATGCCTATGGGTTTTCCAACACCCTGATTTCAGCCGGCGGGGTGATTGGCCGTGGTCTGGTATCCTTTTTATTAAAATATACCAATAGTGTTGGGTGTATTACCATTCTGCTTTTTTTCATTATCATTGGATTTACCCTTACCACGGGAATTTCCCTGGTTGCACTGGCCCTGTTTGTCCATCAAAGAACCGTTTCTTTGATGACCATCATTCAGGATGATTTTCGAGAATTCAGTGATTATATAAAGCTTAAGCTGAATAAGTTTCAGGAAAACCGAAAACAGGTCCATCTTGCCCGGGCCGATCTTGACCAGGACATTCTCGATTCTGAGCCCCGAGAGATTGATATCACCCCAAGATTCCATAAAAAAAAGGCATTGATCAAACTTCCTGGAAAAGAGGTAAAAAAGGAAGAGGAGAGCATCCCTCTGGAGGATTTGTTTGAGCCCACCATTGTGGCCTTGGAACCCGATGACATTGAATATGTATCAGAGTCAATGATTGAGGACATCCGGGAAAAAACGAAATTTAACCTGCCCAAGCTGTCCTTTTTAGACGAAAAACCCCTGGTAAGCAGGCAGATTGATACCCAGTTCCTCCAGGACAAGGCACGGATTCTGGAAGGCAAGCTCAGAGATTTTAATGTGGCGGGTGAGGTGGTGGAAATTTTACCCGGGCCCGTTATTACCACCTTTGAATATCGGCCGGCGCCGGGGATCAAGCTGAGCAAAATCGTCGGGCTTTCCGATGACCTGGCCCTGGCCCTGAGTGCCATCAGTATCCGTATTGTGGCCCCCATTCCGGGACGGGATGTGGTGGGCATTGAAATTCCCAACGAGGAACGGGAACTTGTCAACCTAAGGGAGATGATTTCCTCAAAGGCCTTTGTCCAGTCGGACTCTTTGCTCACCCTGGGCCTTGGAAAGGATCTTATGGGAAAACCCGTTGCCACCCAAATGGACAAGATGCCCCATCTGCTCATTGCCGGTGCCACCGGGACCGGGAAGAGTGTGGGCTTAAATTCCATGATTATCAGTCTCTTGTACAAAGCAACCCCAGATGAGGTCAAGCTGATCATGATCGATCCCAAACGGATTGAATTGTCTGTTTACAATGATATTCCGCATTTGATTTCTCCCGTGGTGACGGATATGAAAAAAGCCACCAATGCCCTTTATTGGGCGGTCAGGGAAATGGAGCGCCGGTATGAACTTCTGGAACAAAACGGCTTAAGAAACCTGGACCAGTACAATGAGATGGCAAGGGAAGAAAAGAAACGCTGGGCTGCACTGAACCATAACAGGGCGGAAGATTCAGCTGAATCGCCACCGCCTCCTCCTGACCCCCTTCCTTTTATTGTGGTGATTGTGGATGAGTTGGGGGATTTGATGATGGTGGCTTCAAAGGATGTGGAATATGCCCTGACCCGGCTTGCCCAGATGGCACGAGCCGCTGGTATTCACATTATTCTGGCAACCCAGAGGCCTTCGGCTGATGTGCTCACCGGCACCATCAAGGCCAATTTCCCCACCCGGATCTCCTTCCAGGTTTCTTCCAAGATTGATGCCCGGATTATCATTGACCAGGGAGGGGCTGAAAGTCTTCTGGGTAATGGGGATATGCTTTTTTGCCCGCCGGGCACAGGAAAGCTCATGCGGATCCAGGGGGCCTATATTTCGGAACGAGAGATTGCACGGGTAACCGGTTTCTTAAGGGAACAGCGAAAGCCCGATTATGATGAATCGGTCACCATGGGCGCGGAGGATGAGGAAACAAAAGAGTTTGATGACGCAGATTATGATGTAAAATATGATGAAGCCGTGGCCCTTGTGACAAAATCCAGACAGGCCTCTATCTCCTATGTACAGCGTCGGTTGCGCATCGGTTATAATCGAGCGGCCCGATTGATTGAAATGATGGAACATGAGGGGATTGTAGGTCCCCAGATTGGCGCCAAACAAAGGGAAGTACTGGTTAAAAACTATGACGATG
>CAYWNB010000199.1:0-5670 GCA_964459195.1 uncultured Desulfobacula sp.
TTCTGATGCTGTTTCGCAAGGCCTTGAGCCTGGACGGCATTGTGTCCAACAAATTAGATACCCAGCTGGAGTTTTTAAAATATAGTGTGAATATCACCACCTGCTCCTTTACCCAGTATCTGGATATTTTCAAGGGGTTTATACGGGCGGTGGCCGACGCCGTCTCTGATAATTTTAACACCCTCCATTCCAGAAACCTGGTCCATGTGGAATCCCGCATCGGAAAAGATCAGATTCTTAAAAAATATCTGCCCGGGGCCTATGCTGATAATGGTTCGGATCTGGACGCCAAGATGGCTGAAAAGCTTGACCAGCGGGTGGCTGATATTTTTTTCAGGGATCGGATTGCCACCTCCCTGGGGCTGCAGCAATTGGATGTTTTTTTAAACCGGATCCTGCACACCCTGTTCCGGCAGTCTGAAAAGCTTTCCCAGGATGAGCTTTCCGCTCTGCTCAATTATGACCCCAAATGTTCTGTTACCAATATTGATGACGAAGATCCCATCTCCAATAACATTATTTACCTGGGCAACAAGGGATGGAACCTGATCAAGCTGAAGCATCTGGGCATTGAAATTCCCAATGGGTTTATCATTACCACCGAGGTTTTCAAGTGCCTGGATTTGATTAATGGTTACGCGCCGGCAGCGGTTAATTTTAAACAGCATGTGACCGCCATGCTCGCCCGTTTGGAAGAAAAAAGCCATGCCTCCTTCGGGGATCCGGCAAATCCTCTGCTCCTGTCGGTTCGGAGCGGATCTTCCATTTCTCAGCCCGGGATGCTGGATTCCTTTTTAAATGTGGGCGTTAATGAAGAGATTGCTGCCAGCATTGCCGAAAAGACAGGGAATCCCTGGTTTGCATGGGATTCCTATCGCAGATTTCTCCAGGCCTACGGCATGACTTTTGATATCCAGCGAGATGCCTTTGACCAGGTGATCAGCAATTTCAAGGAACGTCACAAGATTTCCTTTAAGCGGTATTTTACAGGGGATCAGATGCGAGAGGTGGCCCTTGCCTACAAGCAATTGCTCATTGATTCCGGGGTGGAGCTCATTGAATCTCCCATGGAACAACTCTTTTTGGGAATCCACAAGGTGTTTTCCTCCTGGAATTCCAAACGGGCAAAGGACTATCGCCAGATCATGGGCATTTCCGATGACTGGGGTACGGCTGTAACGGTCCAGGCCATGGTTTTTGGCAATAGGTCCCGGCAGTCCGGATCCGGGGTTGTTTTCAGCCACAGTCCCAAATTGCCCGGGGATACCATCCGGCTTTGGGGGGATTTTACCATTGGTAACCAGGGAGAAGATGTGGTATCCGGTCTGGTCAAAACCCTGCCCATATCGGAAATCCAGAAGGATCTGGAGGAAAGGGAGTCTAAAACAAGTCTGGAAACCAAATTCCCTGAAATTTACAAGCAGCTTGTTTCCATTGTCCAGCAGTTGATCTATGACGGCGGATGGAATCCCCAGGAGATTGAGTTTACCTTTGAGGGGCCTGAAAAAAAGGATTTGTTCATCCTTCAGGCAAGGGACCTGTCCTTGCGTGACCGGAAAAAAATGACCGGGTTTGAGGCCAATGACATGGAACTTGCGGCATCCTACCTGGGCCAGGGAATTGGTGTGAGCGGGGGTGCCATGAGCGGCAGGATTGTGTTTACCCTGGAAGAAATAGACGGGTTTCGCCGCCAGGACCCGGATGCAAATGTCATTCTTGTCCGCAACGATACCGTGCCCGATGATATTTTGGAGATTGATGCGGCTGACGGGATCCTGACGGCAAAGGGGGGGCTGACCTCCCATGCTGCTGTGGTGGCCTACAATCTAAGGAAAACCTGTGTGGTGGGGTGTGAAAATCTGGTGTGCAATGAACGGGAGAAAAAATGCAAACTGGATGGGGTGGAAATGAAAGTGGGGGATTATATCAGTATTAACGGATACAAGGGATCTGTATATCAAGGTGAAATAAAAGTCAGTTTAATCTAATAAGGGGTACAAAATATGAATACAAATGACCCAATGGTCCTGGGCATTAACGGACTTGGAAGAATCGGAAAATTGACCCTGTGGCACCATGTTGGCAGAAAATTTTTTAACGAAATTGTGATCAACGTGGGCCGGGAGGTGGGTACCTCAATGGAGGATATCCTCCACTATATTGAGCGGGATTCCACCTATGGGCGCCTGGAAGCGTATCTGCACGGATACCAGGGAAAACCGGTTATCACCGATGTGAATGCGGCGGCCTTTTCCTTTACCTTGAACGGAATTGGGGTTAAAATCCTGAATACCCACAGAAACCCCAGGAATATTGAATGGGCAGATCACGGGGTGGCGATTGTTGTGGATACCACGGGCCAGTTTCTGGACCCCAATTTGGGTGCAGAGGATCCCAACGGATCCATCCGGGGGCATCTTGAGGCAGGCGCTCAAAAGGTTGTGGCCTCGGCACCCTTTAAGCTCCAACAAGGCGCTGTCATGCCCGATGATGCCGTAACAACGGTAATGGGGGTTAATGACAAGGATTATGATCCGATCCGTCACATCCTTATTTCCAATGCTTCCTGCACCACCACCTGTCTTTCCCACATGGTCAAACCCTTGCTGGACGCCTTTGGCATCGAACGGGTATTGTCCGCTTCCATGGCCACCATCCATGCGGCCACAGGATCCCAGCAGGTGTTAGACCGCCTGCCCAAGCGAGGCGCCGTGGATCTGAGAAAGAACCGGTCCATTTTAAACAATATTATCCTGACCACCACCGGGGCTGCTAAGGCATTGCAACTGGTGATTCCGGAAATGGCCACCATTGGGTTTATTGCTGAATCCGTTCGTATTCCCACCTCCACGGGGTCTTTGATCATCCTGGTGATGAATTTTCAGGAAGAGCTCAATAAAAAGCCCATCCGCCGGGATATGATCAATGATATCTATAAAGTTGCGGCAGAGCAGAATTCAAACGGCTATCTGGTGTTTACCAATAAACAGAATGTCTCATCTGATATTATCGGCACACCCAAGGCCGGGGCTGTCATCGAAGGTCATGAAACCCATACAAGGACCGGGACCATCAATATAAATCTGGAACATATGCAGGGCATTGACAAGGATATTCTTGACAGCATTAAGGACCAGGTGGGCAGTATCCAGGTCACCCAGTCCGTGATATACGGGTGGTACGACAATGAAATGGCAAGCTATGTCAACATGATGGGCGACCGAACGGTTTCCGTTGCAGAAACCCTGGAATAGAAGTTGTGGGCAGTTCCTTTTTTAAACAGTTTTTTCTTTTTTTTTTGAGTGTTGTCGGCATGCTTTTTCCTTTTACGGGGCCTAGCGCCGATCCCCTGGATCTGCCCTTTTCCCCGGGAGAGGAAATTTTTTACACTGTCCGGTGGCAGCGGGTTAAGGCGGGGACCTGCAGCATCAAAGTTCTGCCGCTGACCCGTGTGGACAATGTCCCGGTCTTTCATTTTCAGCTGACCGTCAAGAGTAACACCCTTGTGGACAAGATCCATAAAATCCGGGATGTAATGGAGGGGTTTGTTTTTACGGATTTTTCAGGTTCCCTGTTGTACAAGCACACTGCCACGGGGAAAGAAAAAAAAGAGATCCGGGTTGAATTTTCCCGGGAGAAAAAGACGGCGATCTATTCAAATTTTGGCGACAAGCTGGACCCTATTGAAATTGCTGAAAATACCTTTGATCCGGTATCCAGTTTTTTTCGGATGCGAACCCTTAATTTTGATGTGGGCAATTCTCTGACCTTTCCGGTAAGCGATGGAAAGAAAACATTTCTTCAAAGGGGGGAGGTGGTCAAAAAAGAAAAGATCTCAACCCCTTTCGGCCCCCTTGACACTTTTTTAATTGTCCCCTCGGCTGCTAACCTTTCCGGGGTGTTTGAAAAAAGCAAAAACCCCAGGATCCGGGTCTGGATAACGGCGGATGAACAAAGAATTCCCGTCCGAATTCAAGTAAAGGTGGTGGTGGGAAGTATTATTTTTGACCTGGTATCATTCAAACCAGGCACTTGATCCTGACAAGGATTTTTTACAGCATCTTGAAACCCGCCGTTTTCCAACCGTTGATTCCCTTGTCCAGAACACCGACCCCGGTGTACCCGTCTTCAAGATATTTAGCGGCAAGACCTGCCGCTGAACTGTCATTGGTTCACCCTCAGTAAAAAATGATGTTTGTTTCCTTTGAAAGGCCGGGTTTTTTCTGTAAAAATTCGCTCATGGGGATGGCCCCTTCAAGGTGAGCCTGGCTGTTGAATTTAGCGTCATCATATATGCAGACCAAAAGGGAGCGTCCTGCATCTGTTCTTGCCTTGGCATCTGCTGCTGATATCCTAGTAATCATGTGTTCGCCTCCATTAAATAAGGGTATGACTGTCATGTGTGAAAGTTTATAATATATGCATGATTTTGATCCGGGCAAATATTTTTCTTTTGATTGACACAGGCCTTTAATTTTACTGCAGGTGTACGATGATACAGGCGTTTTGAAGCTGCTGTTTTGCGAGTTTTCTCAAAATACCTCATAAACCAATCGAAAACCATTGGCATATCTGGATGCCAAATAGATATCAAATAGCGGTATTGTTTCTTGATTTGATTTAATGAAACGCCAGGAGAGAATTCTAATATTTTGTAATAGTCTTTCATATTTAAGGTTCTTTTTGTTGTTGACACCTATTATAAAAAGGTTTGTAAGGTTATTAACACTTTTTAATAATTCTTAACCAGAGGGCCACATGGCAACTTTTCTTTATGCCAGGGTATCAACACTTGACCAAAATACAGACCTGCAGGAAAAAGCTTTAATGGGTTCTTATCCCCAGGGAACATACCGGCAAGAAAAAAAGTCAGGGACCACGGCAAAGGACCGGGATGTTTTAAACCTCATCCTGGATATGATCGACCAGGGGGGTAAATTGGTGGTTTGGAAGCTGGACCGGCTGGCAAGGAACACCGGGGATCTATGCCAGATTGTCAATGCACTGAAAAGCAAGGGGGCGCCCTTGAGATCCTTGACCAAAAGATTGATACCAGCACCGCCACCGGGAAGGCATTATCTTATTATGTTAGCACTAACGCTATTGATAATGATAGTGGAAATATTATAGATACCAGCCAAGATTTAAAAGATATCCTTTTGAACCTGGAGCCGGGCACCTGGAAAGAGAAGGCCCAGAGATTGAATGATAGATCAGTGTTTACGGCAAAAGGTAGAACATGGCCAGCAAATAATTTGAGAATGGCAGTTAAAAATTTGAATGATAATAAATAAATCAGGAGGCCACCATGAGAACGATCCAGCCAGATGAGGCCAAAACCTTAAGGGAAATGTTATTGATACATGGGGCCGGACCATTTCCCCGGGTTGTGATGACCCGGATAAATTAAACCTGATGCTTGGCCACCTTCGGGGGATGCTGCAGGATATAGGAGACCTGCAGGACATGGATTGGAAATTTAATACTTTGCACGGCAAACTTCACAAGATTAAAAAGAGTTTTCTGTAGCCTGGATATTGAACATGTTTTTTTACAGCTTATAGATATGATCAATACCATTTCAGATCGATTGACGTTACACTTTATCTCTAATTGAACTAAACCGCTCCGCGGTGGTTTTCCCTCGAACGATCCCAAGATAATGCTTCT
>CAYWNB010000200.1:0-5669 GCA_964459195.1 uncultured Desulfobacula sp.
GGCAGTACAAACGAAGCTTCATGGACCCGGGCAGTGTAATATTTCAATCTCTTCTGAATCTTTTCGGGGATTTTTCGGGCAGGGGTTCTCACCGCCGGTCCCTTTGATCCCAGGCAGATACCGATATGTCCGCCGGTAAAGGTTGGGACCAGAAACGTTGAATATGCATGGATCTTGAACAATCCTTTAATACACTTCACCATTTTCTGAACCAGGTCCGGGTGGAGGAAAAAAGATTCCCCCTGGATGGCCAGAATGCCGTTTTTTTTCAAGGCCCGCCGGCAGTTTTCATAGAAAGGCCCTTCAAACAAAATTTCTCCCGGGCCTACGGGATCGGAAGAATCAACAATTATCACATCATATTCATCGGGATGCTGCCCTATGAATTCATTGCCGTCAGCAATGTGAAGGGTTACCCGGGGGTCATCAAACCCGCATCCCATCCCGGGAAGGTATTGCCTTGACACCTGGATCACCATTTCATCTATTTCGCAGATATCAATGGCCTGAACCCGTTCATGCCGGGCAATTTCCCTTAAAATGCCGCCGTCTCCTCCTCCGATGACCAATACTTTCTCCGGTGCGGGATGGGCAAACAAAGGGGTGTGGGCCAACATTTCCTGGTAGGCAAACTCATCAAAATCCGTGAGCTGGATAACACCGTCCAACACCAGCATTCGGCCATGGTGGCGTGTTTCAAAAAGCTCAATTTGCTGAAAACGGCTTTTCTTTGAGAACAGGTTTTTTTCGATTTCAATAGAAAGGGCGATGCCAGGCCACACATCAGATGTTTCGGAAAACCACCCCTTCATCAACCTGCCTGTATTTGTTTCTTCGGTCATGAATCTGCCCTTCCCGGTCTCTTTTACCAATTTCTCAGGGTCTGGTAATCTTCCATCAACTGTCCTATTTCCGATTCCGTGATAACCTTGCCCGAGTCTTCCAATTTTTTATGAAAGGCCTTGGGCAATGTTTCATCCGCCGCCGTCATGCCTTCCCTGAGATTGAATTCCCTGGCTTTCAGGGCAATATTGCCGGCAATGGTTGCCAGATTGTCCTTAGAACCGTCAATGCCCGTGGCAGCAGATATCATTTCCCCCAGCAATTCCCAGGGATACAGATCCCGGTAAAACTTGCACAGAATCATGGCGTCAAACAGGGTAAGCCGGTCTTCAAAATCGATGAACATCTCGGCCTTACCTTCAATCTGATTGGGATCAATCATGCCGGCAAGCTCGGGCTTGTAAAAGGTGGCCCGGAGGTGGCAGGCCCCCCTGTCTGAGGTGGCATAGGCAAGACCCATTCCCTTGAGCGCTCGGGGGTCATATCCGGCCGGTTCCATTCCCTTGACATGGACGGCGGCATCTTCCATGCCCCAGCGTTTGGCAGCATGGACAATCCCCTGGGACAGTAGTTCTCCGATGCCTTCCCGGCCGGCGATCAACTTGAGCAGCACCGCTATTGCCCCGGCATCTCCAAATTGTATCTTATACTCGGATTTCCCCTGTTCAAAGGCGGCCATGGCAAAGGCGCAAAGGTTTCCCGCCGTAATGGTATCCATGCCCAGGCTGTCGCAAATATGATTCAGATAGACGATCTCTTCAATGGATTCCACCATGCACAAGCCCCCAAAGGTATAGAGGGTTTCGTACTCCGGCCCCTCCAGCACAAGATCCTTGTGGGGTCCTTTCAATACTTTGGTCATCCGGCCGCAGGAGAGAAAGCACTTGGCGCAGGCATGGGGTTTTACCTCACATTGGGTATGCAGAGCATCGGCGGATATTTTTTTCCAGTGGGGAGCTGTCCCCTTTGACCAGTATCGTGTGGGAAAGGCATTGGCCCCGTTCATGAGTTTCACCATCTGGGAGGTGCCCATTGATTTATAGGCATGGACGGCCGGATGATCTTTGGAAAGAGCCGTCATCTTCTTTGACAGGCCCATGAGCGACTTGGCATCATTGGCAGTCCGGCGTTTATCCCCGGTAAAAAGAATGGCCTTGATGTTTTTAGATCCCATAACGGTACCGGTGCCGGCCCGGCCCGCACACCGCCAGCCGTCATTTTTAACAATGGAAAACCGAACCCCGTTCTCTGCAGCTGGCCCTACCACCACCACTCCGGACCGCCAGCCCTTGGGCTTTTTCGCGCCATGGCGCTGCTTTACGGCTGCTTCAGTTTCAAAAGTGTCCTTTCCCGCAAGATCTGTCCCATCATGGAAGATGACGCCTTCAGGATGGATCTCCAGCACAGACAAATCTCGTGCCGCGCCTTTGAGAACAATGGCATCAAAGCCCGTGGCACTGATGGCTTCCGGCACCCGGCCCCCGGAATAGGATTCCGCATAGAGCCTGGTCAGAGGGGACTTGGTAAAAATTCCGTACCGGGAAGCCCCCCAGGTAACGCCTCCGGTGACAGCACCCGTGGCAAAAATCAAGTGGTTGTCCGGAGACAGGGGATCAACTCCCTTGGGGTTCCGCTCAAAGAGCAGCCAGGAGGCAAGTCCTTTTCCCCCCAGATATGTCGCATATATATTTTCGTCTATAACTTGTATCTCACTGGTTCTGTCGGTCAGATCAATGGTTAAAATCTGGTTATAAAATCCCTGCATGCTAGTATGACCCTCCTATTGCGATTTCTCCTTGGACAAGGCATAGTCCTCAAATTATCTATTATCATATTTGGGGCTTTCTTCCTATAGTTCAATGCACCCGGGGATATTTAATTGCTGCAAAGCCGGGGCCCTATAAATTCACATTGCATTCAACCCGAGAAAACTGGTATTAATAAAGATATGAAAAACAGAAAAACATATACGTTAGCCTATTCAAGCTGCCCCAATGATACCTTTATATTTAAAGGCATAGCCAAACACTTGATTGACACCAGGGGGATGGACTTTAACATTGTGCTTGAGGATGTTGAAACCCTGAACCAGAATGCCGCCAAGGAAGTCTATGACATTACCAAGCTCTCCTTTGCCGCCCTGGGGAATCTTCTGGACAAATATGCCCTGTTACGGACTGGGGCAGCTCTCGGCATGGGATGCGGTCCTTTAATCATTTCCCTGCCCAATCGGACCCTATCTGATAAAAAGGATGATAAGGGGAAGTACCCCCCCGGCAAACAAGTGATCGCTGTCCCGGGTATGGGCACCACTGCCTGCCATTTATTCAAATTTTATATGGCGGACCTGTTCCCGGAAATTGAAACCACGATCATTCCCATGCCCTTTGAACGTATCATGCCGGCTGTGATGGGAAAAAAAGCAGACTTTGGGGTGATCATCCATGAAGGCCGGTTTGTATACCAGAACATGAACCTTGAGATGCGAGCCGATCTGGGCCAGTGGTGGGAGGACAAAACCTCCCTGCCCATTCCCCTGGGCTGTATTGCCGTTAAACGCTCCATGGATCCGGCCCGGGCGTTGGAAATACAGACCCTGATAGGAGAATCCATTGACCATGGCTTTTTGCATCCCACCCTGGGCGCTGCGTATATCCAAGAATATGCCCAGGAAATGGAGGAGGATGTGATCCAGAAGCATATAGGGATTTATGTCAATAAATTTTCAAAGGATCTCGGGGACAAAGGAATCACAGCCGTGACCACCTTTTTTGAATATGCTGACAGGGCAGGGCTGATGAAAACATCCCCCCACCCTCTGTTTGCCTGCCCCAAGGTTGCTATATGACCTGGACAGAAACTTCCGATACCCGGTACGCCCTTTTTCTCAGGGAGGTTTTTGAAACCATTTCCCAATTTGGCATGATTCAAAAAAAGGATGCGGTTCTGGCCGGTGTTTCCGGAGGCCCTGACTCCGTAGCCCTGGTACGGGTTCTGGCCTACCTGACACCGGGCCTTGACCTGACCCTTGGCATTGCCCACCTGAACCACGATCTGAGGGGGGAGGAAGCCCAAAGGGACGAAAATTTTGTTCGAAAACTGTCCTGTGAATTGGGCCTGCCCTTTTTCAGCGAAACCAGAGATATAAGGCGCCTGGCAAAAAAAGAACACCTCTCAATTGAAGAAGCTGGCCGTAATGCCCGGTATGTTTTTTTTACAAAAATAGCAGACACCCAGGGGTTTACAAAAATTGCCACGGGCCACAACCAGGATGACAATGCCGAACAGGTCCTCATGAACCTGCTGCGGGGATCCGGCCTCAAAGGTCTGACCGGGATCCCTCCGGTTCGGGAAAACCGGTTTATCCGGCCTCTGATTCAACTGCCCAGGGCCAGAATTTTAAATTTTTTAAAGGCGAAGGAGCAGGTCTTTGTGCTGGATTCTTCCAATACAGACGAATCCTATCTGCGCAATAAAATCCGTCACAATTTAATCCCCCTGCTTGAGCAAAAATTTAATCCGGAGATAAAATCCAGCCTGGACCGGCTCAGTCACATCCTCCGTCAGGAAGAAGAATTTTTGACGAACCAGGCAGCCCAGGCATTGAAGGTCTGTACCATAGAACAAAACAAGACCCATCTAACCCTGTTAATCCCCAACCTGATCAAACACCATCCGGCCCTTGTCAACCGGGTCCTTCGCCTGGCCATTGCCCGGGTCAAACAAGATCTCCGACGGATCACCCTGTCCCATATCCAGGATATTCTTGCCATTATGGACAAGTCAGAATCCGGCAAAAGCATTGATCTGCCAGGCCAAATCCGAATCTACAGGACCCGGGAACACCTGGTGCTTCAAAAAGAAGCCCTCCCCTTAAGGGAACTGGGGAAAGCTCAAAAGCGGTTCAAACGGGATGAAACAAAGGATCTAAAGGAAAAAATCTGAAAAACTTTTTCTTGTATATTCGGATTTTATGTTTATATATATTTGGAGTTTTATTGATTCCATCAACTTAAAAAAAAAGAAACGGAAAAGAGAGGAAACACTTTGAATCAATTCTATAAAAATATTTCCCTGTGGATGGTGATTGTCCTGATGATGGTCATGCTCTATAATATTTTCAACCAGCAGCAGGTAGGACAGCCAGAAGTAGGGTATTCAGAATTTCTGTCAATGGTGGAAGACGGCCGAGTTCAGGATGTGGTGATCCAGGGACAAGAATTATATGTCACCGACAGCAACGGCG
The DNA here is from genome assembly GCA_964459195.1 of uncultured Desulfobacula sp. Taxonomy (GTDB): domain Bacteria; phylum Desulfobacterota; class Desulfobacteria; order Desulfobacterales; family Desulfobacteraceae; genus NBML01. Next base: position 5,090 of record CAYWNB010000200.1, read on the forward strand.
GCAAATATAAAAGTTTTGCGCCGGAAGACGGAGACCTGATCAAGTCATTAAGAACCAGCGGGGTTGCCATCAAGGCCAAACCGCCGGCAGAGTCCTCCTGGCTCATGTCCATTGTGGTTTCCTGGCTGCCCATGATTGTTCTCATCGGGGTCTGGATTTTCTTCATGCGCCAGATGCAGGGCGGCGGAGGCGGCGGAAAAGCCATGTCCTTTGGAAAAAGCCGGGCCCGGCTCATGGATGACAAGGGAGAAAAGGTCACCTTTGCCAATGTGGAAGGAATAGATGAGGCCAAGGAAGAGCTGGAAGAAGTGGTCGAATTTTTAAAAACCCCGGACAAATTTACCCGGCTGGGCGGCCGGATTCCCAAAGGAGTGCTGTTGGTGGGCAATCCCGGCACCGGCAAAACCCTTCTTTCCCGGGCAGTGGCCGGTGAAGCAGGGGTTCCCTTTTTCACCATTTCAGGCTCTGACTTTGTTGAAATGTTTGTGGGGGTGGGTGCCTCCCGGGTCAGGGACTTGTTTGCCCAGGGCAAAAAAAATGCACCCTGTATCATCTTTATTGATGAAATTGATGCCGTGGG
>CAYWNB010000201.1:0-5650 GCA_964459195.1 uncultured Desulfobacula sp.
TACCCGGCCATTATAGCGTCATGCCGACTCGGAAAAGCTTTTGTGCAGTTTTTACAATCGAAATATTTACAACCAGGCCCATGAAATTTCATATTCTTAACGTTCCCACGGACCAACTTGCATGATAAATCCTGGTTCATGCTTAAGAGTCGGGACATCATGCTTTATGCTGGCCAGATTGGCCCGTTTGAATTTTACCGGAGATTTGTCAGAATTCTTCCTAGTTGAATCTGCTCCTTTGGTGTCAGGCGATACTCCGCTTTCATTACTGTTACTCCCTCCCTAGGACTTCTGATAATCAACTCCTCATCCTATCAATTGAAGGTTGCCCGTATTTATAATATTTCTTGGAACTGTCAACACTATTTACAGTGTATTTTCAATACAATAGGATACCTATTGAAGGGCACCAGTGCCACATCCTTTAATAACTTGACAATCACGTAAAAATTGCATTAAAGATTACATGATTGTCATTATAGAATCATTAAAGCATGAGAGAAAAAATGTTAACAAAGTGTCTGCAAAAAATAAATGATAGGAAGCTTCAATCTATTATTTGCCATAATACATCTGAACTTTTATCTGAATTACAGTTTGTGCAATCTAGCGTATTTGACAAAAAAACGGTGGTTTCACATACAGTATCAAAGATCCCTATGGTTAATACTCTGATTGATGATTTGGTGCTCACCCTTGCAAACGCTGCTTACGAAATATGGCCGGTGTGGTATGGAGAGCAGGTTCTTGTATCAAACAGCGACAATTATTTAGCTGATAATTTCACTTCACATTTTTTAAACAAACAGGATAAATATGTGAAGCGAATTTCAAAAAGATGGTTAAAGAATTCCATATTATGTTGTCTTGAAAAAAAAATACCACTGTATAGTAGTTTCTCTTCCAATATTCATGCGGCTCAGCTGGCTTTAGCCATAGAACCCGATAATCTTGTATTTATTGTTTGCCTTGAAGATTTAGTACATAGAAAAGAGAGGCTTATAGGATTTGCAAAAGCCATTGAATGGTGTTTGCAGGAGACCAAGGCATCGTTTATAGTTTTAATTCCTGAAAGGTATCAAAACCAGAAGGAACTGGAAACTATTCTTTATAAATCGGTTATAGCCGAAAAGAAATATAGTAACGAAGAGATACCGGAAAAAGAAGAACGAAAACATGGTATCTGGCCCTTTGAAGGAAGGCCCCATCCCTTTAGTCCCGGAGAACAAAAACTTTCAGAGTACCTTGAAAAGGATAAAGAGCTGGCCGGCTTATTTAAATTTAATCAGAGAGTTTCAACCATTCGGGGTAATCATTATTTTGTGGATCTCCTGTGGCAGGAAGGGTTTTGTATTATTGAAGTTGATGGCTTTACATTCCACAGTTCAAAGTCCTCCTTTAAGAAAGATCGCTTCAGGGATTATGAATTAATAATTAAAGGCTATACTGTCTTAAGACTACCCCATGATGAAGTGATGGGAGAGATTGATTCTTCCATTGATAGGATTCGTGATGTTGTGAATTTTTGTCGTAAAAAAACTTAAAAAAAGGAACTTTAAATGACTATTAAACTAAAGCCCATGCAAAATCTTTTTATGCTTAATCTGTTATTTGAAAATGATGGCGCATGGATGTCTGATATTAAGCCAAGGCTGGCACCGGTTTCCCTTAGAAAAGAGCTCGTAAAAGAGGGGCTGATAGAAGAGGAGAAAAGAAAGACTCCCAAGGGAAGCCTTGCACTTTATTGTACTCTCTCTGAAGAAGGGTGGCTTTGGGCCCATGGGAATCTTGATGTTGATCTATCAACGAAAAGTACGGCATTTAAACCTGCCCTGATAGCCTTGTTGTTAAAATTAAAACGCTATATGCAGAGCAGTGAAGTTTCTCTCTACGATATATTATGTGCTACCGGGAAAGAGAACGAAATTTCTGAAAGCTCAATTGAAGCTGATGAAGAAGGTAACCTTGAGGATATCGTAAGGACAGCTTACTATAAAGCTGCAAACTCAAAGTGGAACGTCAGGGTCAGATTGCATGAGTTGAGGGAATTATTAAAAGATGTAGATCGGAATACTTTAGACAAATTATTACTGGATATGCAGAATAGGGGAGAAATTACCCTTTTTAAACTGGATGATTCCCACTCCATTACCCAAAAAGATGAGGATGCTTCCATAAATATAGGAGAGTCAAAAAGACATATCCTCTATATGGATAAGAGTAGATGAAAAAATCAACTAAGCCCTTGGATGTTTTAGCGAGCGTTGATTTTGACTGGGTTGAACATACTGATAGTGTCTGGAAGGATTCAAATTACCATATCCCTGATTTGCATGAAAACATTCGACAAGAGATTCTCCAGGGCCTTGAAAAACTGAAAAGAAAAAATGATAATCTGTCTCCTTTGGGAACCATTCTTGTGGGCCAGGGTGGATCGGGAAAAACCCATTTTCTTCGTAGTTTAAGAAAAGAGGCTGCCCAACGTAATGCAGGCTTTATTATGGTTGATATGACAGGTGTCCGAGACTTTTGGGAAACGGTACTCTTAGCCTTTCTTGATTCCCTGGAAAAACCCTATCAGAATAATATCTCACAGGCTCAAATTCTCTTGGAACAACTTGTGAAGAAGATATCAAAAAAGAGCAACTTACAAGTACGAAAATTAGTAAAACAACTTGCATCCCAGAATATTGAACATACAATAAAAGCTATCAATGTAATCATCAAAAATCTATATAAGATATACAGGGATAAAATACGTTCCTATCAGGATGTTATTCGTGCTGTTATACTATTGAATTCCGATAATTTTGAAATATCTGATATAGGGTATAACTGGCTCCAGGGAATTGGCATAGAAGATGGTGATAAAGAGAGGTTTAAATTCACAACCTCTGCACAGCCTGCTAAAACAATTGTCAAGGCACTTTCCTGGCTGATGAGTACATACACGGCAGTGATCCTGGCCATTGATCAAATGGATCCCATTGTCGCCCAGCACAACTATGCCAGCAGATGTGATTCGGATGAGTTTACCAGGGAAAGAAACATCTCACTTTCAATTATTGAGGAGTTTGCAAGTGGACTCAGTGCCCTGGTTGACCCAGTTACAAAGAGAACCCTGGTGCTGGTTTCATGCCTTGAAGCCACCTGGCACATTATTTCAGAGAAAACACTGGCCACCAATAAGGCAAGGTTTAAAACACTTAAACAACTCCAACCCTTAAAACAAGAAAATATTGCCTCGAAAATTATCTCCACACGACTCAATTTAACCTACGCAGAGAAAGGGTTTAAGCCACCATATCAAACCTGGCCTTTTGCCACTGAGTGTTTTAAAACCAGTAACGGTTTGTTCCCAAGGGAGATTCTTCAGAGATGTCACAGGCATATTGAAACATGTATTGCTGAAAACAAAATTTCGGAATTAGAATCATTTATTATACCACCAGTAAAACCCGTCATTATCCAACACATAGATTTTCCAGAATTGGAAGAAAAATTCCAGATCTTAAAAAAAGAAGCTCTTCTGGATGATCTTCTGGATGAAAAAAAAGAAGATACGGTGATGGATGATCTCCTGGAAAATGCTTGTAAATGTTTAATTAAGGAGAATAAATTACCAGATAATATAAATGTCTCCATTGATCCAAATTTTTCCGGAGAAAAATCCTTTAGCTTTCTCCATGTTCGCTTTCGTTTTACATTTACAAGTGAAGATGAAAGGGAAGAGCATTATTGTTTAAGGGCGCTTTTAAAAACAAATGCAATTGCTTATCAAAATCGTTTAAAGGCTGCCATAACAACCTCTGGAATAGATCGAAATTTACAGTTTAGAAAATTAATTATTATTCGAAACAATGAAGTTCCGACTGGGGCAAAAACCAAGGAAATTACAGACAAATTCCTAACCTCAGGGGGCAGTTTTTGCCAGATTTCCGAAGATGAATTAAGATCCTTATACGCTTTGCAGGAGTTGATCAAAAACAGTGCCCCGAATTTTAATAGATGGATACGGGGAAAAAGAGTTGTATCTGGTTTTTCATTTTTCAAAGATGGGTTTCCGGGCATGTTTAAAATATTTGAATCAAATCAAAGAGAAGAGGATAAGACTTTATCCATTGAAAAAGATAAAAATAATAGTGATGCGCATTCTTCTAGAAACGAAAAGGTCACAATTACAGATACGAATACAGACATTATTGAACCTGTCATTATAATAAACCCCATAGAAGGTGTAAAACTGCCCCTTGGACAGGTTATGATTGCAAATAAACCCAAGGATGAGATTTCTATTTCTGCCCAGGATTTAACAAAACATATTGCTGTGCTTGCGGGAAGCGGTGCCGGAAAAACTGTGCTTGTACGCAGGCTTGTGGAAGAAGCCGCTTTGATTGGTATACCTTCCATTGTGATTGATTGTGCCAATGATCTGTCCCGAATGGGGGATAAATGGCCCCAGCAACCCCAGGACCACTCAGAAAATGATCTTGAAAAGTTAGAACGGTATTTCAAAGAGACAGAAACCATAATATGGACACCAGGTGTACAAAAGGGAAATCCTTTAAATTTAGAGGCCATACCGGATCTTTCATCTTTGATCAATGATGTGGACGAGCTGGAGAATGCCATCGCCATAACACGGGAATCCATGGTCAATATTGTTGCCCCGGGTAATTCTCAAAAAGCAAAGAACAAAGTTGGTGTTTTATCTGCAGCTTTAAAATATTTTGCAAATAACGAAATGCAGGGCCTGGAAGAATTTATTGAACTTCTATCAAACCTTCCAATCGATGCAGGCGGAGGAATGACAAAAGCCGAAAAACTTGCCCTTGAAATGTCTGATAGCCTAAAATCAGAACTTCAAACAAATGTCTTATTGAAATCCACAGGAAGTATCCTTGATCCCCAAAAATTATTTTTTGTGGACAAGGCTTTGGATAAAAGTTGTATCTCAGTGATTAATTTGGGCGGGCTGGCAAGTTTATCAGTTCAGCAGCAATTTATCAATCAGCTGGCCATGACCCTTTTTACATGGATAAAAAAGAACCCCGCTCCGGTGGAAAGGCCCATAACAGGTCTGCTTGTTATAGATGAAGCAAAGGATTTTGTACCATCAGGGAAAGGCTCCTTCTGCAAAGATAGCCTTCTTAGGCTGACTGCCCAGGCACGAAAATACGGTCTTGGAATTATTTTTGCGACCCAGGCACCCAAAAGTATTGATCACAATATTATTGCAAACTGTACAACTCATTTTTATGGAAAAGCAAATTCTCCTGCTGCAATAGACGTGATTGTCGATCAAATTAAATTAAGAAGGGGTTCTGGCTCAGATGTCCCCAATTTAAAAACAGGCATGTTTTATCTCTCTTCGGAAAGTATTGAAAAAGTCGTTAAGGTGAAATCTCCACTTTGCCTCTCCTATCATCCCATGACTCCATTAAGCGGAAAAGATATAATTGATCGGGCAAAAAAATCAAGAAAACTATTAAAAACTTTTGAACTAAACCCTGACCTGGACAAGCCAGAATAAAATCATTCATATTGCGTCAAGATAAACCCGAAATATTGGGAAAGTGGGTAACCGTAGGTTGTATATTTTCATTCATCGTTATATTGTTCAAACTATACCAGCAAAAAAGCCGGTATC
>CAYWNB010000202.1:0-5643 GCA_964459195.1 uncultured Desulfobacula sp.
AGATTTGCCAAAATTCATGGTTCCAAAAAAGAATCCGCCTCTCATAGAAAAATTAGATCCTTTGAACTCAAATTTTTTACTAGCACCATCAAATTGTTGAACAATATCGCCAAAATTTCTGAACCCAAAAGACTGAGCCAGCTCATCAAACACTTTTTGAATATCGGTTCCTTTAAAAATATCCTGGTCAGAATAACTGTGCCGAAACTGCGTATATGCTTCAGCAGAACCATATTGCTTCCGCAAAGAATCGTAATCCTGCCTTTTCTTTGAATCAGACAATACAGCATAAGCCTCATTTATCTGTTTCATCGTATCAAGGGCAGCAGGGTCATCCATATTTCTATCCGGATGATATTTAACTGCCAGATCCCGATACGCTTTTTTTATCTGCGTCATATCGGCATCTTTTGAAACATTTAATATTTGATAATAATCCTGGGTTTCCATAGCTATTTTTTGGGGGATTCATCCTTTCAACGTAATACCACTTTTTTAATTGATCTGTTTTACAACCTCTGCCTCTGAACTATCATCATGAATAGCTTCAGAAATCACTTTATTTGTAATATCATCAAGGTATGACTCAAGGATTTTATCGAATTCTTCAAACTCTGGCCAGAGGGTTTCATCAACAAAAGTTTTTGAAACCACAGCCATCACCGTTGTCTGCCTTTGCCTGTAATAACGAAAAGGTTTTATGTCATATCTCCTGAGAAGTGCCACAAACAGCTTTCTTGACCACATATTCGACATGGTAAATTTATATTCAACAGGAGGATCAGTTTTTTGAATCTCTTTTAGCCGTTCTTTTATTCTTTGCAAAGCATTAAAGGCTGCATCTTTCTCACCTTCAGTCGTTGCCCCTGCAAAAAGAGCTTCTATCAATTTCAGTTTTCCAATTAATTTTGTTTCGTTCATTCTGATTTTCTCTTTAATTATCCCTTTCAGGTGCTTTTTTGAATTTCAGTTCATTTATCTTTTCAAGCTCCTGGAATCCTTTAAGAAAACCAGATGTAAGCCCATTTTGAATAAATAGATCCATGGCAGTGGATATACTTTGAAGGGATACAGAAACGGTTATTTTATGACATTTCTCAAATAGATCACAATCCAGACACTTATCTGGAGAATCACCATACAACATATCATTACCCTGGGAACCAAAGCATTCTTTTTTGTCTAATATACCCATTTAAAATCCCATATTTTTTAATATAACTGGATCAAGTCCATATTCCCTTAATCACTAACAGTAAATTTTGAGCTTGTAAAGAATCTGCCAGTTGAGACGCCCGATTGTACCTTTTACATCAAAATTGTTTTAATGAACAATCCACTTCAATTTCGGGTAATTTCGATCCACTAAACCATGATCCTTGGCCCAGGATTTTTGACTATTTTTTTGGCAAGGCGCAAAATTTTTTCGTTCCTGGCCCAGTTGACGGTCATGGCTCCAACAGGACATTCCCGGGCGCATGTATAGCAGCGTTTGCAGGTCTTCTGATTGATTGTTTTGACCCCGTCAAGTCCTTTGGTGATGGATTTTGTGTCGCAGTTTTTGAGGCATAAATCACAGTCCAAGCATTTGGAGACATCGAAATGCACAGGGGCCAGAGATTTGAGCTCCAGCGTTACAGGAAGGAACCGGTCCAAAAAAGTCAGGAGCGGGTTGGGGGACTTGAGGCGTTTTATATCAAAGCCGGAAAGTTCTCCTTTTCCGGCTTTTTCTGCAATAATTTTGACGGCTCCGACAAACTTGGCAAGCATGGCATCATCGGGCTGGCCCTTGCCAAATTCCGGGTACACTTCACCCAGACATTTACCTTTTCCGTCCATAAAATTGTGGTGTACCACCAAGGAAGCGCCACCCAGAACTTTTGCATCCCGTTTTTCCAATTCCCGGGCCAGCACATAAGGGACCTGGCTGGAAAACACGTTTCCAAAGGTGCAAAAAACAAAGCCTGCTGCCCCTGATAAATTAGGAAGCCTGGCGATCCTTTTCTGAGCCATGTCCGGAACCGCCCAGAAATGGACAGGGGTCCCCAGAAGCACCAACCCGGGCTTTTTCATCTCAACCGGATCAAAATCCATTAAGGAGGCTGTTTCCACCCCCCAGTCGCAATTTTTTAACGTTTCTTCCGCCAGATCCGCCAGTTTTTTGGTATTACCGGAGTTGGAATAATACAGAACCCAAGCTGCCTTTTTCTGCACCATAATTTTTACTTTCCTTATTCTAATCTTTCTTGCTTTTTGTAGGCACAAAGTCATGCTGCATTTTCGTATGTTTTCTGGTTATATTTATATTCAAAATCCAGTGGGCTTACAAGTCCTATAAATAAGGATGTCTCCTTTTACGGTTATAAAATATTTCAATAGCATATTGAATTCCTTGGTCTGAATGAAATATTACATCAGGATCTGGTATTCTATTCTGATATGACATATTCAGGGGATTGATTAAAGGCAATCCATCGTTTGCTTTTAATTGTGCGTACTCATAAAATGTCAGAATTCTCTATCCACTTTGAGGATTGACGGGTAGATCAATTGATTGCCTTTTTCTTAAAATTCAAACTCAACAATAATTATCCATGTTCAAAGTTTCCATCCATCTCAATTTTTTGCAGATACAGAAAATATCCAAAACAAAAATTTCACGAAAAATTAGGCCAGGTGTTAACTTGACTTTTATACTTATCATGATGTGGGGTTAAATTATTTACCTTTGGAAGATAAACGGAGATTAGTAACAATGTCACAAGCTCTCTGGACACAACAAGGAGAAACATTAAGTCACAAAAATGCTTGCAAAGAATTTGGCCTTGAAGAGGCTGAAATAATCGAAGCGATGAAAGCGGGTAAGCTACAGTACAAAAAAAATTATGCTCATGGAAATCCGTATTTCAGGTTGCTGCGAAGAGAAGTTAAAGCTATTGCAATTGAATTGCGTGGAGAGAAATATATAGAAAAACAAGAAATAGAGTTTAAAATAAAAAAAATTACAACAGAGATTAATAGTTGCAAAAGAAAATTCAAAGTATTGGAGAAAGAAAAGGATTTACTAACCAAAAAATTAGATCAATATTAAAAACCCGGTGACCGAATAACCGTTTGCTAAACGCAGCATTAGGCATTGATGTGGAAACGGTTGGATTGGGCTTGAAACAGGCCGAACCCAAAAATCATTGAAACAAACGATTCTGATACCCCCCAATATTGTATTTTTGAAGTTAAGCTATTTTTATTTTTCGACTGGAAAATTTCTTTAGTAAGGGGGAGCACTCTTTATGTTGTCCCACAAGGCTGGATTTAAAGGCCCAGAATATTATTCATAGCTCTCCGTTTCTCTGAATCGCCGTCCCATACCGCATATTGTGGTTGGGGCAAATTATCATTAGATTCCACAGACTAATTTTATTAATGAGTTAATTTCGAAAATATTGGACAACTATTATTTGGGGATTACCGTTGAGGTGTTAAAAACCAAATTTAATGCTTTCGACGTTGAAAAGAGAAGTGGATTTACCTGGCGGGCCTTTTTGCGAGTTAGGGTTGTGATGTTACCATCCCAGCGCCCAGTTCCCTGAGAATATCATCTGTCAGTGCTCCGAATTTTGGATTGGCCCGGCTCCGGGGACGTTCCATGCCCACCTGAATCGTTTTACGGATCTGCCCAGGGCGGCAGGACATGACCAGAATCTCATCGGCCAGAAACACGGCTTCATCCACGCTATGGGTAACCAGGACAATGGTTTTATGGGTCAGCTCCCACACCCGTAACAGTTCTTGCTGGAGCAGGATACGGGTGTGGGCGTCCAGTGCGCCAAAGGGTTCGTCCATGAGCAGTACATCCGGCTCATTGGCCAAGGCCCTTGCAATGGCAACCCGCTGCCGCATTCCTCCGGAAAGCTCATGGGGGTATGCGTCCTTAAACGTCTCCATGTTGACCATTGAAATGTAGTCCATGGCATCATGGTGGCGCTTTTTTTTGTCAACATTTGCAAACTCAGGCCCTGCAGCCACATTATCCAGAACCGTCATCCAGGGGAAAAGAGAATATTCCTGGAACACGAGCCCGATTTCAGCACAGGGTTTTGTTACCGGAGAGGCAGCATAATGAACCGTTCCTGCCGAAGCTTGTTCAAGACCGGCTGCGATGCGCAGGATGGTTGATCTTCCGCAGCCGGAGGGACCTACAATACAGGTAAAGGAATTTTTAAAGATCTTCAGACTGATGTTATCCACTGCAAGGAATTGATCTCCTTTCTGGGTGGTAAACGTCTTGGAAAGACCCTGGATGCCTATTATTTCCAGGTGTTCTTTATTCATGACGCTGCCTGTTTACGCCATGAAAATTTTTTAAGTTCAAAGTATAGGAATTTCCATTTTGTCCCATTATATCATTCAATTATGGTGATATCGGAAAAAATATGTTTAAATGATGTAATGAGCTGGTTATCTGATAGGAAATCAAATTTTCCAGATAATGATGTTTTTAAATCAATCTTCAGCGATCATTGGGAAAACTTCAAAAAAGCACATCCCAAATATGACATTGACCAATACGAGATACCGGTTCAAAAAATGCTTGGCTGTAGAGATGCTTCCAACGGTTATAGCGAGTACATTTGCATGTATTGTGGCCGGGATAGGAGGAAAGTTCCATTCAGTTGTAAAAGTTGTTTTTGTCTTTCATGCGCCAAGCAATACGTAGACAACTTTGTCAGCCAAGTAAGTAGGATGCTGCATCCTGGTGTGATATACAGGCACATAGTATTAACGCTGCCGGAACAATTAAGACCAGTATTTTTCAAAGAGCGTTTTAATAAAGATTTACTGTCAGGTTTTATGAAATGTGGGGCTGAATGTTTGGAAGATGTTGTCGGTGTGGTAAAAAGAAAAAAGTTAAAAATAGGTACTATAGTCGTTGTTCAGACCCATGGGCGGTCAGGGCGATATAATCCCCATTTACATATTATAATGACAAGCGGTGGCATAAGCACCGAAGAAAAAGGTTGGCATGATTTAGGCTATTTCAAATATGAGATGATTCATAAGAAATGGCAATACCATTTGTTCAACTGGTTGAAAGCATATTTTAAATCATCAGAAATTAATCAGCTTTTAAACGTGTTATGGAAGAAATATCCCAAAGGACTTGTTGCAAATGTCAGCAAAGGGAGTGTACCGGAATCCTGCAGAGGTTTAGCAGGATATTTGGCCAAGTATGTGGCTTCTCCTCCGATAGCAGTCAGGCGGATAGTAAATTACGATGGGCAGACTGTGGAATACTGGTATAAAGACCATCGAACCAAGTCGAAGAAATTTGAGAAAGTACCTGTGTATACGTTTATTGGCCGTATGGTTCAGCACATTATGCCAAAAGGTTTCCAACGTGTAAGGTATTACGGTTTGGAGGCAACCAGAACGTATAAGAAATGGTCTGAAGTGATTCAGAACGGGATAAAGCGAATAGGCCGAGTAATCAAAGGGGCCTATCAAATAGTAAAACAGAAAAAATATCGAGCAAGATATAAGGAGATCAGTGGGATAGATCCCATGAGATGTCAATATTGCAAAAGTGAAATGGAATTGATGTCAATATGGCATCCTAAATATGGTGTTCTATATGATATTTTT
>CAYWNB010000203.1:0-5596 GCA_964459195.1 uncultured Desulfobacula sp.
TACAACACCTCTGTCCGGGAGGCCATTGTCAATGCCGGTCGCCTGATGAAAGAAGGGGGGTGCGATGTGGTTAAACTTGAGGGCGGGATTGATTTTGCCCCCACGGTGAAAGCCATTGTAAAGGCGGGAATTCCTGTTCAGGGGCATATCGGTCTGACCCCCCAGACCGCAAGCGCCCTTGGCGGATTTAAGATGCAGGGCAAGGATGCAATGGCCGCCAAAAGCATCATCGACGATGCCAAGGCCCTGGAAGATGCCGGTGCCTTTTCCATCATTGTTGAAGCGGTTCCAGCCCCCCTCGGCCAATTGATTGCCCAGGCGGTTCATATTCCTGTGATCGGTATAGGAGCCGGCCCCGATGTAGACGGCCAGGTACTGGTCACCCATGACATGGTGGGGTTGTTTGATAAATTTACCCCCAAATTTGTCAAACAATATGCCCAGATCAGACCCACCATCATCGAGGCGTTAAAAACCTATAAACAGGAGGTCAGCACCCAATCCTTTCCCAGTGCAGAACACTGCTTTGGTATGGCCGATGAAACCCTGGAGGCCTTAAAAAAATTAATTGAATAGCATCCGGCCTTTTTTTAATCCGTGTCGCTTGCCAGATATATGTTCATTGTAAACAGTTTTTATTATTTGAAGGAAAGGCCCATGATCACAGAGACGGAAGCAAGACTGCTCAGCTTTATTGACAGGGACGAATTAATCGGTTTGACCCAGGATTTAGTCCGGATAGATTCGGTGATTCGTCCTGAAACCGGGAATACCGAGGCCGGAGTTGTCCGGTTTATTAAGGCGTGGATTTTCAGGGAACTTGGGGTAGACCCCCTGATTGAAGAGGTGATTCCGGGCAGGGAGAATATTATTTTGACCATTGATTCGGGCAAACCCGGCCCCTGCCTGATGTTTGAGGGGCACACAGATGTGGTGTCCGAGGGCAACCGAGATCTGTGGCAGCATGACCCCTTTGGCGGGGAAATTGAAGACGGGAAAATTTACGGCAGGGGCGCCTGCGATATGAAGGCAGGTCTTGCCGTTAATTTATTGACCGTCAAGGCCATGATGAAATCCAAGGTTGATTTCAAGGGAAAGATGCGCTTGGGAATCGTCTGCGATGAAGAGGAGTTTATGATCGGAATTCAGGACTATATCAAACGGGGACACGCAGATGATGTGGACGCCTGTCTGGTATCAGAACCGGAAGAAAATCAGCTGTGTATCAGTATGAAAGGGGCTTTGCGGGCCATTGTCAGGGTAAAAGGAAAAATGGCCCACGGCGCCATGCCCCTGACCGGAATTAATACCAATGTTCGATTGGCACGGATTATTCTGGCCTTTGATGCCTTTGAAAAAGTGGAAATCAAGCGATGCGGCAAGGACGAGTTTTTAGGATGGCCATCGGTCACCTTTACGGTGGTGCAGACACCACCGCCGGGAGAACCGCTACAGTTGAATGTCATGCCGTCGGAGTCTATAGCATATCTGGACATTCGGACCACCCCCTGTCAGGATCATGGAAAGATACGACAGCAATTGAAGGAAATCCTCGACCAGTTGGCACAAGATGATCCTGATTTTTGTGCCCAGATCGAGTTCATTGCAGATAAACCCGTGGTCAGCATGGAAAGAGATGAACCCATTGTCAGGGCTGCAGCAGGGGCTTACAAAGATATCACGGGCAAGGATCCTGTTTACAATGGTGTTCCCGGCGCCACGGACGGAACTTTTTTAAGGGACTTAAAGGGGATTCCCTCCCTGGTCAATGGACCCGGGCCCCGGCATATGCCCCACCAAACAGATGAATATGTGGAGATCCAGGAGCTGTTTGAATCGTTACAGATCTATCTTCTGTCAACCCTTCGGTATTTAAACGGAATAATAGATACTAAATAATATTATTATGAATTAGAATATTTTTTGAACTCACTATATCAACAAAATATATTAGTTACATGATTTTGGGGGAACCCTTTTCACGGTGGTATTCAATGTAATAAGTTGATTTTCGGTAGGCCAAATACAAGTTCCTCCAACCACAAGATATTGTGTCAGATTTTGATTCGGAAATTCCAACACTTTTAATAAAATCTGACTCTGGGGGAGAAAAATCATAAAGTCCGCTCCGTATCACAATGGATATCGCGTTCTCTTTATCTCCAATATACAGTAATGGAATCTTAATCCATATTAAATATACATTTGCTCGTTAAGTTGAATTTGAATATCGCTTTACAGAGATTTTAAATACTGATATTTAATTATTTCAATGATTATTTTAATTAAAATCAATTTTTTAGGGTAAAAATTATGAGCTCAAAAAAAACACCTCGCCGCATAATAGCGCAACCATATGACTACTCAGTACAAGATATAGTTACTAAGATTGAGGCGAAAGATATTGATTTAAGCCCAGACTATCAAAGAAACTATGTTTGGCTTGCAAATGATAAAACAGAGAATAAATGCTCACGGCTAATAGAATCACTTCTATTAAATATTCCCATTCCCGTAATTTATTTTGCAGAGCAAGCTGAAACATTAAAGTACGAAGTAATCGATGGTCAACAACGCTTGTATACTTTTTATCGATTTCTAAATGATGAATTCGCTTTAAAGGGATTAGAAATCAGAGGAGATGTTAACGGCAAAAAATATTCAGAACTGGCACAAAAGGATAGAGATGAAATTAGGAAAAGATCTATCCGAGCAATTGTAATTTTGAACGAGTCGGATGAAGAAATTAAATTTGAAGTTTTTGAACGTTTGAACCTTGGCAGTGTACAATTAACACCTCAAGAAATTAGGAATAATACGTTGAGAGGTCCATTTAATGCTTTGCTGAAAGAATTAGCGCTTAGACCTTTGTTTAAAAAAATGTTAAATTTAAGGTTAAAAAGTGACCAAGAAAATATGGCTCATGAAGAGTTGGTTCTTCGTTTCTTTGCATATCATGATAGTGGCTATAAACGTGCTAAAAATTTATCATCTTTTTTAACTGATTTTATGAGAAAAAATCAAAATCCTTCAAAGAAAGCACTGAGAATCTATACAAAGCTATTTGATTCAACAATAAATTTAGTTTATGAGTATCTCAAAGATCGTGCCTTTTCAAGCCTCAGTAAAAAAACAAAAACGTGGACAGTTAAGTCCAACAGGTCTTTATATGATGCAGAAATGTTGGCTTTCGCAGATTTCATAGACAAACCTATTAAGGTGACACCATCTCAATTTCAGAAAAAACTTGAAGAATTAATGACTGATAAAGATTTTAAAAAAAGCCTTCATTCTCAGGCAGGAGGAAAAATGATAGAAAGTAGAGTTTCTAAAATAAAGGAGATAATATTAGGGAAAACTGTATAATATGAGGGACGGAAAGGATAGAATTTTAGGTGTTCTCAGTAACTTCGGAGGAAGAGATGGGGAGCCTCAAGGAGATATTGAAATATATATATTAAAGGCTATGTGGTTAATGATGCTTTCTGAGTTTGAAGCAAGCATTAAAATCAAAGTCGAACATTATATTGATGAGGTTAAGCAAAGAAACATATCAGACATACATGTATGTTTGTTAACCAGAAGTTTTTTTGGAAATAAAGAGGAAGAATTAACTTTAAGTAAAATTGTCTCCTTTTACAAAAAGAATCCAAGTGAGATAAATTATCGGAATTTTACTCAAGATAGAGTGCCTAAATATAAAACTCAAGCGGTTGAAAAGCTATTTAATCATTTAGGTATCTTTTTTACACAAGAGGAGCGAACGTCCCTGGCTACCTTAGACAGCGCTGCATCGACAAGAGACTCGATTGCACATGGTGACATCGGTGTGCAAATAACAAGAAGAGAACTGGAAGATCAATTGGAAAAATTGGAAGAAATTCTAATATTATTAAATGGTAAACTTAATTAAAATTAACAATTGATCCTATCTTTAAGTTCAGTTTCAATTTTATGGACCTGAAACAGCATCATAATCTATTCTTTCAAATTCTACTCTATAATATATCAAGCTTACTGAGCACTACTGGCTATTATCTGGGCTTTTCAGGGAGGGGGGAATCCTGTGGACTTTCCCTGCAAATGGTCGCTTTCTTTATAATTTTCAAACCACCATATATGGTATCCTCAAATCCTTTGACCCAAAGGTACGGCAGTCCACTTATTTGGAGAATAACAGTCCTGCCAGAAAATCTGCGACAGGGAGGTTTATACATAAATAAGTTGACCGTTCGGAAGTTGAACCCGAATCCTAATCAAAAAATGACATAATATAAGTTAGTTACACTATGACACACCATTTTTTAGGAACTGGATACACAAAGAAAAGAGAAAACACTGTTGCCCAATCAAGATCCGTATTGAGAAGAATCAATCGCCACCCAAGTATCACCTCAAAAAAACGGGGCAATGATATCTTTAGGATATCATTGTCCCGTTTTTTTTTCGGACTTTTTTCAGAGTGTGTTACCAGCCCAACGTCAGATAATCATGCATGGAGTTGGCAACCGCGCGGCCGGCACCCATGGCAAGGATAACCGTGGCAGCTCCGGTGACAATATCACCTCCTGCCCAGACTCCTGGTTTGGAGGTTTTTCCGGTCAGAGGATCAGCCTCAATATTGCCCCATCGGTTCAGGTTCAGATTCGGGGTGGAGTTGGTTAAAAGCGGGTTGGCATTGGAGCCTACCGAGACCACCACCAGATCACAGTCGAATTTGTACTCAGACCCTTCAATGGGAACAGGCCTTCTTCTGCCGGAATCATCGGGTTCTCCCAGTTCCATTTTCAGGCATTCCATGCCCGTGAGGCGACCATTTTCGTCTCCAAAGAACTGGGTGGGATTGGTCAGAAGAACAAATTCAATTTGTTCCTGTTCGGCATGGTGGAGTTCTTCTTCCCTGGCCGGCATTTCATCCCGGGAGCGTCTGTAAACTATTTTGACCGAGTTTGCGCCCAGGCGCATGGCGGTTCTGGCCGAATCCATGGCCACATTACCAGCTCCTAGAACTACGACATTCTTGCCTCGGGCAATGGGGGTGTCATATTCGGGGAAAAGATATCCCTTCATCAGGTTGGTCCGGGTTAAATACTCGTTGGCAGAATAAATACCAATCAGGTTTTCACCGGGCAGATTCATGAACCTTGGCAGGCCGGCTCCCACACCAATATAGGCCGCATCATAGCCTTCTTCAAACAGTTCATCAATGGTGACCGAGGCCCCGACAACGGTATTGCACTGGATGTCGGCCCCCATTTTTTCCAGGGTGGCCACTTCCGATGCCACAATCTCTTTGGGCAGCCGGAATTCAGGGATTCCATAGACCAGAACACCGCCGGGTTTGTGGAATGCTTCAAAAATAGTAACCTCATGACCCTTGAGCAGAAGGTCGCCCGCAACGGTGAGACCAGATGGTCCGGAACCGATGACGGCTATTTTTTTACCGGTTTTTTCCTTTACAGAGGGGACATTACCGGTCCCATTTTTGCGTTCATAATCGGCGGCAAATCTTTCAAGATATCCAATGGCAACGGGTTGGCCTTTTTTGCCCAGGATGCAACGGCCTTCACATTGTTCTTCCTGGGGGCAGACCCGG
>CAYWNB010000204.1:0-5559 GCA_964459195.1 uncultured Desulfobacula sp.
TGCTCAAAGATCACAAAATCAACATCGCGTCTGTCTGCAAGTTCGTGGGCCATACGCTTATCTCCCTATACCCTGTGGGTCCTGTTTTTTGGGGCCAGGATATCCTGGTCTAACCCTGCCTCCCCCTAAAAAAAACCATAAAACACTTTTCTTTAACAAGAAGAGTAAAGTCATACTATTATAATGTCAAGAAAAATATTGCTTAACTTTATAAATAATTAGATTTTTTATATATAACCTAATATATCAGCGTATTAAATCAAATATTTTTTTAAATATTAATCTTTTTAAAAAAAACCATAACCTAGCTTTTTTGCGATATCCTCGGTATTATCTGAAATATAAGGGGAGTTGACTTCTTAAAATGGTTTAAAAAAATAAATAGTTTTTATTCATTCACGATAATAAATAGCGGAGCTATAATATTAACCTAAAATTTAGTGTAAAACATTTTTAAATGTTCAAAATTCAAGCTATTCCATTGGCAAAAATCATTTTATTGCATATTGCAAATTATTTGCTTGCAATATGCAATAAAATTTTCTACGGTAAAATTACACCCGTCTTCATTCTGGGTTATGGGGATAAATATTTAAACAAGGACCATCCAAATGCCTTTGGATATTACAGACAGAGAATCAATTAAAACTATTCTATTCAAAGTCCTCAGGGGTGTATACAGACTTGAGCAATATGAGGTGAATAAATTCGGCCTCACATTTCAACAGATATACCTGTTGAAATTTTTGAACCGCAGCCCAAAACTGTCCATCAGCAATATTGCAAAAGAAATGCGGATGAAAATTTTTCCCGCAACAAGACTTGCTGACCAGCTTGAGGAAAAAAACCTTATCAAAAGGGAAAAAAGCACGACAGATCGAAGAAGTGTTCTCGTCAGCCTGAGCAAAAAAGGTCAAGCCCTTATAAAACGAATTGATGACAATGCCCTTGATCTAATCCTTGATAATATAAGCGGGTTTCCAAAAGACAAAATTGAAGCCTTTTTATTAACCTCGGAACACTTTGAAGAAATTTTAAACCCAAAGGCTGCCGATGGAAATAAATAAAAAAAACATTGTCATAACCGGCGCAGACTCAGGTATTGGCCAGGCTATTTTAAACCATCTAAATTCTATGTTTGATTGCAAAATTACGGCATCGGACCTGAATACAAACCATATTAAAGACAGTGCCACTGTTTTCCCTTATCAATGTGATTTGGGAAAACCTGAAAACATTGACAACCTGTTTGACTTTGCCATATCAAAAATGGGCGGTATTGATATCTTTATTGCCAATGCGGGATTTGCCTATTATGAAAAAATCGACAAACCAGATTGGGACCACATTCACAAAATATATGAGATTAACACCTTTTCCCCGATCTATGCTGCGGAGAAAATGAAACAATTGCATGGCGCCCAGCCATACACGGTGGTCGCAACAGCAAGTGCCATGGCTTTTTTGCCTCTTGCCGGGTATGCCCTTTATTCCAGTACAAAAGCGGCTCTTAATGGGTTTGCCCTTGCCTATCGGCATGAGCTGAACAAAAATCAGAAATTACAAATAGTCTACCCCATCGCAACACGAACAAAATTTTTCAATGCCGCCGGAGGCAGTCCCCTTCCCTGGCCAAGTCAAACGGCTGAACAGGTTTCCCAAAAAGTCATCAAAGGCATTTTAAACAATAGAGAAACCATCATCCCCTCTCGGATATATTCCGTTTTAAAATTTCTGGACAGATTCCTGCCTTTTATCATGCGAATAGAAGCCTTTATTGAAGCCCGGAAATTTAAAACCTGGTTAGCCCCAAAAAAAGGAAATTGAAATGAAAAGCAGATATGGCGGATATATGGGTAAGGTTCTCGACATTCATCTTGGTACAAAAAAATGTTCGACCTATGATATAAGTGACAAAGACCGCAAGCTTTTCATCGGCGGCAGATTTCTCAGTACAAAAATTCTATGGGATGAGCTGCCCAAGGGTATTGATCCCCTTTCTCCCGAAAACCTGATTATCATCATGACATCCCCCCTGACAGGAACGGGAGCCCCTTCTTCAAGCCGCTATGACATCTCTGCAAAGAGCCCACTTACAGGAGCCATAGGACATTCCAACAGCGGCGGCAATTTTGGCATTTTCCTAAAAAAAGCAGGATATGACGGCATTATTATCCGGGGCAAGGCAAAAGAGAAGGTCTATATTGAGATCATCAACGATAAGATAATTATAAAAAATGCAGATCATTTATGGGGACTTGACACAGAAAAAGCCCAGAAAGCCATGGGAGATAAAAAGGGAGGACGCCTTGTTATTGGCCCGGCCGGTGAAAATGGGGTTAAATTCGCAACTATTGTGTCCCAGGAGAGGAGTCATGGTCGGACCGGAATGGGTGCTGTCATGGGCTCCAAAAACCTCAAGGGACTTTTTGCCACAGGAAATGCTAAAATCCAATTAAAAGATAAAATGGGGTTTAAAACAACACTAAAAAAATGGGTTAAACAATTGCAAAGTCACCCGGCAACCGGGGTGCAGGCACCCAAATACGGGACGGCTGCATTTCTTACAGGTCTTTCAAAAAAAAATGCATTACCGACAAAAAACTTTTCAATCGGCTCCTACGACCATGCTGACATGATCGGTGGAGAAGCCCTTTTGCAAAATCATATTATCAAAAACTACGGTTGTACTTCATGTCCAATTCGATGCGGCAGAGTTGTACAAATTGACGGTGAAAATAAAAAAGGCCCTGAGTATGAAATTCTTTGCCTTTTAGGTTCCAATCTATTGATTAATGATCTTGAAGCCATTATTCGCTGGAATTATGAACTGGACCTTCTGGGCATGGACTCTGTTTCAACCGGAACTGTTTTAGGGTTTGCAGCAGAGCTCTCTGAAAAGGAAATCTGGAAGTCAGGTATCGAATTTAGTAAAAAAGAAAATATTTCTGAAACCCTTAAGCTTATGGCCAATAGAAAAGGAATCGGAAAAGACCTGTCTGAAGGGGTTAAATTTCTCTCAGAAAAATACGGTGGCCAAGACTTTGCGCCACATTCAAAAGGACTTGAATTTCCTGCATACGAACCAAGAGCATCAGTTGGCCACGGCCTCGGATACGCTACTGCCTCAAGGGGCGCCTGTCACCTTGACGGTGGTTACCTTGTCTATTTGGAAGTTACCGGACCTGTAAATCTGAATCAGTTTCATTATCGCTCAAAGCCGTCCTGGGTTGCCCTTGACCAGGATCTTCTTGCAGCTATCAGCGCCTTTGGGAACTGTCTTTTTACCTCATGGACATTTGTTCCGAATATTGCCTTCAAAATTAATAATAGCGGTATGCTCGCAAAACTGATTTCATTTTTTTTGACATATTCATGGCCGCTGGTCACTCTGATCTATCGTCTCCCACCAATTTTTAAAAGATTTCATCTTCCCTTGCTGCCGCATTCCAAAGCCATTATCCAGGCAACCGGCATGAAAATGGACCTTGGAAGAATGATGCAGGTCGGGGCAAGAGGGTATACATTGGAACGTCTTTTTAATATCCGAGAAGGCTTTTCAAACAAAGACGACAAACTCTCCAAACGGTTTACAAACCATCCCCTGATAAAAGGCAATAAGCACTCGGTGGTTAAAATCGATAAAATGCTGCCAGGCTATTATAAGTTACGAGGCTGGAACAAAAAGGGCATACCAACTCAAAAAACATTAAAAAAACTCGGGCTCGATTTTATAAAAAAATAGGTTAGAACCGCAGATGAAATAACTTGGACAGAGCAAAACCCCAGTCCTTACCTGTCCCTCGCATTAATCCGTCCCATCTAAAAAAAATTAACATTCTTGGTCTTTTGCAAAAAACTTATACAATAGGATTTGAGTACTGACCCAGAAAAGGCGATCTCTTCTGCAGATCTTAAGGCGCGAACCTATTTTTTCATGACAGCAAGTTGCTGTCACTGCGGCATCACAGCTTTCATCGCCTGAGCGACCGGAAATTAAAAGCACTTACATTTTATTTTAGTGGAATTAAATTGAAGAAATTAGATGGGTGGCGGGTTGATTCCCCTGAAATTGGTTGGAAAAAAATCCTTCGAAATGGATGGGAATTAAATTCCTGGCCCATTGAAATGGAAAGCTGTAAAATAGGTTGACAGATAAGGCTCTTCAAGTGTATTGTTTTTTCCTTATTTAGATGCGGAAGTGCGCGGCTCACTGGTGGGGCCCTCGGACTTCAAATCCGATGTGCTGGGCTAAGACCCTGGCGGGTGGGTTCGATTCCCATGCACTTCCGCCATCTTCAACCTCTTGTAATCCTTACAGATACAATCAATATAACATCTCAATAGTACCCTCCTAATGATATCCGGTTACCTTATGTTTAACCCGGTTTTTATCAACAGAGTTGACCGTATGTTGACTGTGAGTTTAGTACCAGATAAAAACCAAGAGCCAATAAGGATAAGGTTATGGCAATCAATCTGTGCTGTCCAACATGTTACAAAGCGTACAAACTCCAAACAATTAAATGTAAGTGTGGTAACAATTTCAAAAAAAACAAACTATTCAAGGTTAGGGTCAAAAGCCCTGACGGTAAATGGAAGTCTAAACAGGTTAACTCTCTGGAGCTTGCTAAAAAGGTAGAGGCTAAATTCAAGACCCAGGCCATTGAAGAAGATGTATTTAATATCCATAGAGCACCGGTCATTGATACCGCCTGGGAAAAGTATCTCCGATGGACCAAACTAAACAAAAGGTCATGGAATGATGACCGTATTAGATGGCAGCTTCATATCTTCCCCCATATAAAGGGTATGAAGATGGACAAGATCTCTCCTTCTAATGTTCAAGAAGTCTTGAACGATATGGCAACCAAGGAGACTCCCAAGGGCGGTCAGTATGCACCAGCTACCATTAAACAAATCCTTATCTTGATCAAGCGAGTCTTTAACTGGTCTATTCAGCAAAAACTATATCAGGGACTTAATCCTTGCAATTCTATATCAGTCCCAAAGTTTGATAACCAGATAACCAATCCTCTTGACCGGAAAGGCCTATCTTCTTTACTTAATGTTCTTGAATCCTGGGAAAATGAAAGGGCTGTCCTGGTAATTAAGTTTGCTCTGTTCTCAGGAAAACGTAAAGGTGAAATACTGAAATTGCAATGGGACAGTGTAGACCTTGAAAATTGCTTTATTAAATTACAGGCCACCAATACAAAGAACAAGAAAGTTCAGACCATACCCACAAACAATAATTGTATAACTATCCTTGAGAGATGCCTTGAACTTAGGGTATCAAATTATGTTTTCCCTTCTACCCTTGGAAATCATTACGGTACTTTTGATAAGACATGGAGACGTATCAAAAAAAAAGCCGGGCTAACCGTCCGCTTCCACGACCTTCGTCACACCTACGCCTCCTACCTGGCATCCAGTGGCAAGGTGGACATATACACGCTTAAGGAACTCCTGGGGCACTCCACAATAGAAATGACAATGAGATATGCACATCTGGTCAATGGGGCGCTCAGGAGGGCTGTGTGCGTTGCTGATGAAGTC
>CAYWNB010000205.1:0-2536 GCA_964459195.1 uncultured Desulfobacula sp.
ACAATGGTATCTCCCCTGCGAGAAGAGATGGTCACCGGAACAATCTCATGAGCAAAGGTGCCGTCCTGAATCGCACCAAAGGCTCTTTGATGACTCAGCAGGGCCAGTTGATCCTGCTCTTCCCGGGTGATGCCATATTTTTCCACAATGTTTTCTGCTGTCAGCCCCATGTGATAGCCGTAAAATATTTCATAGAGCCCGTCAAAGACCATGAGATCATGGACAGCACCCTGGCCGGTGAGTTCCATTCTGTGCCCCCACCTTGCCTTTAACAATGCCATGGGGGCGTTGCTCATGCTTTCCTGACCGCCGGCAATAATGACATCGGCCTGGCCGGCCATGATGGCCTGGGCCCCTAAAGCGATGGCCTTAAGCCCGGATCCGCAAATTTTATTGATGGTAAAGGCAGAGGTCTCCCGGCAAATCCCCGCCCCGATCATGGCCTGGCGGGCGGTATTTTGGCCCTGACCTGCCTGGAGTACATTTCCCATGATCACTTCATCCACAAATACAGGGGCAAGCCCCGCATCATAATCATACCCTTTTTTCTCTATATCAATCATACCCTGATCCTTGAGGGTATCCGGTGAAAACTCATTTTGTGCAGCATCCACAGCCGGTTTAAGCCCCACCCGTTTCAGAACATCCTTCATGACACAGGTTCCCAACTCAACAACCGGCACAGCCTTTAAGGTGCCACCAAAAGAGCCAACCGGGGTTCTCACGCCACTGACGATTACAGCTTCTTTCATTATAACGCCTCCATCCCATTAATTTTTATTTGATTAATTTTTACTTTTTAACACCATTAGTCTAAGGTCCATAACAAACAGACAGACAAAAAACAAGGGATTATCCATGTGGAATGTTGACAAAACCTGATCTTAAAGCAAAAATAGGGGTATAAATTTTCCCAGATACTATTTAAGATCCAGATACTATTTAAGATAGGGTACTATTGAAAAGGATTTTCCCGATGAAAAGAGATATTGTTGTTGCTGGATGGGGCCAGGTCACACAGCCCAAACAATTGGAAAAACCCGCAAAAGATCCCATGGGGCTGATGGTCCGGGCATCCCGAAAAGCGGCCCTAAAGCTGACAGATCCCACTGCCTTGACCCGAGTGGACGGTATCATGGTGGTCAAAAGCCTGAGCGCCCATTATGAAGCACCAGCGGCACAGCTTGCCACTCTTTTAGGCGCATCCCCAAGATTCATGACTATCTCAAAAATTGGCGGGAACTCCCCCCAAACCCTCGTCAATAAAGCCGCAGCAATGATTGCCAGAAATGAGCTGGACTCTATCCTGGTGGTAGGGGCGGAAGCCTATGTTCAAAGAGGTGAAAACGCTATAAAAGAAGAGAGTGCCCTTTTACGGGGGATTCCCAAGGACTATCCCGGTGATGATATCACCGGATCAACCCGGCTTGAAAATTTATACGGAATTGAACATCCCATGCAGGGATTCCCCCTGTTTGAGACCGCGCTGTGGGCAGCTTCCGGGCTGGATCTGCCCACCTATTTACAAAGGATAGGCACCCTGTGGGCAGGCTTCAGCCAGGTGGCAGCCTCCCACCCCTATTCATGGAGCAAAAGGAGCAGAACATCAGAAGAAATAATAACCCCGGGTCCCGGGAATCGACCCATTGCTTTTCCCTACACCAAATTCATGAATTCTTTTGTCACGGTGGACCAGGGGGCTGCGGTTATCCTGATGGCAGCTGAAACCGCCAAAAAATATCATCACACTGCCCAACAGACCGTCTATTTTATGGGAGGCGGATATTCAGAGGACCGGCAGCGGTTTATGATCGAACGCTCGGATTTTACGGTAAGCCCTCCCCTGAAAGCCGTGGTGAAAAAAGCCCTTGACCGATCAGGGCTCAGCCTTTCAGACATGGACTGTTTTGACCTGTATTCCTGCTTTCCCTGTGCCGTCTCCATTGCCAGACGAATGATGAACCTCAAAGAAGATGACCCCAGACCCCTCACCCTCACAGGGGGTCTGGGTTTTTTCGGGGGCCCCGGGAACAACTACAACCTCCATGCCATTGCCACCCTTGCAGGAATGATTGCAAGGGATGAGAAAAAGACAGGCCTTGTAACGGCATTGGGATGGTTTATGCACAAACATGCGGCCGGCATATACGCCAGCACCCCCCCGACAAAAAGCCTTGAAACCATTGACCTTGAAGATCTCAAAAATCGCCTGGCTGGCGCCCCTCCCGTAGTAATCGATGACCAGGCAACGGGCAAGGGCACCATTGAAACCTATACCATTGTCCATGCCAGGGACCACTCGATAGCCTATGCCGTCATCTACGGCAGGACAGCCAAAGGACACCGCTTTATTGCCCGGACACTGCAAGATCCCGACGTGTTTAAACAATTATCCTCCCAAAACATGGTGGGAAGATCGGTCACCCTCCGGTTTGATCCGAAAAAAAAATTAACCCTGGCCTTGTTTTAATCTCCAAAAAAACAGAACCCGGTTTAAATCAACCATTATCATACATTCGGATGATCTCTCCGGTGC
>CAYWNB010000205.1:2636-5500 GCA_964459195.1 uncultured Desulfobacula sp.
CCCCTTTGGGTGGGCAAATAAAACCGCTGACCTTCCATGATGCTGGGGAGATAGGACTGGGGAACATATCCGTCCTTATAATCGTGGGCATACTTATACCCTTTTCCATAGGACATCTCTTGCATTAAGGAGGTTGAGGCATTGCGGATATGAAGTGGCACCGGCTGATATCCGGTGGCGACAACCGCCTGCTTTACCGCTTTATGGGCCGCATACACGGCATTACTCTTGGGAGCTGTGGCAAGATATACGGCTGCCTGGAACAAAGAACCGTCCCCCTCGGGGCGGCCCAGTATTCGAAAAGACTCGCTGGCATTCAAGGCCATGGTCAAGGCACCGGGATCTGCCAGACCGATATCCTCAGTTGCAAACCGGATCATCCGCCGCAGCAGATAATAAGGATCATCTCCCGGGGCAAGCATCCTTTCAAGCCAGTAGATAGCGGCATCGGGATCACTGCCCCGCAAACTTTTAATAAATGCCGAAATCAGATTGTAATGTTCTTCCCCGGCCTTGTCATACAGGAGGAATTTTTTTTCAATGGCCGCTTCAATATCAGGGACCAAAATAATTTTTCCCGGGCCAAAATGGAGGGCAGCAGTTTCAAGGTTGGTCAGACCGATCCTTGCATCCCCGTCGGAAACCTTTGCAATATGGATAAGGGCCTCGGGGGAGAAACTCTCCTTTTCCCTGCCAAGTCCTTTTTTCTCATCTGTCAGCCCCCGCTTTAGGATTTGCAGAATATGGTCATGATCAAGAGATTTCAGGGTAAAAACCCGGCACCGGGAAACCAGGGCCGGATTCACTTCGAACGAGGGATTTTCAGTGGTGGCCCCCACAAGGGTGATCAGGCCGTTTTCAACATGAAACAAAAAGGCATCCTGCTGGGACTTGTTGAACCTATGGATTTCATCCACAAAGAGAATGGTTCGCCGTTTGTACAGGTTCCTTTTTTCCTTGGCCCTGTCAATGATTTGGCGGATATCCTTAACCCCGGACAAAACAGCTGAAATCCGCACAAACTCGCTTTGGGTGGTCTTGGCAATGATATTGGCAAGGGTTGTCTTGCCGCAGCCCGGCGGCCCCCAGAGGATCATGGAAAAGACCCGATCATTTTCAATGGCCTGGTGCAGCAGACTCCCAGGGGCCGTGATATGCTCCTGGCCGACCAGGTCGCTTAGGTGGTCCGGCCGCATCCTGTCCGCCAAGGGGGCGGATAGATGCAGCTGCTCCTGGGCCTTTGATTCAAATAAATCCATTGGAAGAATTTTTCTGGTCCCGTTCTCTTTTTTTCCGGCTCTGGTCTTTTCGCTGCTTGTCCAATTTGGTGGTAATCTTTTTCTTTTTTTTCTGAATCCGTTCAAACTCCCTTGTGTTGCCTGAAAAAGCGATTTTACCTGTTTTCTCCCGGAACATCAGTTTTATGGGGGTTAGGTTCAAGGGGATCATCTGGCGCAGCTGGTTTATTAGATACCGTTTATATGAAAAATGGACCGCCTTGGGATAGTTAACAAAACAGACAAAACAGGGGGGTCTCGTGGCCACCTGGGTGGCATAGAAAAACCTAAGACGTTTGCCCTTGTAAAGAGAGGGTTCCTCTCTGTAAACCGCATCCTCAATGATCCGGTTCAACACCCCGGTATTGATTCTGTGACAATATTCCGTGTGAACCTTGGCCACTTCATCCAAAATTTTATGACATCGCTGGCCGGTCAGGGCAGAGATCGTCATGGCAGGGGCATAGGCAAGAAATTTTGACATACCTCGAAGTTCTTTGAGAAATTCTCGCTGGTCCTTTTCCTTTTTGTCCACAAGGTCCCATTTATTGAGAAGGAAAATAGCACCGCAACCCCGTTTCTCTGCATATCCGGCAATGGTGATATCCTGGTCTGTGATCCCTTCCTCGCAGTCGATGAGGATAAGGGCCACATCACAGTCATCCAGGCTGTCCAAGGCCTTGATGATGGAAAACTTCTCCAGCTTCTCAGACACCTTTCCCTTGCGCCGGATACCGGCTGTATCCTTGAGGATGAACTCCTGTCCCTTGTGGGTAACGCTCAGTTCAATGGCATCCCGGGTGGTACCGGCCTTTTCATTGACCACCACCCGTTTTTCCCCAAACAACCGATTGGCAAGGGATGATTTTCCAACATTGGGTCGGCCTGCAATAGCAATTCTGATAGGACCGTCTTCCTTTTTTTCGAGCACCACCTCTTCAGGGAACCCGCTCACAAGGTCATCTAAAAAATCAGCCACCCCCACCCCATGCTCGGCCGAGATATAATAAAAATCATCAACCCCAAGGGAATAGAAATCACCCAGATCATCCCTTTGGTTATAATTTTCAATTTTATTGATCAGATAAAAAACCGGCTTGTCTGCCCTGCGCAATAAATCTGCCAGGTCCCGGTCATAGGGGGACAGTCCTGCCCGGCCATCCATGATAAAAATCAGGGCATCGGCCTGTTCAATGGCAACCAGGAGCTGTTCTTTAATCTGAGAGGCAAAATAATCATCATCCGAGGTTAAAAAACCGCCGGTATCAATCAGGGTAAATGCCTTGTCATCCCATTTGGCATCGGCATAATGCCGATCCCTTGTCACCCCGGGCATATCATCCACAAGGGCCTGACGGGTGCGGGTAATTCTATTAAAAAGTGTGGACTTACCTACATTGGGGCGGCCGAGAAGGGCCACAACCGGTTTCATATATTAACCTCCGAAAAATTATAACTTAAAAATTAGGGCATCATTCACCATATCGACTCTGTTGGTTAACAGGTTCTGGAACTTCTTATAAATCATTTTTCAAGTCTTTTTCAGTATGCTGTGACACCTGGCTTAAAAATTTATCAAAATCTTGT
>CAYWNB010000206.1:0-5433 GCA_964459195.1 uncultured Desulfobacula sp.
CCACGATCTGACCTCCCAAATGCCCGGCCCCGGGACCTATATCCACGATCCAGTCGGATTTTTCCATGGTTTCCTGATCATGCTCCACAATTATCAGGGTATTGCCGATATCCCGCAAATGATGGAGGGTGGACAAAAGTTTGATATTGTCCCGCTGGTGGAGGCCGATGGAGGGTTCATCCAGAATATACAACACTCCGGTCAGTTCACTTCCCACCTGGGATGCCAGCCGGATACGCTGGGATTCCCCCCCGGACAGGGTGGGGCCACTGCGGTCAAGGGAAAGGTAATCCAGGCCCACGTTGACCAGGAATCCCAGCCGGTCTGAAATCTCCTTGAGCAGCTCCTGGGCAATGAGTCGTTTATTGCCACTAAGATCCAGAGACCCCACAAATTCATGGGCCTCCCGAACCGTCATCCCGGTAAGACCAATAATGGAGCGTCCCCGGATCAGAACATGGAGAACTTCCTCTTTAAGCCGTTTGCCCTGGCAGCTGGTGCAGGTGCTGGAGGTCATAAAGGCGGCATAATATTTTTTTTGGCCTTCGGACTGGGTATTCCGGTACCGCCGCATCAGGGTATGGACCAGCCCTTCATGGGTCCGGGTAAATTCGGCCTGGATCTTGGCCGACGTCCAATTCACCCGCATTTCTTTGCTCTTGGAACCATAAAGCAGCAACTGCTGTTGCTCGTTAGGCAACTCCTTCCAGGGCGTGTCAAAATCAATTCCCCATTGTTCTTCCATGGCCAGCAGCTGACCCATTCCCCAGGAATTATCATTCTGGTACCTCGGATTTTTAAGAAAATAATTTTTCCAGGGGAGCACCGCCCCCTGCCGGATACTCAGGCTCTTGTCCGGAACCACTTTGTCCGGATCTATGGCCAAAAGGGTCCCGATACCGTTACAGTCCGGACACATGCCCAGGGGAGAATTAAAAGAAAAAATCTGGGGGATGAGCTCCGGGTAGGCAATGCCGCAGCAGGACCGGGCCTCACTCATTTTCAAATCTTCCCTGCCCTCCATGTGAACAATGATCTGGCCATGGCCCAGTTTCAAGGCAGTTTCCACAGAATCGGTGAGGCGTTTTTCCATTGCGGCATCCTGGCGGACGACCAGGCGGTCCACCACCACCTCAATGTGATGTTTCTTATTCCGGGCCAGGGTCTGAACATTTTCAAGCGCCTGGACCACCCCGTCCACCCGGACCCTCGCATACCCGTCTCGTTTCAATTCATCCAGCCGCTCCCGGTGTTCCCCCTTCCGATTTTCCACAATGGGAGCCAGAATCAGTATTTTGGAAGACGCCGGCAAAGAATAAATCTGGGAGACCATGGACTGGGCATGTCCCCGGCCCACCTTTTCCCCGCATTTATAACAATACTGGGTGCCCACCCGGGCAAACAAAACTCTTAAATAATCATAGATCTCGGTGATGGTTCCCACGGTGGACCGGGGATTTTTACTGGCAGCCTTCTGCTCAATGGCAATGGTGGGGGACAGGCCCCGGATGGTATCGTACTTTGGTTTTTCCATCTGCCCGATGAACTGCCGGGCATAGGAGGACAAGGACTCCACATACCGGCGCTGGCCCTCTGCAAATATGGTATCAAAGGCCAAGCTGGATTTTCCCGAGCCCGACACCCCGGTAAAAACCACCAGTTTCTTTTTGGGGATTTCCACATCAATATCTTTGAGATTATGTTCCTTGGCACCTTTGACAATAATCCGGTCCAGCTCCTTGGTGTTATGGGAGGGGGGGAGAAGGTTCTTCAGGGACAATAAAGGGTCTTCCGGAAAGGGCTCCGGCAAAACTTCATCCGTTAAATCATCTGGCAACTCATCCGTTAAATCCGGTATATAACTGCTGTTTTTCATATTATTTCAGGACTGCTCCTTAAGGTTTTCTGGATCATCTTTGCACGAGTTAAAAAAAATAAGCATGGCAGATCAAAAGTAAAGCAAAAGAGTAAACCATCCCTATATCCGGTTTTATTTGTCCTATTTATCCGGGTATGGTATGAAACTATATCATGAATATTAAAAATTATAATTTTGAAACCGGCATTTACCGACCGCCCAGTGAAGGCGGCAGCGCCTCCTTGCTGCTTCGGTTCACCCGGAACTGTCCCTGGAACCATTGCACCTTCTGCGCCATGTACAAGACCAAAAAGTTCCAGCTCCGACCCATCACAGAGATCAAAGCGGACATAGATGCCATGGCCCTGCTTGCCCAGGAGCTGAAATCTGCTTCCATCACCTTGGACCATGGGGGAAACATCACCCGGGAGGCGGTTATGTCGATCATGGAGAAAATCCCGGAACTCGATTATCACCAGGGATTTTCCATGCTGGTCCACTGGCTCATGGCAGGGGGGCAAACCGCATTCATCCAGGACGGCAACAGCATGATCATGAAAACCGATGATCTTATAGCGGCCTTGCATCATCTGAAGACCACCTTTCCCGCCATCAACCGGGTTACCACCTATGCCCGGGCGAGAACCCTGGTGCAAAAATCCTCCACAGACCTTCTGGCCATCAGACGAGCAGGTCTCGACCGTCTCCACCTGGGCCTGGAAACCGGGGATGACGACTTATTAAAAAAAATCAAAAAAGGGGTTACATCGGAAGGACAGATTCAGGGCGGTCAAAAAGCCATGACCGCTGGATTTCAGGTCTCGGAATATTGGATGCCCGGCCTTGGGGGAAGGGCGCTGACCCAAGCCCACGCCGAGAACACCGCCCGGGTACTCAATGCCGTCAACCCCCATTACATCCGCTCACGGCCCTTTCGGTCCATTGCCGGCACCCCGCTCCATGCCCAGATCCAGGCAGGAGATGTCCATCTCCTCTCCCCCCGGGAGCAGTTGATGGAACTTAAGCAAATGATCATAGCCCTTGAGGTAAACTCCAAGGTTTGTTTTGACCATGCCGGAAACAATTGGCGCAATGCCCAGGGCCGGGTGCTGTTCACCCATGATTACGAAGGATATAAATTCCCCGAAGAAAAACCAAAGGTTCTGGGTCTCATTGATGAAGGACTGGCTGGCAATGCCCTGACCAGCCCTTTTATTTAATTTTCACGAACAGGTTCAGTTCCAGTTCTGTGAGAATCAACGCCAGAAAAATCAGCCCAAAGCCCAGGCCCATTACCAGCGTAAAGGTCTCGCCCAGAAAGATCACGGCAAAAACCAGGGAAAATACAGCTTCCAGGGAAAAAATCATAGAGGCATGGGTTGAATAGGTGTACCGCTGGGCAATATTTGAAAGAAGGTGGCAGGCAATCGTTCCCAGAAGGACCAGATAGCCCAGGGACAAAAAAGAGGATCCCGTCAGGGTGGGAGAGGGTTCCCGGGTTACCATCATAAAAGCCAGGGAAAACAAGCCTGCGAAGGCCAATTCCAAAATTGTGAGAAGAACCGGATCCATTCGCTTGGAAAAATGATCAATGGCAATGATGCAGCAGGCAAACCAGAAGGCTGCGAACAGCGTCAGAGCGTCACCTATTCCCAGGCTAAAAACATCAGATGCGGTAAGAAGATAGATACCCATCATGCAAATAAAGGCACTTATCAATACCCGCATTCCGGGAAATCTCCTGTGCAGAAGCCAGATGATGAAGGGAACAATGACAACATAGGTGGCTGTCAGAAAACCGGATTTGCTGGCAGTTGTAAACTGTATGCCGATGGTTTGAGCCGCAAACCCGGCGAACAAAAACAATCCACAGACGAATCCGGCTTTGAGATCGTAACAGGTGGTTGTTTTAATCCGCCGGAAGAAGACAAGGCTGAGAATCAGAAAAGAGAGCAGAAACCGAACCGTATTGATATAATAGGGCGGTAATATATCAATGACATCCTTGACCACAATATATTCCCCTCCCCAGAGCAGGGACGCCAACAAAATGGCAGCATCCGCTTTTAGAACCCGCCTTGAATCCGAATTATTTATTCCCGGCATGGTGTCATCCAACTGGGAATACAAGGGGATTTCACTGTTAATGGGGAACTCTGGTTTTGCCGTCAAGGGTCATTATCGGCCCATATAATTCCGGACGTCTGTCCCTGAACAGCCCCCAGGATTCTCTGTCCCGTGCAAACTGCGCAAGGTCAATGTCGGCAACAAGAATATCCTGGGTGCTGCGGTCTGCCTGGACAATGATCCGGCCTTTATTGTCGGTGATAAATGAGGACCCATAGAAGGTGATTTGCGAAGGGCCAACGGTTTCCGTCCCTATCCTGTTGGAGGCCACCACCGGCATGAGATTGGCGGCAGAATGCCCGCACATGCAAGTTTGCCAATGGTCTTTGCTGTCACAGGAAGGATCGGGCGGTTCCGAGCCAATGGCCGTGGGATAAAAAAGAATTTCAGCGCCCATAAGGGCCATGCACCGGGCCGCTTCAGGAAACCACTGGTCCCAGCAGATGCCAACCCCAATCGTTGCGTAACGGGTTTTCCAAACCTTGAACCCGGTATTTCCGGGAGAAAAATAAAATTTTTCCTCATATCCGGGGCCGTCGGGGATGTGGGTTTTTCTATAGACCCCCAGGGTGGCTCCATCGGCATCAATAACAGCAACGGAATTAAACCGGGCCTGGTTCATTCGTTCAAAAAAACTAATGGGCAGTACCACTTGGAGCTCCCGGGCAAGTTTTGACAATGCCTGGATTGCTTGATTTTTTTCCAGTTCCGTTGCCAGTCCAAAATGTTCCGGGCTTTCCTCCTGGCAAAAATAAAGGGTTTCAAAAAGTTCCTGGAGGAGAATGATCTGAGCACCCTGGTCGGCAGCCTCCCTGACAAGGGTTTTTGCCATATCAATATTTCGGATTTTATGCGAGGTGCAGGCCATCTGTATGGCCGCTACTTTAATCGATTTCATTTTATTCCCTGTCTCGTGAATTATTCCTCATCCATTACGGAAATAACCGGGCAGGGTGATTTTAAAATAACATATTGGGCCGTGGACCCAAAAATGATTTTTCCCAATTTGGATCTGCTTCTTACGCCGATAATCAATTCATCAATTTGATTTTTCACTGCAAATTGGACCAGGGCCTCTCCTGTCTCCAAATTTGTTTCAAGCAGCCGGGTGACACAGTCGACCCCATGGTCAAGAAAAAATTGCTTTCCCCTGGTCAGATTTTCCTCGGCCATGTCAAAAGCCGTTTTAGGCACATCCTCTCCCACCCGCATGCTCGTTACTAGATAAAGCGTTGCACCAAATGCCTTTGCCTGCTCAAGTGTGGTTGATACAATTTTGCTGTCCATGGTTAAATCGTAATATCCCACCAT
This sequence comes from uncultured Desulfobacula sp., assembly GCA_964459195.1. Taxonomy (GTDB): domain Bacteria; phylum Desulfobacterota; class Desulfobacteria; order Desulfobacterales; family Desulfobacteraceae; genus NBML01. The sequence continues at coordinate 5,297 of CAYWNB010000206.1, forward strand.
AATTTTCATGGGGCCTCCTTTAATGAATTGTCTGTATATCAGCCGCCAAAAATAGGTTGAAAAATTTTGATCCGGGCACCCTCTTTGAGCAGGGTTTCCAGCTTCACAGGCCCGCCATCCATAAACACCATCCCGAT
>CAYWNB010000207.1:0-1188 GCA_964459195.1 uncultured Desulfobacula sp.
TCATTGATAATGCCAAGCACCGGTTTCAACCCCTCTTTAATCAAAAGAGCGGTGATGATCCCAACCAGGTAACGCAGGCACCTTTTACCAACACTGCCATCAATCGAAAACCGCACGAACTTCTGTTCGATATAAAATCCGGGAATTGCACCCGTTAGCACGCCAACCGGGGTTACCATGTACGCAATACCATGCAGATCAGAAGCACTCCAGAAAGAGAGTCCAAGCAAAACACCGGCAACAATAACCGTAATCAAAATGGTCTGCCCAAAGGTAATATCTGACAGAAACTGCCCGAACACAGCCTCCAGTTTGAGCAGGATAACTACGATGGCGATACCCAGAAACCAACCCATCAAAACGTCCTGTGGAAAATGAACCCCATGAACCATACGGGAGATGCCCGTCAGGAACATATAGAGGACCAGTAAAATAATGGCCCACCTTTTCCGGGTTTCAGCAACCAGGGTTGATGCAACCGTCGTCGCAGTCTGGGTGTGGCCACTGGGAAGGCCATAACCGCCGACAGAATATGGCGCCACTACTTTATCAGAAACCTGAAAAGGGCGGGGCCTCTTCCACCAAGACTTACAGAAACCGTTCACCCAGGTGGAAAACAGGAAAATGACCGTCAGACGACGTCCGGTACTTTTACTGATGGTCCAGTAGATGATGGTCATCAGTATCAGAAAAAACGTCTCCCCGCCGGCCCAGTTAAGGGGCTGAAACAGATTGGTGACCAGGTCGGTTCGCCAGGATTGAAACCACAGAATGACCTGCAGGCCCCATCCATTCTCGATTGTTGTCATAAATGATGTCATAATCTTCTCCTGTCAGTTCGGGTTTCAAGAATAATGAATTTCAAAACAAAGAAGCGTCCCGCTTTTCACAAACTACCCTGCCATTTCAAATAGTTGAGGTCAACAGAAAATATAGCGGTCTGTAGTCCGGTCAGGCCTGGATAGAAATAGAATCCAAGCACTTTAATGACTTGAAAACCAGGCACTGTTGACCACATGGTTTGAGAAAACAATGCTGGCTGGCGCGGTGATTATAAAACCGGTTATTTCAGGGTCTGATTTTTTCTCGTATGGATTGAACGGCAAACAAAATTTCTTCCAACACCTGACCCGTGTGGTTTTTTGCCAAGGCTTCCAGCAAACTTTTTGTTTGCTTATCGCCGATTTG
>CAYWNB010000207.1:1288-3022 GCA_964459195.1 uncultured Desulfobacula sp.
GCCTGCGAAATTTTAAACGCAGGTTCAAAAATGCCACAGGGGATTCCCCCTTGGTCTATGTGCAGAAACTTAGGATGGAGTCGGCAAAAACCATGCTTGAAAAAAATCAACCGGAATCGAAGATATTGCCCGCCTGGTGGGATATGATGATATCGGTTTTTTCAGGAAAGTGTTTGCCCGATATGTCGGCATAAGCCCCAGTTTATATCGGCAAAAATTTAATCGGCACTGCACTTTTTCATCCGATATTGAAGCGTAGATCGGGGAACGTCTAAGAGACGGGCTGCCCCGTTTATCCTGCCTTTTTAACCACGCCACATGATTTTCGTACTACTAACTCTGTGTTTGCCATTATTTTTTCTACGATATCTTTTTTCTGCATAATGTTGGAAAATAAAAGGTTTGCAGCTTTTTTTCCTAGATTATAACTGGGTACGCGGACAGTGGTGAGGGGCGGCGAGCAATAGGTGGCCAGCTCCAGGTCGTCAAATCCTATAATGGAAATATCCTCCGGTATTCTGAGGTGGTGTTTCCTGACACTGGCCATCACTCCCATGGCGATGGTATCGCTGGTGGTCATGATGGCGGTGGGTTTGTTTTTTAAAGCCAGGAGCTGATCGCAAGCTTCCATACCACTTTCCATGGATATTTTTTTACCTCTAAAAAGTTTAGGGCTGTGTCGGATACCCCTCTCAAGGAGGGCATCGTTAAACCCCTTGTACCGCTTTTGAACCCGGTCCAATCTGTTGAAATATCCGGAAACAAAACCGATGCGTTCATGTCCCAGATCAAGAAGATATTTTGCTGCGGTATATGCACCATTATAACCATCCATGGCCACATAGCTGATTTTTTTATGCTCGGGCATATCCCAGACAACGACCAGGGGCACATTCAGTTTCGAGATACGCTCAAGGTATTTTTCTTCCATGGAGCTTAGGCCAACCAGAATAATGCCAGCTACCCTTCGCTGCATGAGGGTTGTCATGTGATTCAATTCATTTTCAGAATCATAATAGGAGTTGGAGCTGATGATGGAATAGTTGTGCTTTCCAGCTACATCATGGATGGCATTGGCGACCTGGCTTATGATGGAACTGCTGTTGGTGGGTACGATCATGCCGATTACTGATGATTTTGAGCTGGCCAGCTCTCCTGCTACAGCATCATAAATATAATTATGCTGTTTCATTGCCTTGAGCACCTTGCTTCTTGTCTTTGCATTGACTTTTTCCGGACTGTGGATCACCCTTGATACCGTGGGACGAGAAACATTGGTTATTTTGGCAATATCCTGCATGCTTAGTTTTGACACCGTTTTTTTCTCCTAATCTTTTTAATGCAAACCAATTTGATTTAAGCAAAACATGTACGCGAGGTCATTACAAAATAATATATCCTGCCAAGACTTTTTATAATATTAATGAACTCACTCGCATTTGGCAATAGGGAACCCGCATTAATTTGTTCTCCTTGGCTTTTGAATATCCTATGAACGCTGTTATGCCAGCTCAATAGGGGTCGCAAAGACTTTTTGCAGATAAGAGAATGCCGCCTGGTATTGCCCCTTAGGTCCAGGGTTTTATAAAAAAAAATTTTTCTTGACACCTTGGGATGCGTTTGATAAAGCAGTATTAAGTGTACGCGCGCACATTAACTTAATTGCTGGAGGATAAGACTGACTGCCAATCCACGCACAGCAGATGATATGTCTGAACATATTGATTACGATTG
>CAYWNB010000207.1:3122-5422 GCA_964459195.1 uncultured Desulfobacula sp.
GTTACTGACCGTTTGATCAGAATATTTTCGACGCCAGCTTGCACCGGTCAGGGCAGTGAAGTCTGAAATATTAAAAGAAAACAGATGGGTGTTTTTTTTAAAACACCTTCTGGTTGAAACAAGGGTTTAATCAAAAAATAAAATATATGAGGGTTCGCGTTATGGGAAAAGAGAAAAATGGTAGTTATTCAACCGGTGAACGTGTGACATTAATCGTTTTTGCCATTTCGGTGGCCCTTTATCTACTAAATATTTTGCTGGGAAAGGCTTCAATTCATTGGGGCTGGGATGTTTTTTATCTTGGAAGTATTAGTGAGTTTTTACTGCTCTTGTTTGCCTCGATTGCTTTTGTTGTAGCAGCGTTGCACCGGGAATCAAATATTGAGCAAAACGATAAATAATCACCTTTACACGGAGGAAAACCATGTCTGAAGAAATTCGTAACGGAAATGAGAGCAAAAGCGTTAGCAAAATTGATCGTCGACGCTTCATGGAACTGACCACAAAATTTGGGTTCACAGCGGCTGCTATTGCCATGACAACAGGGATTGTGGGCGGACGCGAGGCCCATGCAGCCAAGGTCAGCAATGAGGAAAAAATGCGAAAAAAGGCAGCCAAACACATCATGAATGTTGCCACCGGCTATATCCTCGGTGCCTCCAGAACCTATCCCATTATGCAACTGGACTATAAAGAAAATATCCAGAACTTCACCAACGGAAAGGTATATGTAAAACTGGCGCCTGCAGGCCAGCTTGGTGCCGGAAGCTCCCTGGTTCAGAAGGTTCAGACCGGCACCATCCAGGCGGCCCAGCATTCCATTTCCAATTTTGCACCCTTTGCGCCGGCGGCTGATCTGATCAATATTCCCTATTGGTGTGGAGAAAACCAAAAATTTGTAAACCTTGTGACATCCCAGGCCTGGAAGGATGAACTCAATCCCAAAATTGAGGCCAGGGGATTTAAGGCCCTCTTTTATGTGAACATTGACCCCAGGGTTGTGGCCCTTCGCAAGGGCATTAAAGGACCGATTAAAACCCCGGATCAGATGGAAGGGATAAAATTTCGTGTGCCCGGATCTAAAATCCTCCAGCAGTTCTACAGACTTCTGGGTGCAAACCCGACCCCCATCGCATGGGGTGAGACCGCCTCTGCGATCAAGCAGGGGGTTGCCGATGCCCTTGATCCTTCCGTTGAAGCATTGCTGATATTCGGATTCAAGGATGTGCTTTCCAGTGTGACGTTCAATGGCGCAGTTCCGGATTCCCAGGTGTATTCTTGCAACCTTGAATGGTTTAAGAGCATGCCCAAGGATGTCCAGGACGGTATTGATTATGCCAGCGAAGTCACCATGAGACAGAACCATGCCAAAGTACCGGCTGCCCGTGCTTATGCCATGGCTGAACTTGCCAAGGTGGGTGTTGAATTTTATGTGCCCACGGCCAGCGAAAAAGAGGCCTGGATCAAGGCCTCAGGTTCTCAGCTTCCTGCCTGGGACGGTATTAAAAAGGAACTCATCGGGTCTTTGTCCAAATTTGACAAGCTTTTTGAGGCTGCCAATACACAGGGCAGTTATTATATCGATGACGTAAAAGCCTAATCAAATCGAAGCAGATTGACTGTGCCCGGCCAAAACCACCCGATTTATAGTAAAACAACCGGGATGTCGGCCAGGCACAGTCAACCCGATAAAAGGAAAATTGATATATAGAGCAGAATCGGAATGGGTGACAGAGTGGATAATTGTTTTTTAGGAGGAAGTTGATGGGTATTAAAGCGTTTTTTAAAGAAATGGACCGAAATGGTGAACGGTATTTGACCCTGCCGTTATACACCATGGTTGTCATAACGGTTTTCATGGAGGTGTTTCGAAGGTTTTTTCTCTCCTATTCCTCCATCTGGTCAGAAGAGATTGCCCGTTATGCATTTATTTACATCACCTGGATCGGTGCTGCTGCTGCCGTCAAGGAACGGGCTCATATCCGGATTGATGTTCTCCAGCCCCTGCTGTCCAACAAGTGGAAGATAATCGTACATATGTTTGGCGATATCATCACCTTGATACTTGCTTTTATAGCCCTTTACTGGTCCATGGAACCGGTGTTGAATTCCATTCATTTCGGATCGGTTACCCATGGGTTGAGGATCAGCCAGGCCTGGTTTCTTGCGGCCGTACCACTGGGATTTACCATGATCATATGGCGGTTGTTCCAGTCCATTCAGCGCGATTTCAGTGATCTGAAAGCCGGTCGGCCCATGTTTGAAGGCAATAAATTGTTTGATTAAGGAAAAAAGGACCT
>CAYWNB010000208.1:0-4115 GCA_964459195.1 uncultured Desulfobacula sp.
GACCCGGGCCCGCTGGAGAAAAACTTCTGAAGCCTGATCCTTCATAGCTGCTCCTTTTACTTGAATAAATGACAGGTTTTAGGCGAAACGATTTGTATACTTTGGGGAAACAGTTGTAAAAACCATATGAATTCAGCAGGAATCTTCAGACAAAATGGGGCGAATTGTAGGTGGAGTTCAATATTAGCCTTTCCATACATGAAGAAGATGAGCGAGTCAAAAATTATTTATTTGTTTTGTTCATTCTACTAAGTTTTTTAAATTATTACAGCCTTGACACACAGGAGATAATTTAATAAACAAGGGGTAACGCTTCTGTCTGAAGGCAGAAAGAAAGACTAAAAACGACTAAAAACGATACTTACAAAGCCACGAAGGCCCATTATTTTCCTTTTTTTAAGGAAATGGTTCTTTTGTGGTTTTTTTTATTTTTGGAGGGGAAATGAAAACTGTATTCAAGCTGTGCCTCGGTCTGATTTGCTTGGTTTTTGCGACAACTGCCGGCGCCGGGACAACAAAACAGATTACAGATGCAGCCGGCAGGACCATTGTTATTCCTGACAAGGTGGAGCATATCATCTGCTCAGGCTCCGGTTGTCTCAGGCTTGTGTCCTACCTGGGGGCCCAAAATCTTGTGGTGGGGGTTGATAATATTGAAAAACGCAATAATAAATTTGATGCACGTCCCTATTCTTTTGCCAATCCTCAATTTAAGAATCTCCCGGTTTTCGGCGAGTTTCGAGGGCGGGACATTCCTGAAAAAATTATCAGCCTTCCCATCCCGCCCCAGGTGATTTTTAAAACCTATGCCGGATCGGGATATGATCCCATAAAGCTTTCAAAAAAGACAAATATTCCCGTGATCACACTTGAATATGGAGACCTTGTCCATAACAGAAAAGCCTTTTACACGGCGCTCACCATTATGGGCCAGGCTCTGGACAGGCAGGCCCGGGCCAAACGAGTGATCCGGTTTTTTGACAGCCAGATTAGTGAATTGGAAGCTAGGACACAAGATATTCCCGATGCCCAAAAAAAGAGTTGTTTTGTGGGGGGGATTGCATTTAAAGGGCCCCATGGTTTTTCGTCCACAGAACCCCATTATCCACCGTTTCAATTTATAAATGCGAAAAATATAGCCGACACCGTTGACACGGCAACAATCCTTCGCCAGAGTAATTTTTCCAAGGAAAAAATTCTGGCAATGAACCCCGATGTGCTGTTTTTAGATCTGTCCACCCTCCAGATGGGCGAGGACCAGGGAGGGCTGTACGAGCTTAAACATGATCCTGTCTATGGTGGGCTGACAGCCGTTGAAAACCGAGAAGTTTTCGGCGTTCTGCCCTATAATTGGTATACACAAAATTTTGGTTCCATCCTGGCCGATGCCTGGTATATTGGCAAAATTTTGTATCCAAAACAATTTTCTGATATTGTCCCGGAAAAAAAGGCGGATCAGATCTATACCTTTCTTCTGTCAAAACCCATGTTTGAGCAGATGAACACATCCTTTAAAAAGATGGTGTTTGAACGGATAGATTTAAATTAGGAGCTTAAAATATGCATTTTGACGATGGTCAGCTTCCTGAGGAATACACCCGCTATACCCTGGGAAAATATGTGTTTATCGTGTCGATTCTGATACTGCTGCTCTTTGCCATTGTGGCAAGTGTTTCATCAGGGGCCGTGCACATCAAATTCACAGATGTGTTCAAAACCCTCCTGAAGGCAGATGTGATACAACAATTTGATCTTATCATCTGGAATATCCGTTTACCCCAGACCCTGACGGCCGTTGTGGCCGGCGCAGGTCTTGCCGGTGCCGGAACCGTAATGCAGTCCGTGCTGAGGAATCCTCTGGCATCCCCCTTTACCCTTGGTATCGCCCATGCCGCTGCATTTGGGGCAGCCTTTTCCGTCATGGTCCTTGGGTCCGGTGTCATGGCCAGCACCTTGGGGGATGCCGTCAGTATATCCAATCCGTTGCTGACGCTTTTGTCTGCCTTTGTTTTTTCCATGGGAACCGCCTGTTTGATCACCTATATTGCAAAGATAAGGGGATCATCACCTGAAGTCATGGTCCTCACAGGCGTGGCCCTGGGTGCATTGTTCACCGCCGGCACAATGATGCTCCAGTTTTTTGCCGATGATGTACAGCTGGCTGCCATGGTTTTCTGGACCTTTGGGGATGTTGCCAGAACAGACTGGGCGGATCTTGCCTTTTTGTCCGTGATCACTGGTGTTGCCCTGGTTTATTTTTTGACCAATTCATGGAATTATAATGCCATGGATATTGGGGATGAGACTGCTAAAGGCCTGGGGGTGAGGGTGGAAATGGTAAGACTGTCCGGCATGATGATAGCCTCCCTTGTCACTGCGGTCATTATTTCCTTTTGCGGGATTATCGGATTCATAGGGCTTGTGGCCCCCCATATCGTCAGAAGAATCATTGGAGACGATCACCGTTTTCTGATGCCAGCTTCAATCCTGGCCGGGGGGGTGATCCTGCTGGTATCGGATATCGCAGCCAGACTGGTACTGTTGCCCCATGTTCTGCCGGTATCCATTTTTACCTCTTTTCTGGGGGCGCCCGTGTTTATTTACCTGATTATACGAGGAAATAAAAAATGATTCTCACTGTAAACGACCTTGCCTTTCGTTATAAAAGCCATGACACTCTGAAAGACATTTGTTTTGACATTCAACAAGGAGAACTCACCGTTATCCTCGGTCCAAACGGAGTGGGGAAAACCACTTTGCTCAAATGCCTGAATAAAATTTTGATGCCCCAACACGGTGATATCTTTGTTGGTAAAAAAAATGTCAGAACCATGAATATCAAAGAGGTCGCCAGACATATCGCCTATGTGGCCCAGACGAGCGAAGCCGCAAGAATGACGGTATTTGATGCCATTCTCATGGGCCGCGGACCCCATATCCGGTACCGGGTCAGCAAGGACGACCTGATAAAGGTGGATGCGGTTATTCGTCACCTGAACCTTTCTAAATTAAGCCTTAAATATCTCAATCAGATGAGTGGGGGTGAACTTCAAAAGGTCTGCATTGCTAGAGCCCTGGTACAGCAGACCGATCTTTTACTTCTTGATGAACCCACTGCCAGTCTTGATTTGAAAAATCAGACCCATATCCTGGGGCTGATTCGCCATATTATTAAAGACCATAATATGGCAGCGGTCATGACCATGCATGATTTGAACACTGCCATGAGATATGCGGATAAATATATCTTTTTAAAAAATGGCGCTATTTATTCCACGGGTAATATTTGTGATATCACCCCTCAAATGGTGGAAGATGTATACGATGTAAAGGTCGATATAATGCGCCACAAAGGTCTTCCAATTGTTATACCCAGGGAAGACCCAGAAGATTTAGTTGAAGATTTAGTTGAAAAAACGACCCTTTCTGTAACAGATGAACGGGCTGCCTGATTTTTTTTGTCGAAAAGGAGTTTCGAAAAGGAGAGATGATGAAAGAACAAATCAATTTACCTGAAATGACACTTGTCCCCGTGGGCATTGTCCAAAGCCCCCTTAAAGTTCCTAGTCTCAAGGTCACACGAGAGAACCTTGAGCTTAAGCCTTCAATGGAAGAACTTAAACAGCAGCAGCAAGAGATTGAGAACACCCTGAGCGAAATTGTGATATTTAAACAATGGGAACCCTTACTCAAAGGGATAGAGGCGTTTTCCCATATTCTGGTATTGTACTGGCCCCACCTCTTAGGTCCTGAAAAACGAACTCTTGAACAGGTCCACCCCATGGGGAGAAAAGAAATCCCATTACAGGGAATTTATGCGACCTGCAGTCCTGCCAGGCCCAACCCGGTGCTGGTGTCGGCGGTTCAATTGGTTAAACGAGAAGAAAATAAATTGAGTGTCAAAGGGTTGGAGGCGGTTGACCAGAGCCCGATAATTGATATTAAACCCTATAGTGCCCATTATATGAAAAAGGAAAATCTTGTGTTTCCGGAATGGATGAGAAAGATCAACCAGGAGCTTGGTATTTAAAATTTTTATTCCAGGCACCCTGTCAGAATTCCGGATTGGGTGGGGCCGGTAAAATCAAGGCGAACAATATTTTTTATCCCTTGTC
>CAYWNB010000208.1:4215-5418 GCA_964459195.1 uncultured Desulfobacula sp.
AGTTTTACACCGGCATGGAGGGTACAGGTTTTCCAATAGTATCCAGACATTTCAAGCAGGGTTCCCGGGGTCCAATTCATTGATTTTCTCCTTTTTTATTCCTTTCCGATTAAAAAAATACCATAGCCGGCAAAAAGGTTGGGAAGAACCGTGACCCTTTTCCCCTGGCCGCCATTGGTGTTAATGGCGGCTTTTTTCAAAATTCTAAATCCGGTCTGGTCGGCAAATCCCTTAAAATCATCCAGGCTCAATACCCGGATATTGGGGGTGTTATGCCAGGAATAGGGTAGTTCCTTTGTCACTGGGGCACAGCCGGATGTCATCAGTTTCAGCCGGATTTTTACATGACCAAAATTGGGAAAACTGACCACCCCCATTTCTGCCACCCTGAGCATCGATCGGATCAAGGTGGCAGGCTCATATACCTGCTGAAGGGTCTGGGAGCAGATGGCATAATCAAAGGCCATGTCCGGGTAATCTTCGATCTCTTCATTGATATCTCCCTGGAGAACCGAGAGTCCTCGTTCAATGCATTTGACCACCTTGGACTCTTTGATTTCAATCCCCCGTTCAATGACCTGTTTTTCCCTTTTAAGCCAGTAGAGCAGGTCTCCTTCACCGCATCCTAATCCGAGAATTTTTGATCCCGGGGCAATCCAGGAGGCAATGATTTTCAGATCATATCGCAACGGATTCATGGGCTGCCCTCCTTAAAAAACCGGTGACGAGGTTGTCAAGGCGGGGGTCTGGCAATAAAAAGGCATCATGCCCCCACTTGGCATCAATTTCACAGAAACTGACATCTAGATTGTTTTTTTTCATGGCCTTGACCATCTCCTTTGACTGGTAGGTGGGATAGAGCCAGTCCGAGGTATAAGAGACCATCAGAAATTTTGCCTTGCACCGTGAAAAGGCCTTAACAAGGGAACCGTTTCCATATTCCCTTGCCAGGTCAAAATAATCGGCGGCCTTGGTGATATACAAAAAGGAATTGGCATCAAACCGTTTGATAAATTTATTGCCCTGGTATTGAAGATAGGATTCCACCTGGAATTCTGCACCGAATTCAAAGCTCAAAGAATTTTTATTCTGGAGTTTTCTTCCAAATTTGAGTCGCATGGATTCATCGGACAGATAGGTAATGTGGCCGATCATCCTGGCAATGGCAAGTCCCATGTCCGGTTTTTTTTTGCCATAGTAGGC
>CAYWNB010000209.1:0-4026 GCA_964459195.1 uncultured Desulfobacula sp.
TGATTCCGCTAAAGGAGAAACCCGATCACATCAATCCCTTCTACAATATGTGATCCGTGATGCAATTTCCAAAATAGGCGGTGTCAGGTCTCAAAGTCAGTCTTGAAAAAGGTGGAGGTTAGGAGATGACACTCCAAATTATGGTGATTGATTATGGGCACGGGATTCCAAAGCATATCCTGTCCTAAATGTCAAAAAAGGACACAAAATTGAAAAAGTCTTTCCAGGATTATTATTATCCCGGAAAGACTTTTTTTGTTGGAAACCTGAATTTGGGTTTGTGGATCAGCCCCTGATTTCAGCCGGCATATAGTTTTTCAGCGGACAGTCACTGCAATCACCCTTTGAATGAATCTGTTTATAAATGGATTCCAGGGCGCCTCTGGTATTGACATATACATTTTCCCGGCCCAGCTTGTCGATGAGGTGGGTTCTTTCCATGACTGCAAGGACTTCTTCCTTCAGGCCGCAGAAGGATATTTCCCGGCCGCTGCTCCTGACCGTGTCAATCAGAATGGAAAGGGCATCTTCCCCCGAAGCATCAATGTCATTGATCCCCTTGGAGGCAATGAGCACATGCAGGAGATCCGGTTTTTCGGCAATATACTGCAGAACCTTGTCTTCAAGGTAGGTAGCATTGGTAAAAATCAGGGACCCGTCAAACCGGACGACGGCAATGTGGTCACACTCTCTGAGGCCGGCACCAACTGCATCTCTTAAGGTATCGTCCTTGGCTTTTGAAAGCAGTGCCACCCGGGGGCGCAGGTGTTTGTAAATGAAAAGTCCAAAAGTGAGGGCTACCCCCACCATGATGCCTTCCTCAAGATGGGGGGCAAAATAGAGGGTGGAGACAAAGGCGATAATCGAGATGATCCCATCGGACCGTTTGGCCTTCCAGGCATGAACAAACCCGGACGTATTAATGAGTCCGATAACCGCCATCATGATAACCGCTGCCAGAACCGATTGGGGCAGATGAAAAAGAAGCGGGGTTAAAAACAGCAGGGTAATGGCAACCATGATACTGGTCACAACCGATGACACCCCGGTGACGGCATTGGCCTGGAGGTTGACGGCAGATCTGGAAAAAGATCCGGATACAGCATAACTCTGGCCGAAGGAGCCGACGATGTTGGCAAGTCCCTGGCCAATGAGTTCCTGGTTGGGGTCCAGTTTTTGTCCGGTTTTGGCTGCCATAGATTTGGCAATGGCAATGGCTTCCATGAACCCCAGAAGGGAGATAATAACGGCAAAGGGAAACAATTGGAGAAATGCCCCGAAATAGGTGGTGTTTTCAGGGGCTTTGGGGATACTGACCTTAAGGCCCTTGGGGATATTACCCACAACAGCCCCTGCACCGATCATGGTAAGGCTTTCCAGATTCAATGGTTTATTTGAGATCTTGATCCGCCAGTTTGCCCCATCTGTTTCAAAGGTTTCCGGACGGGTGGCTTCGGTATAAAAAACGGGGGTTCCATTGGTGTTTTTTTCAGTGAGAAAATGGACCAGCCGCAGGTTTTCCCGCTTGATATGGGCTGCCCCTTTTGTCTTGTCGATTTTGGCATTGGTCAGGGCAAGGCCATGTTCAACATCCAGCTGTTTTTCCGAGGCAATATGGATACCATGTTCCTTGGCGTCTGCTGTAATCGCTTTTAATTCATTGTTCAGGTTTGCCCTGAGGGTTCCCAGTTTTTTTATCTTGTCGACATCGGCGTTGAATGCCTGAATGCTTTGGACAACCTTATTATCCTTGATGTTTTCAAGGGGGATAAATTGGTCATTGTTAAAACCGGTAAACTTGGAAATTAATATGGTGACCGCCACAGCCACTAGTACATTGGGGATTTTGGGATTGACCTTTTTACAAATCACCATGATGGCAATGGCCAGGACCCCCAAGCCCAGGGTGGGCAGATGGGTGTAGTGGATAGCGGATTTGCAAACATTGATGATGGTCTGGTAATGGTGGGGCGACTTGTCAACATAAACCCCGAACAGCTTTGAAAACTGGGAGGATGCAATGACAATGGCAGCTGCATTGGTAAACCCGTTGACCACGGGATGGGATAAAAGGTTTACCACCAGCCCCAGTTTAAAAACACCCAGGAAAAGCTGGAAGCACCCCACGGTCAAGGCTAGAATGATGGAATAGGCAATAAACTCGGGACCACCGGCCGTGGCAAGGGGTTCCAGTGAGGCTGCCGACATCAATGAAACTACGGCAACAGGGCCCGTTGCCAGCTGGCGGCTTGATCCGAACAAGGATGCCACCATGGGTGGCAAGAATGCAGCATAGAGACCGTAGTAGGCAGGAAGCCCGGCAAGCTGGGCATATGCCATGGATTGAGGAATCAACACCATGGCCACTGTAATTCCGGCAATAACATCTGCACTTAGTTTATCCTTGTTGTAGTCCTTAAACCACAACAAAAAAGGAAAGAGTTTGTTGATCATTTGATTCTCCTTGTTCTTTTGGAAAGTTATATTTTTTTTATTAAACATCCTTATTATATACTTTAGAACAACAGCACCACGGCTTTGTTCTATCTAAGTCAAAAATTATTGGGTCTGGCGATACAGCTAAAAGTAATTATATGAGACGTTTTGATTTGTCAACGGGAAGTGGGTCATAAAAGTGAAAATGAAACATTACAGACCGTTATGAAACAAAAAAATCAAAAAAGACTGGGAACCCCATAACTCCCATTGATGCAACTTATGGGTTGTCATTTAACCCGGTTTGGGCTATATAAAGGTATCAATATTTATGAATTCAGCAGTTTATAGAAATTGATAGAATGTACACTTGATGATTTTACCCAATGATGTGACAGATACAAAGAACCAGACCTGTCTTGATCAACCTGATGACCAGCCTGACCTGATTTTTTCCGGACTTCCTCCGGAAGCGCATCCAATTGAACCATGTGTATGTGTTTAAAAAAACGGACCAATTATGGTTTTGTTTTTAAGCTATTTGTTATGAGGGGAAATAAAAAAGAAATGGAGCTTTCACTATTTGAATTGTCAAAATATCTGGGGGTGGAGCAAAATACCATTGAGCGGTGGATTCGTCAGGGGAAACTGCCGGTTTCCCAAAAGGGTGCTGTTTATCGTTTTCCCATCCGTGATTTAAAAAAGTGGGCAGTCAAACACAATATTTCCCTAAACCTTGAAAAACAGAGCCTGCCTGAACGAAAAATAGATCCTTTGGTTTCTTTGTCCAAATCAGTTCAAAACGGTGGGCTGTATTTTGATATCCCGGGAGATGATGTGAAAAGTGTTTTAACCGCTTGCCTGGAAAGGATTTCAAATATTCCAAAGGAGTTTAAAACAGATCTTCTGGCTAGATTAATTGAACGGGAACAGGCTCTTTCCACAGGCATTGGAAATGGAATTGCCATTCCCCACCCCAGGGTTCCATTGGGTTATTTAAATGAGCCCCTGGTGGCAATATGTTTTCTTGAAACCCCTGTGGATTATCAGGCCATGGACAAACAGCCCGTGGGGGTCTTGTTTTTTATCTTGTGTCCGGATCTTAAATTTCATCTTCACTTGTTGTCAACCCTGTCTTTTTGTCTTCGGGACAAGTCCTTTACCCAATTTCTCAAATCCCGACCCGACCCAAAGGTCTTGATGAAAAAGATTGAAGCCCTTCAAACATTGAGCACCTTCTAAGACGCATCAAAAATTGGCAATATTTAAGAATGCAGACCATTAAAAATATTTATAAAACAATTTATTATAAGCTTTTCCGATTGGATGACCGATTGCTTTTGATTGTGGCCGGTTCCATTGCTGGTATCTGCAGCGGACTTGCGGCTGTTGCCCTGCGCCTCTCCCTTGAGTCTGTGACTGAATTGCTTCATCCCCTGAGGCATTATTGGTGGGCATTTGTATTACCGGCCGTAGGAGCGCTCCTTTCTTCCCTGTATCTTGAAAAAGTTTCTAGGGAAGGGGCAGGTCACGGAATCCCCGAGGTCATCTACGCGGTATCCCGATATGGCGGATTGCTTCGCTTGAGAT
>CAYWNB010000209.1:4126-5410 GCA_964459195.1 uncultured Desulfobacula sp.
ATCCCCGAGGTCATCTACGCGGTATCCCGATATGGCGGATTGCTTCGCTTGAGATCCAGTTATTCCCGCTTGATATCCAGTTTTTTGACCATTTCAAGCGGGGGATCAGCTGGACCTGAGGCCCCAGTGGTCATGAGCGGATCTGCCATTGGTTCGAACATAGCAAAGTTTCTTGGATTAAATGACCGTCAGCGGATTACCCTTGTGGGGTGCGGAACCGCCGGTGCCATTGCCGCCATTTTCAATGCCCCCATCGCAGGCCTGGTTTTTTCCATTGAAGTACTTTTGGGAGAGTGGAAATTTGTCAATATCATTCCCATTGCCATTGCAGCCGTGGCAGGGGCCCAGGTCAGCCAGACTATTATCCCGGAACAGGTGCTGTTCAACCATCAGCCCTTTAAGATGATGGTTGTGGATATTTTGCCCAGTCTCGGCCTGGCAGTCCTGACCGCTTTAATTTCCGTTTTGTTTACTAAAAGTCTGAGAAAACTCGGGAGAATTGCAAAAAAATCTTCCCTTCCCTTTTGGGGACGGGTCATTGTCGGTGGGTGCGCAGTCGGCGCCATCGGAAGCGTTATGCCCGTGGTTCTGGGAGAGGGATATCACTTTATTCAGTCCATGATTTCGGGCACCTTTTCCATGGGTTTTTTTTTGACCTTTGTGGCTATTTTTGCCAAGATATTTGCCACGGGTATGACCCTTGGTTGGGGAGGGTCCGGCGGTATTTTTGCCCCCTGTCTGGTCATCGGCAGTCTCACAGGGGTTGTCTTTCATAAGGCCTTGTTTTTTTTGCTTCCTTCTGCTGATATTGCCAGCGAAGGCGCTTATGCTCTTCTGGGGATGACCGGGCTCATCAGCGGTGTCATGCAGGCGCCTTTGACCGGTATCTTTCTGATTGTAGAGATTACCGGGGGATATGAAACCATTCTTCCCCTGATTCTGGTTTCATCTATCTCATGCACCATGAGTCATTATATTGAGCCTGCCTCTTATTATTTAAAGGATCTTATTGAGAGGGGGCAGTTCATGAGGCCGGGGACTGATGCCAGGATTCTTTCCGACCTGCGCCTGAATGAACTGGTTGAAACAGATTATACCAAGGTCTCTGAAAATATGGTATTTCGGGATTTCATTGAGATTATCAAATTATCAAAACAAAATTTTTTCCCGGTGGTTGAAGATGAAACAGATATTTATAAAGGCGTTATCCAATTGAGTACCATTCGTAGATATGCCCTGGAACCGGGTATGTATGACATGGTGTTTCTCAACCAGGTCATGGAT
>CAYWNB010000210.1:0-5330 GCA_964459195.1 uncultured Desulfobacula sp.
GAGCCATTGAGTTGTCCTTTAAACTTAAATGGTTTCCAAAATTTCAAGCACCCGGGCGCACATTTGCCTGGAGCGCGTTTCAATGGCCGTGGCTTCAGCCATGGTTTCAGCCCGAAAGACCTGGTCCTCAATATCTTTCATGTTGATAAGAACATTTTGAAATGCTCCCCAGATACCGGTTTCGAGGGCTTTTGCCCCCACCTGGACATCTGATTTGGATGCAGGGTTCTCATATTTGGCCACCTCGCACAGGGCATCCCATGCCCTGTCCCCCAGACGCATGGTGGTCAGAGGAATCTGGATGGCCGCCTTAAGTCCGGCCTGCATTTTTGCCGTGCGCGCCTGCTTTTCAACCTCGGTGCCCCTTGGCAGTCTCAGGCCCTCCATGTACTCGTTAAAGGCAGAGGTATCCGCATCAATCATGGGGATAAGCTCTTTGGTCAATTCATGAAGAACCGGGATGCTTTTTTGCATATGGGATTCCACAGTTTCAAATTTTCTCACGCCCTGGGTGAGCTTGGCCACCATGGACCCAAGTCCTACTCCCATGGCTGCCATGGCAGCAGAGGCAGACCCGCCTCCGGGAGCGGATGTGCGGGCGGCGATCTCCTGGATAAACCCCCGCAGGCTCATGGAAGCCAAGGGTTCTTCCGGCGGTTCCGCCACGATATATTCGATGACCTTGTCCTTGGGTATAAAAGGTGCCACGGAATTGAGTCCCATACGCTCGATGGCAAGACGTACCTTCTGCTCTTCTTCGTAGATAAAAAGCCCTTCTTTTTCAATATAATAATCTGCCGCCATGGTAAGGGATTCCAAGGGGACGATGCCCACGATCTCAGAACCAGCCACGGCAATATTGAGTTTAGCCGCTTCCACTTTGACCTCTTCAAAGAGCCTATGAATGGGGGTCACATTATAATTATTGAGATTGACGGTAACCTGGGCCATGTTATATTCATCCACAAACCAGCCCATTCCCTTAACATCCTTGAGTCTTCCGGGCTCGTCCTCCCCCCGGCCCGCTTCCCTCAGGTTCAGGGCAATGCGGTGGGCCTGGTTGGCTGTTCCCAGGATATTCACATTATAGGCAATGAGAAACATCCGTGCGCCCGTGGCTGTTGCGCCCCAGGAAGGTACAAACCTGGCCGGGCCAAAATCAGGCTTCCAACAAGGATCCTTTAACCTATTTTCCAGGGCCTCGTACTCCCCCTTTCGGACATCGGGAAGCTTGCGCCGTCCTTCTTGTTCCGCAGCTTCCTCATAGAGAAAAAAGGGAACTTCAAGTTCTTTTGCAGCCCGCCTGGCAAACTCCTTGGCAACCTGGACACACTCTTCCATGGTCACATTGGCCACCGGGATAAAGGGACAGACATCCATGGCACCAAAACGGGGATGTTCCCCCTTGTGACGGGCCATATCGATCTTTTCCTTTGCCACCCTTGCACCTGCAAGCGCCCCCTCAATGACGGTTTTCTCATCACCCACAAAGGTATAAACCGTTCGGTGGGTGGATTTGCCCGGATCAACATCCAGCAGGGTACACCCGTCAGTGTCACGGATGGCATCTGCAATGGCATTGATGATTGCCTCATCCCGCCCTTCGGAAAAATTGGGCACACACTCGATTATCTTTTTCATTTTTTTTATTCCTATATTTCAATTCACAATATTCATGGTTACAAAAAATAGTTGCTTCATTTCTTTTTTGAGAGAACTATCTTCCCTTTCTTGATGACTGTTTCCACGGTATTGACACCCACATGGTAGGGAATAAAACGGTAGGATGGAAATTCAAGAATAACCAGATCTCCCAGCTTTCCCCGGTCAATACTCCCAATACTTTGGGCCCGGTTGATGGCCGCAGCCCCGTTGATGGTCAGTGCTGTTATAGCTTCTTCAGGACTCAGGTTCATGTACAAGGTTGCCAGAGCAAAGACGAGGGGAATGGACTCTGAAAAACAGGAGCCCGGGTTAAAATCCGTTGCCAGGGCAACCGCACACCCCTGGTCAATCATATACCGTCCCCTGGCATAGGGCTCCTTAAGACTGAATGCCGTGCCCGGCAAAAGGGTTGCCACAACCCCTTTTTCTGCCATATCCTTTATACCCAGGTCAGATGCCTGGAGAAGATGGTCCGCTGAAACAGCCCCCACCTCGGCAGCAAGCTCGGCACCGCCCAGCTGCACAATTTCGTCTGCATGGATCTTGGCACCAAGCCCCAGTTGTTTTGCCCGTAAAAGCAATCTTCTCGACTGCTCCAGGGAAAAAACATTTTTCTCACAAAAAACATCACAAAATTCCGCCAGCTTTTTTTCAACCACTTCAGGCAGCATATCAATGATGCGATCAATGAAGTCGTCCTCTTTTCCCTTAAATTGGGGAGGGGTTGCATGGGCTCCCAGAAAGGTGGATACGATATCCATGGGATGTTTGCCCCCCAATTCTTTCATCACCTCCAGCTGTTTTATCTCCGTATCACGCTCCAGGCCGTAACCACTCTTGCCTTCAACGGTTGTCACCCCAAAGGCCAGCATGGAATCCAGTCGCTTTAACCCTGATTCCACAAGGGATAATTTTGATGCATCTCTCGTGGCTTTGACCGAATTTGCAATGCCCCCGCCCCGGTTCATGATATCCATGTAGCTGTCGCCGCGGAGCCGCCAGGCAAATTCATCCGGCCTGTACCCCCCAAAAACAAAATGGGTGTGGGAATCCACAAACCCGGGCAAAACCGCCTTGTTTCTGGCGTCAACTACTTCAAACCCTGCGGTATTGAAATCCTTGAGGATCTCGTTGGATTTACCCACGGCCTGGATGATGCCCTCTTGGATGATCACGGCACCATCTTCGATGATGCCAAGATCTGACATCTTCTTTCCCTGCTTTGCCTTAAATCCGCTGCAGGTAACCACCTGGGAAGCATTTTTTATAATTAGATTTCCATTCATTTTATTTCTCCTAATTTTATTTCTCCCGGCATTTTTTATTTTTTTAATTTTTCATCCACCAGCACCTGGATCATGGCCTCATCGGTAAGGTAAGGGATGGTAATATGGGCTTCCCCTTTGCACATCTCATTGAACTCCACACAGGTCTCCATGGAATTCTCGTTCCGTGCCCAGGAACGTCTTGCAACACCACCCATGACATCCCAGAGAATGGCCCGTCTGATGATATCGTCTATGCGTGAGCTTCCGTCAAGGACCAGACCGAACCCGCCGTTGATAGCCTTGCCGATGCCGACGCCGCCGCCATTGTGCAGGGCCACAAGACTCATGCCCCTGGCACAGTTCCCGGCAAAGCACTGAACCGCCATGTCCGCCATGATATTACTGCCGTCCTTGATGTTTGCCGTTTCCCTGAAGGGGGAGTCTGTTCCACCGGTATCGTGGTGATCCCGGCCCAGCATCACGGGACCTATCTCGCCTTTCCGCACCAGATCGTTGAATTTAAGGGCAATGTTCACCCGGCCCATGGCATCCTGGTACAAAATTCTTGCCTGGGTTCCGACAACAAGCTTATTCTTATGGGCATCCCTGATCCAATTATAATTGTCCCGGTCCTGGGATCTTCTGTCCGGATCGATACAGTCCATGGCAGCCTTATCCGTCTTCAGCAAGTCTTCTTGTTTGCCGCTGAGACATACCCATCTAAAGGGACCGTAACCATAATCAAACATCAAGGGCCCCATGATATCTTCAACATAGGAGGGAAAGATAAAGCCATCCAGGGTATTTTCCCCATTTTTACAAATTTCACTCACCCCTGCATCAAAGACAGACCGCATGAATGCATTGCCGTAATCAAAAAAGTAAGTCCCTTTGTCCACAAGGGCTTTAATGAGTTTATAGTGATGAACAAGAGTCGCATCCACCATTTCAACAAATTTTTCAGGATCATCTGTAAGCATGGCGGTCCGCTGTTCAAAGGTCAGGCCCTGGGGACAATATCCGCCGCCATGGGCCACATGGCACGATGTCTGATCCGACAGCAGCTCAATATGAATATTGTTGTTTACAGCATATTCCAGCAGGTCCACCACATTTCCATGAAAAGCAATGGCAAGGGCTTTTTTTTCATCCATTGCCTTTTTTGCTGCGGCAAAGGTTTCACCCGGATCCTTTGTAACCATGCTGACCCAGCCCTGGTCGTACCGGGTATTAATTCTGGATTCGTCCACTTCTGCGATGATGCCCACACCATTGGCAATCTCAATGGCCTTCCCCTGGGCACCGCTCATGCCGCCAAGTCCGGATGTGACAAACAATTTTCCGGTAAGATCTCCATCTTCAGGAACCCCCAGCTCAAGCCTGGCTGCATTTAAAAGCGTACCATAGGTGCCGTGTACAATCCCCTGGGGACCGATATACATCCATCCGCCGGCTGTCATCTGTCCATAATTGGCAACCCCCAGGGACATGGCACGTTCCCAGTTTTCCTGGTCATCAAAAAGCCCGATCATCAGAGCGTTGGTAATAATGGCCCGGGGAGATGTGGGAGAAGATTTAAAAAGGCCAAGGGGGTGTCCAGATTCAACCACAAGGGTCTGATCCTGGGTGAGGTTTTCAAGATATTTTTTAATGAGAAGGTATTGCATCCAGTTCTGGCATACCTGACCGGTTTCACCATAGGTCACCATTTCATAGGGATACAGCCCGATTTCAAAGTCCAGGTTGTTTTCTATCATCACCTGGAACGCTTTGCCTTCAACACAGTTTCCCTGGTATTGGTCAATGGGCTTGCCAAAAATACGGCCCACAGGTCTGAATCGATACCCATAGATCCTGCCATAGGTTAAAAGTTCGTCGAGAAACTCAGGCGCCATTTTTTCGTGCCAGGCTTCAGGCAGGTATCGCAGTGCATTTTTAAGGGCCAGCTGGACTTCTCCTTTGTTAAGGGTCATGGGCCGTTTTGGTGCTCTTCTGATCCCTTCTTCAAAATCCGGCATGGGGGGAAACTGTGTAAAAATGTCATCCATTTTAACGGTCATTGCATTTGAAATATCAATATTTTTCATCCTGTTTATTTCTCCTTTCTTTTATTTAATTTGGCATATGATTTGGCATAAAATTTGGGTATAGAATTTACGAAACTATTATTCGGGATAACCGCATACAGGTATTTTCCCCGGACCCGTTTTCCTTAATTTCCATGAGTTTAAATTTATTTTTCTGAAACCTTTTCAAAAGGCCTGAATTATTAATGTCTATTTTGGAGCTAATGCAAGTCACCCTTCTTTTTTCCAGTTCATGGACCATCTTGTCCAATAACATCTGGACGATATGGTCAGAACCCCGGCTTTTATCAACCATCAGTGTTAATTCAGA
>CAYWNB010000211.1:0-5281 GCA_964459195.1 uncultured Desulfobacula sp.
AGAAGATAACCTTTATATGAAACTATTTAATAAAAAAAATACCTCTTTTATTTCTCCGTTTATGATGGCAGGAGTTTTGGTGGTGCTATTGCCCATTTTTGCCTTTATGACCCTGGATCGCATGGAAAGACAAAAGGAGTATATAAAGGATCGGTTATTGATTAAGGGGATTTCTCTGATCAGGACTTTTGAGGCCGGAACCCGGACCGGGATGCTGACCATGCAGTGGGGGGCTAAGAGAATTCAGTCCATGCTTCTGGAAACGGCGGTCCAGCCGGATATTGATTATATCATGATCACCTCAAGGTCCGGAGAAATTCTTGCCCACAGCGATGCCACCCAGGTGGGTAAGATTTTTGATGCCATGCCGGATATCACTGCTGTCCAAGGGGACACCCTTTTGGTCTCCCATCGGATCCGACAGATCAAGGATCACCCGGTCTTTGAGGTGTTCAAGCGGTTTACCCCCCTGACCATTGGATTTCGGGGTCGTCATAAACCCATGCACGGCATGGGACGAGGATACAAAGAGAGGGGAGGGGGGAAAGATGAGGGGGCGCCGTTGGATTTCAGAGGGGAGGGGGCACAGATGTTCTGTCCGGAGAATTCCGTCCTCGAATCCTGTTTTTCCGGGATGACCGAGCATTATATATTTGCAGGGCTTTCCATGACCCGGGCCAGCCGGGCCCAGGCGCATTTGCTAAAGCAGACCATTGGTCGGGGATTCCTCTTTTTTTTGGTCGGGTGCATTGGCATGATGGGTCTCTTTTCTTTTCAGGCCTATCGGTCTGCCAAGGCGTCCTTGACCAGCGCCCAGGCATTTTCGGATAATGTGGTCCAGAATATGCCAGCAGGACTGGTCGCCATTGATCAGGGCCACAGGATTACCTCCATGAACAGGGCGGCCAAAAAAATTTTCGGACAGGTGCCAGAAAAACCCTTTCCCCAGATGATTCAACTGGTCGCTGAAATGGAGACCCTTGGGAAACCCATTTCCCGGGAAGTGACCCTCCGGAAGGGAACCTCCCGGGCGGGAACCCCTGGAGAACTGCGGCTGGATATGACGGCCTCGCCTATTTTGGACAATGACGGGGTTGTTTTGGGATTTTTGTTTTTGTTCCGGGATATGACCCAGCTGAGGGAATTGAAAAAAGAAGTGGAAACCACCCGCCATCTGGCGGCCATTGGAAAACTTGCCGGGGGCGTGGCCCATGAAATCAGAAACCCCTTAAGTTCCATTAAAGGGTTTGCTACCTATTTTGGTAAACGGTATGCGAACAATTCCCAAGACAGGGAAACTGCCCAGATAATGGTTCAGGAGGTGGAGCGCATCAATCGGTCCATTACCCAGCTGTTGGAATTTGCCAAACCCATGGCCGTGGAGAACAGGGTGGTCCAGGTGGATGATTTGATCTCCCACTCCCTGAAACTGGTCCGCCATGACCTGGACAAAAAATCCATTGAGGCCATTGTTAATATCCAGACAGACAAGACAAGTTTTCGGACAGATCCGGACCGGATGAATCAGATTCTGCTCAATTTATATATGAATGCCATCAATGCCATGGAAGTGGGGGGGAAGTTGGTGGTGGATCTATTGGCGTTCCCCGATGGCAATGGCCTTGAAATCCATGTGACCGATAATGGGTCTGGTATTGACAAAGAACATTTGGATGAGGTGTTTGATCCCTATTTTACTACCCGGCCCGAGGGAACGGGCCTGGGCCTTTCCATTGTTTACAGAATAGTTGAAAACCTTAAAGGGGATATCCGGGTGGAAAGTGATGTGAAAAAGGGGACCCGGTTTATGATCCGGTTGCCCGGCATTGTCCAGGAAAACCCGGGGGAAGAGGATACATATGACCAAAAATAAAATACTGGTGGTGGATGATGATGCCGCCCATGCAAGGATGCTCAAAACCCTGATGACCGATTGGGGGTACCAGGTTTTTCTGGCGGGTGACGGGGATGTGGGGGTGGAGATGGTCAGAGCCCAAGCCTTTGACATGGTGCTTTTGGATATGAAGATGGTAAAAATGTCGGGCATGGAGGCCTTGCAGCAAATCCATGAGTATAATCCTTCCCTGCCCGTGATCATCATGACGGCCTATTCCTCGGTGGACACGGCGGTCAAGGCCCTGAAAATAGGGGCCTATGACTATCTGACCAAACCCCTTGATTTTGACAAGCTCAAACTCACCGTTGACAGAGTTCTTGAGAGAATATTTCTGAAAACAGAAAATAAATCTTTGAAAAACAGGCTGAAGCAGGCGGCCTTTGCCCATGATATTCTGGGCAAAAGCCCTGCCATGGCCGCCCTTTTGGATACCATTCACATGGTGGCGCCCACCGACGCCAATGTATTGGTAACAGGGGAATCTGGAACCGGAAAGGAGTTGGTTTCCTCAGCGCTTCATTATAACAGCCCCCGAAAGGACCAACCCTTTATCCGGATCAATTGCGCCGCCATCACGGAAACCCTTCTGGAATCGGAATTGTTCGGCCATGAACGAGGGGCGTTTACCGGGGCCGATAGACGAAGAAAGGGCAAATTCCTCTTGGCAGACCGGGGAAGTATCCTTTTGGATGAAATCGGGGAGATGAGCCTGGCCATGCAGGCCAAATTATTGCGGGTGATCCAGGAAAAGGAATTCACCCCCGTGGGAAGTGACCAGAACATCCGGGTTGATGTCCGGATCATTGCCGCCACCAACCGGGACCTGAAAACCATGGTAGCCGAGCGAACATTTCGGCAGGATCTCTATTATCGGCTCAATGTGGTTAGTATTGATATCCCGCCCCTGGGGAAGCGGCCCGAGGATATCCCGGAACTGGCACTCCATTTTTTAATCCGGTTTTCCCGGAAAAATAAACGCGATATCCAGGGGTTTTCCGCCGATGCCATGGATGCCATGATTCGATATTCCTGGCCGGGCAATGTGCGGGAGTTGATGAATGCAGTTGAACGGGGAGTGGTGCTGGCCCGGTCTGATTATATCTGCAAAGAAGATCTTTCCTTTATCCTTGCTGAGGATTCCAAAGAATCGATTTTTGGCGCGGGTCTTGAAAATATTTCCCTGTCAAAGATAGAGGAAACCGCTATTTTATCAACCCTTGAATCCGCCGGCGGGAACAAGAGCGAAACCGCCCGGCGCCTCGGAATCACCCGAAAAACCCTGTTGAATAAATTAAAACAATATGGTCAAGAAAATTGAAATGATCCGACAGGGAAAAAAGAGGGGTATTAAATTCCGGTTTGTTAAAACCGTTCGATGAGCTTGTCAATGAGAAAGGTGCTCTCCCGCATGGCCTGATCACTGAAGGGACCGAACCACTGGGCCACATGGCGAAACTGGTCAACAAATAACTGCTTGTTGTTTGTTTCCAGCATTTCCACATGGCGGCTAAGGGAAAGAATAAATTCCTTTAACAGGGCCCGCCGTTCCTTGGTGGCAAATATAATTTCCGCATACAGGGCAGGGTCCTGGGCAAAAAGCCGGCCCACCATACCCAGCTCCAGGCGGTAAATGGGGCTTGAAAACTCCAGGGTTCGTGACAATTTTGCCTGGCGGTGGCAGAGAAAGTCACCAAAGCAGAAGGTGGCAAAATGGCGCAATGCCTGGACAATTTCCATGATTTCATCATGCTCCTCGGGTGTGGATTCGACAATCACAGCTCCCCACAGGCCCAATTGCTCTGTAAACCATTTACTGGCAGCTTGGTCCCTTCCCGGGGTGACCACGATGATCTGTTTGTCTAGACAGCTCAGGGTGGGGCCGAACAGGGGATGAACCCCCAATACAGGTCCTTTGTGGGCAGACAGCATCCGGGCAACCGGTTCTTTTTTTATGGAGGTTAGATCTACCAGAAGGACCCTGGACGGTAGAAAGGGGCTGATCTTTTCAATGACTTGGACCGTTCGGTCAATGGGGACACAGACCAGTGCCAGCTCAATGTCTTTGCAAAGGTCATGGGCATGATCCCAGTTGTGTTCTGTTAAAATTTTTACCTCGTATCCGGATTTGGTAAACAGATTTACAAACAGGCCTCCCATCTGGCCTTCTCCCCCAATGACAAGGACTTTGGCATCTGGGCTAACCCCTTTATGTTCCATCTTCTGGGTCTGGTTTACCCGGGACTGACGGAGGATTATCCTGTAAAGATTTTCCATGAAATCAGGATCCAGTCCATGGATTTGTGATTGAAGCCTGAGTTTGGAGATCAGATCTTCTTCCCTTGCCGGGTGGTATACTGGGATGCTGTGGACTTTTTTCAGGGCCACCACCTTTTCCACTTGGGCCTGGCGCCGGACAAGCAGAGACAGAATATTGGCATCTATGGCATCAATTTCATCCCTCAGGGGGATGATCTGGGTTTGAAAATTTTTATTGTCTTTTTTCATTTTATATGTTCTTTACAAAATTATTTCCACAGGGAAGTGACGTATCATCAAAAGGTATCAATTTCAAGAATGATTAACAAACTTAAATTTACCCAAAACCTTAATTTTTAAAAAATAAATCCAATGAACACCAAAACAATTATGGGATGTCTGGCAGTGTTCGGGTCAGCTTTCTGCTTCTACCTGGCCACGGTTATTATCAAATGGTCCAGCATGGCCGGGCTTAAAATTGATTCTTCCCTGTTCACCTTTGCAAGGTTCAGTATCGGGTTCGCCACGGTTCTCCTGGTCATGGGAATCGGGGGACATAAAATCAAGATTGTCAAAAAACGCCTACTCATCGGTCGTGCCCTAAGCAATTGCCTGGCTGTTTATTGTTTTTTTAAGGGGGTTGAACTGACCTCGGTTGCCCAGGCCAATATTTTAAACATGACCTATCCTTTGTTTATTGCCATCTTTTCATGGATAATTTTCAAGACCCAGCGGGACCCTGTGGCAATTTTCATTGTGACGATAGCCTTTGTCGGGGTATGGCTGATATTGGCCCCGGGCAAGATGGCCTTTGATTATAATTTTTTGTGGGGCATCGGTTCCGGTGTCAGTGCCGCCGTTGCCATCATGTATCTGAATCTGTCTCGCCAGGTCCATGATACCCATACCACGCTTTTTTTCATGTTTGGTGTGGGCACGGTGATTGTGTTTTGCCTTTTTTACAACCAGATGCGCATGCCCGCAGTTGAGGAATTAAATTACCTTTTCTGGTGTTCCGCCGTTGCCATTGCCGGTCAATATCTTTTGACCATCGGCTTGAAGTATGTCTCAGCCCTTGAAGGGGGGATCATTTCTTCTACCCGGATTTTACTGGCAGCCATGCTAGGC
>CAYWNB010000212.1:0-5278 GCA_964459195.1 uncultured Desulfobacula sp.
TTCAGGTTTTTACTATACCATACAAAAAGGGGATACCCTCTGGGATCTGTCCCAACGCTTCTATGATTCCGATTGGGAATGGCCCGGACTCTGGGAAATGAACAAGGAAATCAAAAATCCCCACTGGATAACCCCTGGAAAAAAAATAAAAGTTTTCTTAAAATCAGAGCTACCGCCCAAAACACCAGTGGTCCTGCCCCCTGCTGAACCCATAAAAACTGAACAACCGAAAATAACCCCCTCCTTTACCTACACGGAAATGAGCCACATCGGATTTATCAAAAAAAATGTTGAACCCTCCCTTGGAAACATTATTCGGGAACGAGACGGGAATCTGATGATGTCGGCCAATGACATTATTTATATCAATCCAACCGGAATCGGCGGCCTGATGCCGGGAGAAATGTATCAAATTTTTGATACTCAAAAAATAAAAGAAACGCTCAATGGCCAGAAATTCACAGGCATCAAACACCTGATTAAGGCAGAAATCAAAATCCTTGAACACAAGGGTGACTATGCAACTGCCATCATCGTCAATTCATACAGGGATGCCAATGTGGATGACAGAATCATGGCCTACTATGAACGCAACACAGTATTATCGGTCCAGGAAAATCCGGATCCCATTGACGCCAGTCTCGTTTGTTCAGAAGAAAATACGGTCATGATCAATGATTATAACATTGCCTTTATCAACAAAGGCAGACAGGACAATGTTCAACCCGGCCAAATCTATAGGATTCTCCAAGAGAACAAATCTGCCTTTGACGGATCAGCCAAAAACACCCCCCTCCTGGATCCTTTGAATTCAGGCAAATTAATCGTGCTCCACGCAGAAGATATTGCCGCCACGGTCATGATTCTGTCGTCCAAGCGGGATCTTTATCCGGGGGATAGGGTCAACTGATCCCAGGTAACCCGCAAAATTTCCTGGTAGGTGGTCTGACCTTCCAGCATTTTTTGAATCCCATTCTGACGCAGCAGGGTCAATCCTTCTTCCACAGCTTTGGCCCTTAACGCTTCCAGACTGGCATTATCCGAGGTCAACCGTTTGAGGGCCTCGGAATAGGGAAGGACTTCATAAATACCGGTCCGTCCCTTATAACCGGTATTCCGACATTTCACACATCCTTTCCCATGGGTCAGCAAAATCGGACCTTTTTGGGGCACCCTAATCCCCAGGTCTGCCAATTCCCGTGCATCCATTTCAAAGGTCTGGGCACAATCAGGACATATTTTTCTGACCAGACGCTGGGCCACAATGCCGTTCAGGGAGGAATGAATAAGATAGGGTGGAATGCCAAGGTCCAGCAGCCTGAAAACAGTTGAAACCGCATCATTGGTATGAAGGGTGGACAGGACCAGGTGGCCGGTCAAGGCGGCCTGGACTGCGGCCTGGGCAGTCTCAAGATCCCTGATCTCCCCCACCATGATGATATCCGGGTCCTGGCGGAGAATGTTTCGCAAAACCGAGCCGAAGGTGACATTAATAACAGGCTGAACTGAAATCTGATTAAACTCTTCATGGACCATTTCAATGGGGTCTTCAATGGTGGTGATATTCACCTCGGGAGAAGAGAGCATGCGCAGGCTGGAATAGAGGGTGGTTGATTTTCCGGAACCTGTGGGGCCTGTCACCAGAACAATACCAAAGGGCATACCGATCAACCGTTTGTACCGCTCAAAATCGTCCTTTAAAAAACCCAGCATCTCAAGGTCCTGGAACAAAATATCCGGATCCATTATCCGCATGACCACTTTTTCCCCAAAGGCCACGGGGATGGTGGATACCCTGATTTCGACCTCTGTATCCTCCTTACCCATTTTGATCCGGCCATCCTGGGGCCTTCTTTTCTCGGCCATATCCAGTCCGGAAAGAGTTTTAATCCGGCTGACCACCGCATTGTGAAGTTTTTTCGGCAGCTTGTATACCGTATGGAGGGCACCGTCAATTCGCATTCTCACCAAACAAATGTCGCGTTTAGGTTCAATATGGATATCACTGGCTCTTTGATCAAAGGAATAGGTGAATAAATGATTAACGGCATTGATAATATGATGATCCGTGGCGGGCAGATCATCCAAAGAGGTCAAGCTGACAAATTGTTCAAGATTCCCCAGGTCAACCCCTTTTTGGGAAAACAGATCTTCTGCTGCTGATATGGAATAATGGAATCCAAAAAACTCATTGATCAATCGTTTGACATCCGACTTGGAACTGACAATGGGTTTAACTTTCAATTTTGAGACCATTTCAACGTCCTTGATGGCCTCGTAATTAAAGGGATCGGGGGTAGCCACCACCAACTTGCCCTCTTCCACTTTTAACGGCAGCAAAAGGTGCCTTAGGGCAAAGGATTTTGAAATGGTTCCCGTTACTAAATTCAATTCCAGTTTCAAGGGGTCTATTTTGATATATTCCAAACGAAAGGCCGCCGCCATTGCCTTATAGATCAAATCTTCATCAATAATTTTGCCAGGCTGATCCAACCGCTCAATTTTTAAATACAATACAACATCGATAAAAGATATCTGGAAGATTGCTCTCTTTTTGGCTGCACCTGTCAGGGAATTGTCCTTTCCCTGGGCCCAGAGAAGCTCCTTGATCTTTTTTTCCCTGGTCAGCAATCCCTTTGCCTGTTCTGTTGAAATTAATTTTGTGGCAATAAGAACCTTGCAAATATTGGTGGCGCAAAATCTTTGATTATTCTGGTCCTGCATATTGGTTTCACCTCATTTTAGAGAAAAAAGAGCAAGCAGATATGATACGAAAAAATATCAATGATTAACCATCATCCGGAACCCACCAGAAGTCCGGCAATACCGGCACCACGACTGGTAACCCCTTTGTTTACGTGGGTATTTTTTCCATTTTTAAACCCTTCTTTAAAGGCGCCGGATGAGCTCTGGTGTCGTCCGTATCTCCCTGATCTTAATCTCGGAAAAAGTCTGGATTCTTCTTGCCTGTTTTCTTCATGGTTTTGTGCCATCAATGCCCGGGTCAAGGTTACCGGAAGGGAAGGATCGCCATTTAGTTTTATCTTGGAATCGGCAAACATCAATTCATGGTTATCCTTAATCCCGGCGGTGAAACCCATGTCAAAGGAAACCTTTTCGTTTCTCTTGGCACCCTGTTTCCGTTTAAAATCCTGCCAAAGGGTTCGGCCGGTATCCAGCAAAAAATGATAAACATATTCTGCCACAATTAAAGCCTCTTTTCTTCCAACCAAAACAATGCTTCTATAAACGGTATCATCGTAAGCGTGGTAGGTCCGGGATGTCACACAATTTACATAATAATAATCTCTTAAGACAGCCAAAAGGGATTTTTGGATTGTTTCAATGCGTTTTTTCTTGTGACAGATTGTAAGGTATCTGATATTTGGATCAGCATCCCCCGCATTGATTCTCTGGAGATTATATTTGTTAAGCAAATAATTGGCTTTCCTGGATGCGGCTTGTGCCTCTGCTTGGTTATTAGATTGCCCAAGTGCCATCAATTTCTCTACTTTCCTTAACATTTTTTGGGCATCAGCTGGCAGCTCACCTTTAAATTCTTGTAATTGTTGGTTATACTCTTTTGTACCTGTCACAAAAGCCCTATGGACCCCTAATTTTTTACAGGCCAGCTTGAAATAGTGTCCATGAATGTCTGCGTTGTCATGGAAAGTGGAAACATATTGATGGGCCATTTCATGTTTTAAAACCTCTAAAACAATATCCCAGGCTTCTGTTTTGATAAGATGGCTTGATATGGAAATTGTGTTTGTTGTAGGATTCCACCATCCCAGGGTTGATTCCCCGTAAGAAATGTTAATTGTCGGGGTTGCAAGCGCAACTCCGTATTCCCAAACAATTGTTTCGTGTTCCAGAAAAAGTTGTGCTGCCCATCTGGTTTCAATGTCTATTGGCTGATTTTCCATGGCATCAATCATCATTTTCTTTTTGATGAATCAGCTGATATACTACTTTGATATTACTTTTGATCAAAATCTTTCCAAGGGCAAATCCTCCGGCATCTTGTGATTCAGATCTGTAACCAGCTTCACTTGCCATAAGCATATTAGATCTTCGGGGTTCAACAAATGATGGGGTATCCTCAATCACCATTGGGTCTCCCAGAGCCACATTCAAGGTTTTTGCCATGATATATGCTTTTTTTTGAGCAACCAGCAACGCATCAATCCTTGCTTTATCCCGGGCCTCAATGCGTTTTGAATAGCTATATCCAATATTCTGGATGCTCATATCCTTGATTTTTGACAGTCCTGTCCATAACTGCTGATATTTCATAAAATCAGTTAATTTGAAGGTAACCTGGGACGAAGCAAAATATCCATCTTGTATTCTGCGCCCGTTTTGATGCTCCCAGTTCTCGCCAAATTGCATCATGGAAGTTTGAGTCTCCTCTTTTGCAACACCGAATTTACCAATGAATGAAAGAACAGACAAAACAATATTGCTGTGTTGTTTTGCAAGGGTACCAATATCGGGCCCCCTATTGGTAACCTTGAGGGACCAGATCATTTCATCTGGTGTGACTTCCAGAATTGCTGTTCCGTAAGCGGTTACATGGGGCTGAATCTCTTGTGCCCATGCCGGCATAATTAACAGCAGGACAACGGTAATCGTCCAAAATATTTTTTTCATTATGTTACCTCTTATTCTTTCTCAGTGTTATTTTCCAATAGTTTAATTGGCTTTCCAAACGTTTTTTCGTATTGATTCAATTCTTCCCTGCTGACCCATTTCTCTTTTGTGTCAGTGCAGGAAGATCTTTGACCCTCTTCTTTTACAAAACATTCTCCCAGGACATATTGACACCCGTCATCGGTTTCAAATGCTTTCCAATCATTGCCAAATGTCAAAATATTAGAGACCATCTTTTTGTGGTAGGAACCATCATCCCCACAAACAAAAACGGTTTGAAACGCCACCATATCTTCCGGTTGAACTTGTCGAAAGAAAAAATTGTAGCGGTTCTTGACCATTCTTTGACCGATGAATATCCCAATCAGGCCACTTAAAAGGAGAAGACCACTTATTATTACAGGCATTGTTGCCTCCTATTTTTTTTTACAATTGTATCAGCACCTAGGAAACAATAACAACCCTATTGGAGATTTACAAGTTCCCAGCTCAATATTTGAAGAAGATTAACCGCATCGCACATTCCAATCAAATACGGTCAGCAGCCTTTGTAATTTCACTTTAAATCCAAAGGCCCGGGGAAAAAATGGGAAGTCTTTCCAGTGGCATAATAGGCTATCAAGCC
>CAYWNB010000213.1:0-2026 GCA_964459195.1 uncultured Desulfobacula sp.
TGTTTCACTGGTCTTTGTTTCAGGGTGTGTAACACCGGATCAATACCAATCTTTGGAAAACAGAATAGCGGTCGTTGAGATGGATAATAACCGGCAGATGTCTGCCCAGCAGGCAAGAACCCATGAAAAATCCCAGGTTCAAAAAGATGTGGAAAGTCTTGAGTTGAAATTAGAAACTTCCACAAAAATTGGCCGGGAACATTACGCTGAAATTAAAGATGAAATGGGGCAGATTAAAGCTCAGTTTCAACAAATGGAAGGCCTGATTGAAGAGATAAATCATAATTTTGGAACCAATCGGCAGGTTTTTGAGGAAAAATTGGAAAAAAGACTGGAACGTCTGGACAATGTCATTTCCCGTAATTATGAACGGGTCATTAGTCTTGAAAAATACATGGGGTTTGAACCTGGGGAGGCCAAACCGGTTGATGCAGGTAAAGAGCCTTTGGCCACACCCACACCAGAAGCTGCCTCTGAACAGGAATCCTATACCCTTGCAAAAAAAATGTTTGATGAGGGAGATAAGGAAAACGCAAGGATCCAGTTTGAAAATTTTATTAATAAATACCCCGACTCAAAAAATGCGGATAATGCACGGTTTTGGATTGCGGACAGTTATTATGCTGAAAAATGGTATGAAAAAGCCATTCTAGAATATCAGCGAGTACTTGAAAATTATCCAGACTCAAACAAGACGGCAGCTGCCAGGCTGAAACAGGGATATTCCTTTGCTGAACTGGGTGAAACTGCAAATGCAAGATTGATTCTAAAGGAACTCATTAAACGGCATCCTGATTCCAACGAAGCCAAATATGCCCAGAAAAAATTGAAAAGCCTGAATTGATTTTTGGATGGTACGATTCAATGGTGGCACTAGGTGCTGTGATTAAAGTTGTGGGTATTGACCCGGGATTGGCTGGCACTGGTATAGGCGTTGTACAAGGTGATACTAGAGATATCAGCGGTTACTCCTTTGGCAGTATTGCAACCGATTCAAAAGCATCTACTCCTTCCAGACTCAATCTTATTTATTCAAGAATAGCAGACTTTTTGGATGATCAAAAACCCGATCTTGTGATAATCGAGGATATTTACTCCCTTGAAAAATACCCTGGATCGGGTATTATGCTGGGGAAAGTAGCGGGTGTTTTGCTGGTGGCGGCCTTCAGGGCCGGCATCCGTGTGGAAGAGGTATCGGTACGTGAGGTGAAAAAAATAATGACCGGAAGCGGGAGTGCTGATAAACACCAAGTGGAAAAATCTGTCCGAAACCTGTTGAAACATGGGGAACCCATTCGTCCGTTTCATGCTTCAGATGCTCTGGGGCTTGCATTGGCAGGGTATTATAGATATGGAAAAATATTATGATAGGATATCTTGAAGGGCGTATCATCCAACATGAATCAGACGGTATTTTGTTGTTGGCAGGGTCCATCGGATATGAAATTCTATTGAATCCCATCACCCTTGACCAGATCACGGCGAACTCTTCGGAGGAGGGGGTGGTTTCTTTGTATATCTATTACCATGTGACCGAACGTCAACCCAAACCGGTATTGATTGGTTTTGGAACGTCTGAGGACAAGGCGTTTTTTCAATTGTTTATTTCCGTTGCTGCTATTGGTCCCATGAAGGCGGTAAAGGCCTTGACCCGACCTGTGGGGGAGGTCGCACGGGCCATTGAGGAAAAAGACGTCTCTTTTCTCGCTCAATTGTCGGGCATTGGGAAAAGAACTGCGGAAAAAATTATTGCCACTCTCAATGGAAAGGTGGCAGACTTTATCGATTCTGGAGCCCAAATATCTCAAACCAGTCCACCTCCTTTGGATAAAAGCCTCAAAGAAATTTCCCAGCAGGTTGAAGATGTCCTGGTGGATCAACTCGGGCATTCTTTGGCATCGGCCAGGCGTATGATAAAAGAGGCCTTTGATCGTAATTCGGCCATTGAAACCGCAGAAAGTTTGTTTGACGAAATCTATCAAGAGGTGCGGTAAGATATGGGCAATGATATCCTTTCTTTTTCCTC
>CAYWNB010000213.1:2126-5239 GCA_964459195.1 uncultured Desulfobacula sp.
GATAAAAAAGGACTGGTGACCTCCGAACAGACCCGGGAAGACCAGGCAGCAGAAATTGTATCCCTACGTCCCACGAGCTTTGACGAGTATGTGGGCCAAAAAGCGGCAATTGAAACCCTGAAAATAGCCATTCAAGCGGCTAAAATGCGCGCCGAGCCCCTGGATCATATTTTGCTGCATGGA
This sequence comes from uncultured Desulfobacula sp., assembly GCA_964459195.1. Taxonomy (GTDB): domain Bacteria; phylum Desulfobacterota; class Desulfobacteria; order Desulfobacterales; family Desulfobacteraceae; genus NBML01. Next base: position 2,310 of record CAYWNB010000213.1, read on the forward strand.
CCGCCGGGCCTTGGAAAAACAACGGTTTCCCATATAATTGCCAATGAAATGGGAAAAGAGCTGACCATTACCTCGGGGCCAACCCTGGAAAAGGGGGGGGATCTGGTGGGTATCCTGACCAACATGGGGGAAGGCGATATCCTTTTTATTGATGAAATTCACAGAATTCCAAAGATAGTTGAAGAATTCCTCTATCCGGCCATGGAGGATTTTGCCGTGGATTTTATTTTTGACAAGGGGATCCATGCCAGAAGTCATCGCTACCGGCTCAAACAATTTGTTCTGGTGGGTGCTACCACAAGGGTGGGGCTGCTGTCGGCGCCTTTACGGGACCGGTTTGGTATTTTTCGAACCCTTGATTTTTATTCCGTTGAGGAGTTGGTGGTCATCGTCAAACGGTCTGCAAAAATTTTAGCCACCCCAATTTCAAACCATGGCGCACGGGAGCTTGCCAAGCGATCAAGGGGGACTCCCCGGGTTGCCAATCGGCTGCTAAAACGTGTCAGGGATTTTTCCCAGGTAAGATCCAATGGAGAGGTGACACGGGCGAGCGTAGGGGCAGCCCTTGCCCTTGAGGGCATTGATAATCTGGGTCTTACCCGTCTTGACAGAAGTTACCTGAAAACCATTATAGATTTCTATAATGGAGGTCCTGTCGGGATTGAAGCCATTTCGGCCACCCTTCAAGAAGAAACCGATACCCTGGTGGATGTTGTGGAACCTTTTTTATTAAAAATAGGGCTTGCGCTTCGTACCTCAAGCGGTAGAAAGGCATCTGAAAAAGCGTATCACCATCTTAAAATAACCCTGGGCCAGGATGGAATACCAAATGGGCAAAACCCAATGAGTGAAAATAATAATAATGTTTAAAGTGACCTTTGCTGTGTATTTGATCGCAGCTGTTCTGGTATTGTCCTTCAGCCAGGTTTTCGGCAGTGATTTGCCAGATTCTATTATCCTTTTGCCGGAAAATGAAAACGCCATTCTTGTGGAAAAACAAAGCCAGACCCTTTATGTTTATTCCCGGAAAAATAAACGACTGCGTGTGGCATTTTCTGCTGCTTGTTCAACCGGTGAAATCTTTGGGGACAAGAAAAAAGCAGGTGATAAAAAAACACCCGAAGGGGTTTATTTCTTACTTGATGAATATGAAGATCTGTATCTTACACCCGTATACGGGAAAAAAGCCTTTCCTTCTGATTATCCGAATTTTCATGATCAACGGTTGGGTAAAAATGGGTCTGCTATCTGGATTCACGGTACCGATAAAGTATTGAAACCCATGGATTCCAATGGCTGCATTGCCCTTGAAAATGATAACATTCTTTCTCTGGCCGATTATATCCGGCTGGATTCTACTCCCTTGATTATTGTTGAAAAAATTGTAAAAACTGATGCCGCCATACAGGCAGGTCGAGAGAATAAAGTTCGCAGTTTTTTGGAAAATTGGGCCCGTTCCATTGAAACCGGCAGCTATAATCAATATCTTGATTTTTATTCAGATGAATATGTTCCGGATATTTCCTGGTGGGAAACCTGGCTTGGATTAAGGAAGAAATCCATGGAGGAAAAGGTCTTGCTGAGAATTCAACCGGCCAATGTTGGTATATATGCCCATAATTCAATCCTTGTGGTATTGTTTGATTTGAACCTTTCCCCAGATTACGAAAAGGAAGGTGAAAAGGTCAGGGAAAAAATTTTAATCGGAAAACGAAAGTTTTTTATTGAGGAATCCGGTCAAACCTATAAAATAATTGGGGATACACTTCAGAAAAAATCAAAGGGGGATAAAACAAGCTATATTCCTTTGATTGTTGCCGCTCAAAAATTTATAAACTATAATCCTGGGCAAGCATCGGTCATGGAAATACTCCAAAAATGGCTGACAGCATGGTCTTCAAAAGATATGGATGCCTATGCCGGGTTTTATGCCGCTGATTTTTTTTCGGATGGACTTGGAAAAAAGAGATGGGTTAACCGGAAAAGACAACTCGCGAAAAAATATAATTATATCAGGGTAACGGGCAAGGATTTTAAAATAATTGAAAAGAAAGATCGCTGTGATGTTTATTTTTTCCAAGATTATGAATCCAGCAGTTTTTCAACCCAGGGAATAAAACATCTTAAATTTGTGAGGAAAAGTGGATTATGGAAGATATCTCAAGAGAACTGGAACGAGAAATAACCCAGTTAAAACCGTCTCCATATAAAAAAAGCAAGAAAAAGAGTATTCTGATGGTTGATGATTTCGGGGAAATGAAATCGGCCGGTTACCTTAAAGTGCTGGTCTATGTTTTTGGAGTGGCAAGCCTTGTCTTTCTTTTAGCAGCCGGTGGGCTCTATTATTTTTCTTCCCATCAGGCCGTTGAAAATAAGCGTCTTAAAAGTGAGGTGGCCGGGTTTGCAAAAAAGATTGATCGTTTAATCAATGAACGGGAAGTACTCATGGCCAGACTGGTTATTTCAGGGAAAGAACCTGGGATAGAGATGCCGCCCACGCTGTCAGAAGGGCCAAAAGAAAAAAAAGAAGACCTCAAGAAAAAATTGGACCTCAAACGTGAGGAAACTATTGTGGAAACGACGGCATCAGCAACGCCCAAAGAGCGGGTGGATGAAAATAAACAGGGCCAAACTCAGGCGGAACTAGAATCAAAAACGCCTGTTCAGCAAATAGTGGCCATAGAAAAATTTACCGTTACTCGGGATGGTGCAGATGGGGATCTTCTTGTGCGGTTTGACATCCGAAATATTTCTGATAAGCTCGGTGATGTTTCCGGGCATATATTTACCATACTCAAGCCGGACGATAAATCCTTTAAAGACTGGCTGGTTGTCCCTTCTGCAAAATTAGACAAAGGGGTGCCCATCGGATACAAAAAGGGACAATACTTTTCCATTGCACATTTTAAACCCGTTAAATTCAGGATTGA
>CAYWNB010000214.1:0-5208 GCA_964459195.1 uncultured Desulfobacula sp.
CCAACTGCTTTCCTGTCATGTCCAATGCAGCCGTTCTTGCCGAATTAGTCGCCAAGGCAGATGCTGTTATCGGTGCAGTTCTGGTGGCCGGTGCCAAGGCACCGAAACTATTGACCCGTGAGATGCTCAAAACAATGAAAAAAGGGTCTGTAATTGTGGATGTTGCCATTGACCAGGGCGGATGTTTTGAAACCTCCAAAGCCACCACCCATGCAGACCCCACCTTTGAAGTAGATGGGGTTGTCCACTATTGTGTTGCCAATATGCCGGGTGCTGTTGCCAGAACTTCCACCGCAGCCCTGACCAACGCCACCCTTCCCTATGCCATTGAGATTGCCAACAAGGGATGGAAAAAAGCCATGCAGGAAAACAAGGAAATCAAACGGGGTGCCAATGTTATTAACGGCAAGATTACCTATAAAGCGGTTGCCGATGCCTTCGGTCTTGATTACACGCCCATTGAAAATTTTCTTTAATCGATACGGATAAAATTTAATTGGGGAACAGGGTTTAACTTTTATAATTTCGTGCATGGAGTGTAAATATTTTTAATATTATTTGACAACAAATCCGTCAAATTGGTAAACTGATTCTGCGAATAATCCTGGAATGAAATTGAAACTGAATGGTCAATTTCTGTAGCAATGGTATTTTTCGATTCTTCCTGACGCAATCCGGTTATTTTTTATCACAATTAATTGTCTTTTAAATTTGTTTTTTTAAAAAAGAGGAGTGCATTATGGCCGTTTCCATTATTATCAAACGCTTGGTTAAAGATCAAACCATGGCAGCCCAACTGGCCCCTTTTATCGTGCAACTCAGGTCCCGGGCCACTGTTCAGCCGGGATTCCTCACAGACCAGACTTTCAGCTGCCTGGACTGTGAAGGGGAGTATCTGATCATGAGCACCTGGCATACCCTGGAAGACTGGAACAAATGGATGCACAGCCAGGAACGCCAGGCCATCCAGCGAAAGATCGATGAATTGCTAGGAGAAAAAACCATTTACCGGTATTATGAACCCATCGTGGGCGGCATTGTTCCCAAATTTCGTCCCAGGGAAAATCAACAATAAGTAACGGGTGAAACCAGTGTCTTAAAAAGACGCTTATTTTTCAGACGGCGCGCACCCATTGGAAAAATTATCCGCACCCTCGTCACAGTCAATACCCAGATACGATTTCACCTGGGCGATATTATTTCCCTCAACCACCCAGGTGCCGTCCCCTGATACCACCACCGGAACAAAGGCGAGACCCGCCCGGGAGAAAAAAGGCATGACTTTTTCCAGATAGCGGTCCGCCTGGCGACAGCCCAATGTGTCCTCCTGGAACTGGATGTGTTTATAATCTTGGTAGAAATAGGACTCACAAATTGCCTGAACAGCCATTTCACGGCTTTTAGGACCCAGAACTGGAAAAAGAACCACCTTGATTTCAAGGTGATTTTCCATGGCAAGGATTTCAAGGTCCGGCATCAGTCGCTTGCAATAGGAGCAGTTGGGATCTGTGACCACATACAAAAAGGTGTCGGCCTTCCCCGGCTTAAATGAAAACAGGGTTAAATCCTCCAAAATACTCAGGTTTTTTTGAAAAAACGTCTTCCGTTTTTCCTTCTCAAGAGCCTTTATCTCATTGGCTTTTATCCGCTCCTTTTCGGCAACATCCTCCAAGGAAACCAAGGTTTCCCGGGTAATAAGTTTTTTATTTTTGAAAAGTTTTCCAACCAGGAGAAAATCTTCCCCGGCATAAAGGGGTACAAGCTCCCCATCCAGGGACAGAACGATCTCACACAATCCGCCCAGATCTTTTTTATATACGATTTTTGCATTCCCCGGCAAGGGAGCCTGTAAGGAAAGCCAATCCATATCAACATGGGTACAAGCAGGCAAAGCAACCACATCAGAGCCCAATACCAGCAACCCAAAAAACACCAATAACCATCTCACTTTAGCGTGTCCTTTTTAAAAAATTATTTATTGAGATTCATCAAAATTTTCTGGATTATTTATTACCATGAACCGTTTAAAACTGACAAGGGATAAAGAGAAGATAGGGGTTAAAAACACCCAGCCAACGATTGAAAACGATCTTAAACAGATAGAATAAGGATATATAAAAATTTACGGCAAGGATATGGATAAACCTTGATATGGGGTCGTAAAAAGGTATAATAGATATCCAAAGAAATTTTTTACAGAACTCTAAAAATTGGGGCATTATCATGAAACCGAATACGAGCGATGATTTGTTTGAAATCTTATTAAATGCCGCAAAAAAAGTATCCATGGGGGCCTATGACCAGACAAACAGCCTTATGGAACTAACCAATCAGGACAAATATCCAACTCTGGTATCGGAATTGGCCGAAGCCTTTGGCATGATGATCGTCCAGGTGGAAGCCCGGGAATTAAACCTGGAACAATTGCTGGATCAACTCAAAACAAAAAACCAAAAACTGGAAGACACCCTCCATCGGGTCCAAATGTTGGAGAGCATCCAGAGCCATATGAGCAAATTTGTCCCCAGGTCGGTCCAGGACCTGATCAAGGACAACCCTGAGAATCCGGATCTGAACAAACATGAAAAAAATATTTCCGTACTTTTTCTCGATATTGCAGGATATACAAAAATGAGTGAAAATAACTCCAGAAAAAAAATGAACTATCTGATTGAAACCTATTTCAGTGAATTTTTAAATATCATTGTTGAAAACAACGGGGATATTAATGAAACCGCAGGAGACGGCCTCATGATTCTGTTTCAGGATGCCACCCCCCAAACCCATGCCATGAATGCAGTTTGTGCGGCTGTCGGCATCCATAAACGAACGATGCACATCAATGAATCCCTGAAGGGGAAATATAAACCCGTTTCAGTGAACATGGGCATTAACTCAGGAGCTGCCTCGGTGGGCTCCACTCGATTCAAAGGTATTGCAGGTGATCGCTGGACCTATACTGCCTCCGGAGCTGTCACCAACATAGCGGCCCGGGTATGTGCCATTGCAACGGGTGGTAAAATTCTGGTCACCTCCCAGACATCCGACCACATTAAACAAAAATTTAGCCTGGGCAGCCCATGGGAACAAGCTCTGAAGAATGTCAGTAAGCCAATCCAGGTCCGGGAGGTATTAATTCCTTAACGGCAATAAGGCAATACTATCCTTGTAACGGCAACTCTTCCATGGTGTCATAACAGGGCATAATAGAAGGAAAACCTGATATTTCAATTACTTCCTTGATATTGCCGGAAAGACCTGCCAGGCAGAGTTCACCTTTTAGAACCTTTATTTTCTTGGTTGCAACCAGGAAAATCCGCAGTCCAGCACTGGAAACATATTCAAGCCCGGTTAAGTTCAAGACTATATTCAAATTTCCCTCTTCAATGATTTCACCAAGGCGTTGTTCCAATTCAGGTGATGTCACTGCATCCAACCGTCCTTTCAGCCCAATTACGCATCTGCCTTTTTCAAACTGCTTTTCTATCTCCATATGATCTCCCTACTGATTTACCACTGATTTACCATTGGTTTCTTTTGCACTCTATTATGCCATTAAAAGGGTTGTGTCAAATAGGAACCATAAAACCCATCTATTTGGCAGCAAAAAAACAATCAAAATACCAAGAGCACAAAACAAAAAGTCCCTGAACAAATATTGTTCAGGGACTTTTATTTTTTCAAGTCACCAAGATGACTTTTTTAGCTAAGTAAGACGGCTAACTAGAGCACGGTTACATTTGTTGCAGCAGGACCTTTCTGTCCTTCTTCAATATCAAATGAAACACGGTCCCCTTCATTCAGGGATTTAAAACCTGTTGTATTAATGCCGGAATGATGCACAAAAACATCTTTCCCGCCGTTTTCTTGTTCAATAAAACCAAAACCCTTAGAGTCGTTAAACCATTTTACAGTACCATTAGCCATATTGGCAATCTCCTATTGTAATAAAAAAAAATACAAATTTCAAACTTTGGTGCCACACCATTTTATTTTTTGGGGATACACACCGCCAGGATGAAACATAAGCGCTTCACATACAACAGCGCAAACTCAGTAAGAATATAGAAATAACGATAAAAGTCAAGCTCTAAATTAATAAATTTTTTTTAAATACAGCAAATAGTATGTTAGATAAGAAGGGTCCCTCATTTTATTTTGTTTACAATCCGGGAATCAAGGCTTATGTTGGCTTCTGCCAGCAGGTAGGTGGATTGCCCTTAGGATGGCTGGCCAGGAATTTACCATAACATATTTAATAAGGATGGTGCATGAATTTTTATATTGGAAATCTTGCTTTTGGTGTAACGGAAAAAGATCTAAAGGATCTTTTTATTGAATTCGGTGAGGTGGCAAGTGTTAAGCTTGTAACGGATAAATTTTCAGGACAGTCAAAGGGGTTCGGATTTCTGGAAATGCCAAACAACTCCGACGCAGATAAAGCGATAAAAGCCTTGAATGGCAATACCATCCAGGGACGCAATATAAAAATCACCCAGGTAGAAGAAAACAACAAAAGCCGCCAGAAAAAACGTTTTTAACGGTTTACCCCATATCCCCCCAAACCTGAATGAAACGACCGTAAGGTTGGAAACACTTTTTTCAGGGCCTGAGCTTTTGTTTCAGAACGATTGCCGTTCGTGTCGGCAGGTAAAGGCTTAATAAATTTCTCTCGCCAAATTTTATGGGGTCATGTGTAAAATGAACCTGATCCTTTTTAAGCCGGTCTCGTCCGCCAAATTGAATTTGATCGGAATCCAAAACCATTTGGTACTCACCGGGCGGGGCATCCAACAGATAATCGGAAAAAGAAGTTGACGGGTGAAAATTAAAAACAAAAATCAGATTTTTCCTTTCAAAGGCAATGACCTTGTTTTCTTCATGGAGGTGCAGAAGGTTCACATGGGGTGAAGAGAACAAATCCTGATCCTTGACCAGATGAATCATTTGTCTATCAAATTCAAAAAGGCAGGAATAGAAGAGGTCCGGGTCAGATTTTAATGACCATTGGCGCCTGGCATAGTGAAAGGAAAAGTTATTGCGCTGGGAAGGAAAATCCACCCAATCCGGGTGCCCGAATTCATTTCCCATGAAATTCAAATAACCTGAATCGGCCGGGGCAATGGTCATCAGACGGATCATCTTGTGCAGGGCCACCCCCCGAAGGGTTTTAGTACTGTCATTCTCCTTTTCCATGGCAGTATAGAT
>CAYWNB010000215.1:0-5131 GCA_964459195.1 uncultured Desulfobacula sp.
AAAAATCTGGAAGGGGGAATTATGAAATGTCCGACATGTGGATGTGAGAAATTTTATATTAAATAGGGATGGGGGGAGCAAATCCTCCCACCCCTCAAGCACAACAAAAAACGATTATTTACAAAAAATTAGGAATTAATCAAACGCTTTATCGACCGTCCATGATTCCCAAACTTTTCCGACAAGTTCAGGGCCTGGTTTAAGCGTATCTTTTCCAGGCCTCCATCCAGATGGTGTGGCTTCAGTTCCCTTTGAGTTGCGAACCACCTGGAATGCCTGAATTTGGCGAAGGGTTTCTGAAACATTCCGGCCCACGGGCGGTGTCAGCACTTCAAACCCTTGTACAACTCCATCGGGATCAATGAGAAAACGGCCCCGGACATCCACCCCGGCGTTTTCATCATATACGCCATATACCTCCCCTATTTTCCCACCGCCATCTGACATCATGGGATAGGGGATGGTACCTGAACTGGTCATCTTTGACAATTCATTATCCACCCACATTTTGTGAACAAACATTGAATCCGTACTCATTGAGAGAACCTGTGCACCCAATTTTTCAAATTCTTCATTCTTCTCGGCGACCGCCGAGATTTCAGTTGCTCAGACAAAGGTAAAATCACCGGGATAAAAACAAAGTGCAACCCATTTGCCAAGGTAATCAGATAATTTTACAGAAGTAAATTCGCCTTTATAATAGGCTGGGGCTTCAAAATCCGGGGCTTTTTGTCCGACTCTAATCATGCTGGGGGCTCCTTTTTTAATTTTTTGTTCTTTTGTTTCTGTTTCTTTTGTTTCTTCCTGCTCAACCAAACCGCCTGTTGGGCGCTCACACCCGGCTGATACCATTTTTTCCCTCCTTATTGTTATGGGGTATTAAAATTATTTGGGGCTACACCAATGGAAGATTGGCATTGGACCAGGCAAAGATTCCACCGGCCAAGGACTTCAAATTGGTGAACCCTGCTTCTTTAAAAAAACTTGCTGCAATGTTGGACCGATAACCACTGCCGCATTGTAAAATGATTTCCTGATTTTTATCCATATCAGGTATATTACCCTCTAAAATATCTGTCAACGGCAGGTGTTTGGCTTGGTGTATATGGGCAGTATTCCATTCTGCAGGGGTGCGAACATCCAAAATTTTGGGGCAATTCAGGCCAATCAGGCGCTGCAGCTGCAATGGCGAAATCTGGCTCAATTGCTCCACAGGACGGCCGCTCATCAGCCAGGCATTAATGCCCCCTGACAAATAGCCCAGAATCGCATCATAGCCGATGCGGTGAAGCTCTGTGGTCATCCGGTCATAGGCTTCCCGGTCATCCACCACCAAAAGAAGCTCTGATTTTGGATCAATAACCATTCCCACCCAGTTGGCCAGTTGTTTTTCAAAACCAATGTTGATACTGCCGGGGATGTGGAATCCTCCGTATGCAGCACTGCCCCGCGTATCCATTATCAAAGTACCGCTATCCTCCATTAATTCCTGGAACTGACCCGGGGTCAATCTTTTGTCCATAGTGCATGCATCCAGCAGGTCAGCACCCTTCCGATTGGTGGCAATAATGTGGGAAAAACTTTTCGGCCTTGCGGGAAAAACGGATGTGATATCCTTTTTAAATTCCTCAAAAGAATTAAAACGAAGCATATGATTGGCATTTCTTTCATACCCAAGGGTGGAACTTTTCTTTGCACTCATGCCTCTACCGCACAACGAACCTTCCCCATGGGCAGGATAGACTTCCAAATAATCCGGATAGCTGGCCAGTGTTTTATACAGGCTGTTATAGAGATTTTTTACCTGTTCATCAAGGATCTCAGCACCAGGGAGATCCGGCCGTCCGACATCGCCGACAAAAAGCAGATCTCCTGTGAGGATCATCTGGGGCTCACTGGAGCGGGATGTATCCGTCACAACGAGGGAAATTGAATTCGGGGTATGTCCGGGCGTGTGCAACACCTCCATTCTAGCCGCACCCAAAGTAAGGGTGTCGCCATGTTCAATCTTTTTATGGGGATAGATAATCTCTACACTGTCATTAATATAGATATCTGCACCCGTTGCCGCACTTAATTCTTGATCACCGCTGATATGATCGGCATGCAGATGGGTATTGACAATATGAGTAATATTCATGCCTTCCTGAAGGGAAATCTCCAGATAATCTTGAATATCTCTTTTTGGGTCCACTACCATCATCGCTTTTGCGGCAGGACACCCGATGCAATAGGACTGACACCCGAGCCCGGGCACAGAAATTTGGTTAAAATACATTAATTCACCTCTTTTAATGGCATTTTTAAAGTTAGGAAATATTTCAAACTGATACTAAACCTCATAAATTTAATTTTAAAAAAAATTTCATGGTTTTAATTATGCAAATATCAAGCCATGGATTTATTTTACAAATAAAGAAATTATGCAGAAATCTGTTTATCATTATAATCTGAGTGTTATCCTGTTAGAAAATAGATTTTTTTAAAAAGAATGATGTTGCCACTCCCATTCTTTTTTGGTAGCTGTTGAATGTTATCTGACAATCGGAGTTATACAGGGAAAAAACTGGTAAACTTATTGTTGGCCTTCAAGAAACTATACATAAAGTAAAAATTAAGAAAATAAACAAATGGAACTTATTATTATAAAAATACTTGTATCAATAATTGTCGTTATTGGGATAGTCTTCATTTCAGAAAGGAACCCTAAAATTGGCGGCCTATTGGCAGGATTACCTCTCGGTGTTGGAATATTGATGTTTTTTTATGCTTTGGAGCATGGCACAACTTTTACTATAACAGGTATTCCGTATGCTATTGCTGGGCTATCAAGTTCATTGGTCTTTGGCATGAGCTTTTATTTAGGTGGGAAATTATTCCCACAAAACAAAACGTTACACACAGCAGTATCCGTGTTTTGTGGGATATTAGGCTTTTTTATCAGTGGCTTTTTGATTTCGATAGTAAAGATTAATTTAACTATAGGATTAGGTATTTTTTTTATTGGAATGATCCTGTCGATCTTGTTCTTTAGTACAGTGTCTGAAAGTAAGAAAGTCAAACTTCAAAAAAATACATTTTCCGCTTTGTTGTTTAGAACCCTATTAGTTACTGCTGTTGTTCTCGCCATTACAGGTACTGCAAAAATATTGGGTTTCAGGCGGGCTGGCATAATGGCATCATTCCCGACGATGTTATGTCCGGTATTAATAATTTTGGCTTATAATTATAAAGACGAATTATACCCAATTGTTCTAAAACATTTTTCTTATAGTATTACTACTCTGGTTATTTATTATCTGTTAATTCTAATGTTATATCCTAAATACGGTATATATAGCGGAACATTTATTGCGTATCTAATTTGCTTTATGTACTTGTATACACTAAATAAAATAGGAATATTTATAGACGCCAAAACTAAACACGGCCATCGGGATAGGACCCCCCATCACTGAGGAGCCCTCCCACACCACCTGGCATATTTTACCCTATTTATTCAATCTTTTTCTATCATCTGGAATTTTCAACTGATTACGGACTTTTGCCATATCTTTTTGATCGGGCTTAAAAAGAAAATTACGGATATCTGGGCCGGGACGGGAGTTGCCAAAGGGACGGTTACAAGCTACTTCCCCGTCATACCCTTCACACCCGCTGGTCCGGAACGGCTCTCCCGTATGATACTGGTCAGGACTTCTATCACTTCCGGTTTGGATGCCTTGGACCGGCCAGGATAATATTTCTGAAACCATTATCCCGATCCCAAGATAGATAAAAGACCCGCCGGTGATTCGATTAAAATAGTTTCGGGGTTGTGATCGGGTAAAAATTCCATGCCTATGTCTCTTTTTTTAGGGGGGGAATCAATTGAACCAGACAAAGGGAGATAAAACTGAAAACAGCCCCTGCCAGAAAGGGAATTTTATAATTCACCATCCATAACACCCCGCCGATAACCGGAAGGATGACCGCGGCAATATGGTTGATGGTAAAACCAACGGCTGCGCTTGGGGCAATATCCTGTGGGTCTGCAATCTTTTGAAAATAAGTTTTAATGCCCATGGAAAAACTGAAAAATACATGGTCCAGAAGATAAAGACCACCTGCGATCATCTTTGACTCCACAAAGGCATAGGCAATAAAAACAAGGATGAGACTCGCGTATTCCATGGATAATAGTTTGCGTTCACCAAACCGGACAATAAAACGTCCGATCATGGGACTGAGAAAATAGTTAATCACATTGTTGGCCAGAAACAAAAGGGTAATGTCCTGGACGGAAAAGCCAAATTTTTTCACCAGCAGAAAAACGGCAAAGGCCATAAAAATCTGACGCCTGGCCCCTGCCATAAAGGTTAAAAAATAGTAGAGCCAATATTCTTTTTTAATGACCATCTGTTTTTTTTGAGGAATCATGCACTGGTTGATTGGTTTTTTCGTCAACGCCCAGATGCTGCAAGCAATGATTAGGCACCCAAAGAGAATGAAAATGGCCTGATAGCTTAAAAAAGGGGCAATAATGAAAATGATGATGGCCACAAGAATACTGGCTGCCGCAGCAAACTGCTGTTGTCTGGCAAATACCAAAGGAGATGTCAGCTTGTCAAAATATTGGAGGGTCAAGGAGGTGTTACAGGTTTCATAGTAGTGAAATCCGAAACTCATGATTAGGGTGGTGATGATAAGGCCTGTAAGACTGGGTAGAAGACCGGTTAAAAATATGCCGACGCCGAGCAGGGCAATGGAAAAAGCTGCCAACCGGTGCTCCTTAATCACCAGCAGCACATAGGTCACCAGCAGCGCCAGAAATCCTGGAATTTCCCTGACCGACTGCAGGATGCCGATATGATGTCCGTCAAGCCCCACCACATCTACGCTGAAGTTATTAAACAGGATTTGCCAGCAGTGAAGACCGGCACTGGAGCAGATGGTCAGAACAATGAGATAGGCGTACATCGGGTCACGTTTGTAGGGCATATTTACCACGCTATTTAATTTTTTGAAGAATGTTTTCAACCACATGTTCGGCGGTTGCACCAAACAGGTTTCCACATCAACCAGATTTAAAAATTTATCATCCCATCACTTCCGGTTTGGATGCCTTTGGTCAGCCAAATACCTGGATATT
>CAYWNB010000216.1:0-5114 GCA_964459195.1 uncultured Desulfobacula sp.
AATCATTGACTTAGATCAAGTAATTTTATTCCCAAATTTGATATGTACATCAACATAACGATAATTTAATAAGGCAATTTCAATGAAAACAGCCATGATTCCTGCAAGAGGGGTGATTCAAGTCCTATTTCTAATCCTTGTATTTTTCATTGGTATAAAATTTTATCTGTTTGTCGCTCATCTTGAAAAAGGAATGATTCCCGACTTTGAAAGGCCTGCCGGAGTTGAAGTTTTTTTGCCCATAGGCGCCCTGGTTAGTCTGAAACACTGGCTTTACACCGGAACGATTAACACCATTCATCCATCAGGATTGATTCTGTTTTTGATCATCTGCGCTACAGCTCTATTTACAAAAAAAGGATTTTGCAGCTGGATTTGTCCAATAGGACTTTTATCAGAGTATCTGGCCAAACTGCACCTGGTTTTGTTCAAAAAAAAGTTAACCCTTCCTTTTTTTATTGATTTTTCATTGCGCTCCTTAAAATATCTGATTGTCGGATTCTTCATCTACCAGATATTTTATAAAATGCCGATCAACAGCATTGAGCAATTTATTCAAAGCCCTTACAACCGTTTTGCCGATATAAAAATGCTTAAATTTTTTACTCAGATTTCGACAACAGCTCTTCTTGTCTTGATCGGGCTCCTGGTATTATCTATTTTCATTCAAAATTTCTGGTGCCGATATCTATGCCCATATGGGGCATTATTGGGACTGATTGGTCTATTCAGCATGGGCAAAATCCACCGACGTCCCTCCAGTTGTACAGAATGCGGAAAATGTGAAAAAAGCTGTCCGGGGATGATTCCCATACGCCGGAAGATATTCGTCCATTCAACGGAATGTTCCGCATGTCTGGCATGCATAGAAAGCTGTCCGGAAAAAGACGCTATTCAATTCTCATTTTTTAACGACAAAAAATCTTTCACTTCAGGATTTATTGCTTTGACGCTTCTTTTTCTCTTTTTTGGTGGTATAGCTCTTGCCAATTTGACGGGCAATTGGCAGAATAAAATTACAACACGTGAATATTTAAGCTATGTATCATCTGAGATTCGCCGGATCAATTCCACCGATAAAATTGATCCGAAAAAAATAAAAAAAATGATTCTGATGATGAAACAATTTAAAGGCCAACAAATTCGCATGCAGGATTTACAAAAAAACAAGGGGGATTAAAAAAAATGCCTATCCCAGGAAATTTATTAACGACTGCGATGGCAGTCATGCCCCATACCAATATTGATAAGGCTCTGGAGACAGCGTTGAGCCTGGACATCCCCTTCTGGCCACAGCTGCCCAATTATAGCTACTATGAAGACATGTATGTTCAGGCTGCAGAACATTTTCCAGGCATTGTTATGGATATGGATAAAAAAACATTACGGTTTTCAATGGACAAATTTATCTTGGAATTTGAAGAGACCATGACTCACTTTGATGAGCCTGATTATTTTGATGTCAGCCCAACATATTCTGCAGTGTATCATCGTTTTCTGGATCTGGAGCTGGCGGACAAACCTGCAATTCGAGGCCAGCTTGAGGGGCCTGTCAGCTTTGGTTTCAATATACTGGACCAGAATAAACGACCCATTCTTTTTGATGATAATATCCGTCCATTTATGTTTGAATTTATGGCCAAACGGATCAATATTCAATCAAAAAAACTCAAACAGAAAAACCCCAACGCCTTCATGTTTATTGATGAGCCCGGCTTGCAGTTTATTTTCTCTGCGATGTCTGGTTACAGCGACCAGAAAGCAAAACAGGATCTGGATGAATTTTTCTCAATGATTGAAAGCCCTAAAGGTA
The DNA here is from genome assembly GCA_964459195.1 of uncultured Desulfobacula sp. Lineage (GTDB taxonomy): Bacteria > Desulfobacterota > Desulfobacteria > Desulfobacterales > Desulfobacteraceae > NBML01. Next base: position 1,814 of record CAYWNB010000216.1, read on the forward strand.
TTCATCTATGCGGGAATCCGGATTGGGATTTTCTATTGAACCTTGATACAGATATTCTATCTTTGGATATTCATACAAATGCACAAATTTTTGGTTTATCAACAAGCTCAATAAAAAAATTCCTTAATAGGGGGGGGATTCTTGTCTGGGGTATTGTTCCCACTGGTTTCGAAACATTTGAAAAAGAAAACATTGATTTGCTGGTCTTTAAACTGGAAACAATCTGGAAGGCGCTTGATAAGAAAGGGGTTCCAATGGATCAAATTCTGGCGCAGGGTTTGATCTCTCCCGCCACTTGCTGCCTGGTCAATCAAGATGGCGACAAGACAGTTGAAAAAGCATTTCAAATGACACAAAAACTTTCAGAATCTTTACGGGAAAAATATAAATTAATTTAGAAGTAGTAACCGCTACAGACGAACATTTTTAAATGAGCATCTTTAAAAAAGTATTTATAAACTGTGAATAATATCACCCTAAAACATAGAGGTAGACAATGAAAGCATTAAAACTTACCGAAACGAATGAATTTAAGCCGGGAGCGATGAAGCGTACCGAATTCTAAATCAAACCAAGAGAAAATACTCTCATGGATCAAGAAGAGCATGAAAAAATAAAAAAAAGAATGGCTGACTTGATGCATGAGGATCAGAAACTCAATGATGCCGAATATTTGACGCTTATTCGTGAACAAAATAATGACAACCTCGTTGATTTTCTGGGATTGCAGAAAACCGGAAAAGGTTACAGATTCGATTTTTTCAATCGACCGATACTATTTGATTATCAAGACTTCATTGATCTTTCAGGGCAAGAATTGTCATTATCCATAAAAATAGTTCTTTGCAAATATCTGCTGAACTGTCCGCATTCATCTTTGAAAAAATCTGTCAGGCTGGTGACTTTTAGGGAATTTTCCGAGGCTGGCCCATTGTTTTATAGATTTGCAGAGAACACAAGCAAAACGATTGAGCAAACAGCGGTGTTTTTATTTCATGAGGATGCTGTCAATTACCTGGATCTAAAATTCCTAGGGAGCATCACAACCTACCTCACAGGCCATTTGATAACTGCGTTGTAAAAATCGCGGAGATAATAGTCACATCACGGTTGCTGTCTCCTTTATTTTTGATGGTCACGGTTCAGGTGAAAATTGATCCAGGAAGAGGTCTTGTTCAACTCCCAGTTTCTGGGGGGCACCTTGTCTTCCAGAAAGGTGGACAGTTTACCGGCATGATCCAGGCGCTTGTATGCCCTGACCCATATGCAGTCTTTATCCGGATAGACCTCACAGGCACCCTCCAGACTGCCGCCACAGGGGCCGTTGCGCGTATGCTTGGGACACCCTGATTCAGGGCAAAGAAAGGCGGTGTGCTGGATACCGCAGTCCCCACAACTCTGGCAGGACAGCAGGGGCATTTTTATAGGGTCTTCCAGACAGCGTTTTAATATCCATTCTTTATCATGGGATTCCAGAAAAGCGGCCAGTTTTCGATAAACCGGTGCCAGCCCGGCTGTTTTGTTAAAAAAGATGTCATGGGCGAAACTAAACGTTCCATAGGGCCAGTGATTCAGCACCCTGTCCTTCAGGCCGGGTTTGGAAGCAGGAATTTTTTCATCTTCAACGACCTTATCATAAAAGTAATAAGCCCTTTTTTCCTTGTCGGAAAACTCACTCATATGGGCGGACCAGTCATCTCCAATTTCTTCCATGCGGTCCAGGATACGGGCAACGGTCTTGAAACTCCGGCGTACGCCGCCGATGTGAATCCCCCGGAACCCGAACCCCTTGAGGATAGCACCCAGCCGGGCAGCCCTTTCAATGGCTGCGTTGAGGCCTTCTTTTGGGGTCTTCCACTCCTGGGTCACCTTTTCATAAAGGGCATCAGACACATAGGCGCCAGGCACCCTGTTCCGGTTCATGGCCCGGGCCGCTTTCGGGCTGAGCAGGAAAACCGAAGCCATCACCGGTATGTGTGCATTTTTTTCATTATGGTATCGGATCAGTTCACTGAACTTGTTGATATCATAGCCGAGCTGGGTAATGACAAAGGAGGCACCGGCATCAATTTTTCTGTCCAGTTTTTTATATTGTGCCAGGCCTTCTGATTTCAATATTTTAAACGGGGAAACACCGCATCCGCTAAAAAAAGGATCTGGATCACCCGATGTCATCATGCGGTCGCTCAGCCCCTTTATCATGCGGGTCAAAAGGACGGAATCCAGGTCAAATACCGGAGTACCCCTTCCGCCAAAGCCTTTACCACTGTAGTCCCCTGTCAGGCATAAAATGTTTTTCATGCCCATGCGTGCCAGCTGAAGGGCACGGCTTTCCATACCGACCCGGTTCATGTCCCGGCAGGTAAAATGGACAATCACATCCAGCCCATGCCTGAAAATCTCATATCCCAGCACATCCGGGGACAACGAGGGGTTGCCCCCGGGGTTGTCGGTGATAGATACGGCAGAGACCCTGCCGTCGGCAAAGGCATCTTTTGCGATGCCTATCAAGGTGTCGGTACTGTCGCCAAAAGATTCACGACCCGGTACCAGCTCAAGGGTGGTAACAAAGTTGTCAGGGTTCATCAATTCGTCACTGAAAATACGAAGCATTCATATCCTCCTAATTCAATATCATGTCGGGATTTCCAACATTAACGGATCTGCTTGAGCAAAACATTGATATAGATCAAGACCCATCTTTTTCCCTTATAACAGTATAACACTTTTTTGTTTGAAATAAAAAATACAGCCGCTCAAATAAATTTTGAGCGACTGTATTAACCTTTTTTTACAACGATATTTTCTTGGGAAAATAAATCTTTGTTACAAGATCTAAAAAAATAATGGCGGCGCCTAAAATAACCAGGCCGTCCGGCAATATGTTAATTTGTTTCCAAAAATCCATATGGTTAAGTGCATCCGGCAGTCTTGCAAAATAATATCCCATATCATGGGCAATTTTTCCCTGCTCAAAGCCAAGAATCAGTTTTGGAATACCAAAACCAATAATGCCGACAGTTGAAAGCCAAAAACCTGCAGTGCCCAATGAATTACTCCACTCATGACCTTCTGCCATGGCATTGGCACGGGCTGTCATATAAATAAATGCAATGGCAATAAACCCAAAAGCGCCAAACATTGCAGCATGTCCATGGGGCATAATTAATTGTGTTCCGTGAGTAAAATAGTTAATGGTTGGGGTATTTATAACCATTCCAAGGAAACCCGCTCCATACCAATTCATAATCGCGGAGCCTGCAACCCATAGGAATGGAAGCGCAAAATAAAATTCTTCTCC
>CAYWNB010000217.1:0-5110 GCA_964459195.1 uncultured Desulfobacula sp.
AAAATATTCTGATCCCTTGGAGTTCTTTTTGAAATGGTACATTATCGTTTGTTGACTGAGTTTTTTAGGAACGTGCGGACCTACAAAAACATTGCCATCGACATTTTGGTATGTATCAAGGACAAGGCTGTCGTATTTTTTTTGTTTTATGTAATAGTCGCTCAACAGTGAGATGAACGTTGATGCAAAAAGAGAACATGCAATACTTACAAGTGATGTCTGTAAAAATGAAATAGAAGTTGTTGGATCCTTGTAATAAGGGATATAGGCAGCGCCAAGCAAGATTATCCCTATGGCAATAATAAGCCAATGCAAAAGACTGAGGGTTTTGACTTTATCCATTGAAAATCCTTTCCGTATGGTCAATTACTAAAAATTATGCTACTCACTATTCAATATTATAGATTTGGACTATTACAATATTCCTAGCGTATTTTGTTGTAACTTTAACAAGAATATATTGTAAAGCTATTAAATTTTTTGAGCGATGTTATGACGGCTTCAAATGATTCTGTCAAAATTATATTTTGTAATTAAAATGTTTTATATGCCTAAAGAGAATGATAGAATATGAAGGTTAAAAATATGAAAAAGATTTGCATCATTGACGGCCAGGGCGGCGGCATTGGATCTGCCGTCATCAAAAGGATCAAGGCGCGGTATGGAGAAGCCATAGAGGTGATCGCCCTTGGTACCAATGCCATTGCAACGGCCCAGATGCTCAAAGCAAGGGCAAACAAAGGGGCCTCCGGGAGTAATGCCATTGTGCAAACGGTTAAAAAGGCCGATGTTATTATCGGCCCCGTGGGCATTATCATGGCCCATGCCATGATGGGGGAGGTTACCCCGGAAATGGCAGAGGCGGTCTGTCTTTCCGAAGCCAAAAAAGTATTGCTGCCCCTGACCCAGGAAAACATCGCCATTGTGGGGGTGGCAGGATTGCCCTTGCCCCTTTTGGTGGATGAACTCATAGAATCCCATTTATCTTTTTTAAACGAGGAGTAAAAAAATCATGTGTGAAGCAAGTGCCTATATACTGGAAGCAGAAAAAGAAGTATTGGTTATGGAAGCCGTGGACAAGGTTGAACCGGAAGAGGACGGGGTTCGTCTGGTGTCCATTTTTGGCGAACAAAAATTTATCAAGGGGAGCATCCATTCCCTTTCCCTTGTGGACCATAAAGTATACATCCAGACCTCAAAATAATGTTTAAGAAATGCAACAAATGCGGTTATCAATGGGAAACCAGGGATGATTTATTATCTGATAAAACAATTCGGGTGATTGGATATCAGGTTTTTTTTGAAGATCTGAAATTGGGTATGTTTTTGTTCAATCATTCGTGCAATACCACCATAGCGATCAATGCTGATTTACTGCTGGATTTGTATGACGGCCCATTTTTCTTTGATAGAAAACCTGAGGGCAGGGAATGCCCTGGGCGCTGTTTGAATATAAATATATTGTCGCCTTGTTCGCCTGAATGCAAATGCGCTTTTATCAGTGAAATCATTCAGGTTATAAAAAATTGGGTGTAAACAGATGATACTGTGTTCAGACTGCCCCCAAACAGCTGCTATTGAAAAACAAGAAAGCAGAGTATCATTATAAGGGTCGGTATAAGGGCACTTAAAAACAGCCCCCCAGGGGAGATGCCGTTTCCAAAATGTTTTTTTAACATTGCCTGACCAGCCGGATTAGGTGCATTGGCAATTACAGTCAAACCGCCGCCAGAGACAGCCCCGGCCACAACGGCATATTTTAGACTATCGGTAAATCCGGGGACCAGGGTACTTAAAAATGTGATGGCGGCATTATCGTTGAACGCAGTTAAAATGGTTGCTGAAAACAGCAGTGATATGTCATTCATATTACCTAATAACGGCTCAATCCACCACCCCTGAACGCCGCCATGGATCACCAGTCCCCCCAGAAAAAAACCGACTAAAAGCGGTGGCTTGAGATCAATCTTGTTCTGGTATGGTATGGTGACTTGGGCAAACCCAATGAAAAACAGTAACCCCGGAATAAAGAGAGCCGGATGATGGGCATTGTAAATTGTCCAGACCATGAACAACACATGCACGATCATGATCCATGGGGATACGTCATCATCCCGGTTGTCCCATTCCGGATCAAGAATAATCGGTCGTTCATGTTCAGGCATTAATCCGGGTATTGTTTTTCGCATCTCCCGCCGTTGAATTTCATCAAACCTTTGTTCATAGGCCTCTCTTGCCAGATCAATATCAATTCCTTCGGAAGCAAAGGTAGCCTGGTGACGATCCACAATGATTTTTCCGATCTTTTTTTTTATTGTTTGGGACCTACGTTCAAGTTCTCTGGCAAATCCAAGCTGATCTCCCAGCACATTTTCCAGTTTATCAAACTCAGCTTCAAGATCTCTTTGACGCATATATTTTTTTTGAATTTTATCTTTTAAAGTAAGCAGAGCGAATTTTTCTTGGAGTTGTTTTAATTCAAATCGAAAAATCAGATAGTAAAAACTGTTCGCTAAAAGGATACCCAGTCCGGCTTTCCAGCCAAAGTGAAGGAACATATGTCCCATACCCCAATCCCATTTTCCTGCAACCATAAGAACGGGGGGAGCCGCAAAATGTGAAAATGTCCCTCCCACTGAAATATTTACAAAAAGAAGTCCGATGGTAGCATATTTAAACTTTTCACTCGGTTCTAACGCATAAAATTTTGAAGATAATAAAAGTGCCGATATGGTCATGGCAGCCGGCTCAGTGATAAAAGAACCTAAAATCGGCCCAATGGTGAGAATCGTAAACCACCAGGCTGTTAGCGAACCGCCAAAAAGGTTTGCAAATTTCCACATGAAAAATTCAGTCAGTTTTAAAATAGGCCTTGTTGATGCAAGGGTCATGATCACAACGACAAACATGGCCTCGGTGAAATTGACCGTGTGACTGATATAATTGACGACCGTTGTCCAGTCATAAAAACCGATAATGGCAACAACAAGTGCTGCCGCCCAGATACCAAATACCGCCTCAACTTCACCCAGGAAGTGAAACAGTTTTGCCCCGTGGGAAACTGAATATTTGCCTGCCTGTCCCTTTTTTATCTTATGCTTATGTTCATTCTCCCATTTATGTGAAACAGCAAGGAATTTGTTTGTTAAAAACGTATGGATGATTGCCAGAAAAAAAATAAGCGTTGCAAGCACATTGAACGGCACCTTGATTGCCCGGTACTTTAGTATTGCAAGAATACCAAGCCCACTGTCTCCATAACTTTCAAGGGCAGGTGGGAATGCCAATACCTCCTGGGACAAATGCCCTCCTCCTGCGAACACGGAATGTATAAAAACAATGCTCCCTATGAATATCATTACGATGGTTTTCATTTTATAAGCATCCTTTTCTTTCGGGAAATATGCCCCGTAATTTTAAATTATGGGTGTACATTCGGTTGAAATTCTTGATTGCGGCTTGCCGCAATTGTTTGTATGAATAAATCAGGTTTATGGCTTCACGTTTCCATGATTGTATTTTTGAATTAAAAAAAGTGCTATTATAATAGGATAAACGTTCTTTTGTAAATTTATTTTTTAGGCCTGACACAACGATTGTGGAATCCCGGGGGTGAGAATCAATGATCTGCTAGAGAAAAAGCAGACACTTTTTCACGAGTGATTCATTAATGAAAGATAAAGAGGAAGAAGATCCGTGGATAAAAAAAAGAGAGCAACACCCATGAATGAAAATGTTCAGCACCCGTCCTTTCCCCGTCTGCTTGCCCCCCTGGACCTGGGTTTCACCACCCTTAAAAACAGAGTGTTGATGGGATCCATGCACCTGGGACTGGAGGAACTTCCTAACGGGTTTACCCGAATGGCTCAATTTTATGCCCAACGTGCCCGTGGCGGCGTGGGGCTTATCGTAACTGGCGGCATTGGCCCCAACAAGGAGGGGGCGGTTCATGCAGATGCGGCATTGATGGCTTCGGCCCAGGACGTTTCCAACCATCGCATTGTGACCGATGCCGTACATGAGGCAGATGGAAAGATTTGCATGCAGATACTTCACACGGGTCGCTATGCGTTTAATCCTGATGCGGTGGCACCTTCGGCTGTCAAGTCGCCCATCAGTCCATTTTTGCCCAGGGCGTTGACCGATGAAAAAATTGAACAGCAGATCCGTGATTTTGTCCAATGTGCATTGCTGGCAAAGGATGCCGGTTACGATGGCGTTGAGATAATGGGCTCCGAGGGCTATCTGATAAACCAGTTCATAGCTCTCCGTACCAACCAGAGGGAGGATCGATGGGGAGGGGATTATCAGAATCGAATCAGGTTTCCCAAGGAAGTGGTTCGCAGGGTACGTGAAGCAGTGGACTCTGATTTTATCATCATTTATCGGCTGTCCATGTTGGATTTGGTGGTGGGGGGCAGTTCTTTAGATGAAGTGATCACCCTGGGCAAAGCAGTTGAGCAGGCAGGGGCAACTCTTATCAACACGGGTATCGGCTGGCATGAAGCTCGTATCCCCACCATCGCTACCCGGGTGCCCCGGGCCGCCTTTACTTGGGCCACTGCCAGGGTGAAGGCCGCGTTGAAGATTCCCTTGATCACTTCGAACCGGATTAACATGCCGGATGTGGCAGAACAAGTGCTGGCAAGGGGGGATGCGGATATGGTTTCCATGGCACGCCCGTTTTTGGCCGATCCTGGGTTTGTCTGCAAGGCCGCGGAACAACGCACCGATGAGATCAACACCTGCATCGGTTGTAACCAGGCCTGCCTGGATCATATCTTTGCCGGCAAATTGACCAGTTGCCTGGTGAATCCAATGGCTTGCCATGAAACCGAATTGTTGATTAAGCCAGCCCGGCAGTTTAAACGAATTGCAGTGGTGGGTGCCGGTCCTGCTGGCATGGCCTTTGCCACGACTGCTGCAGGCCGTGGGCACATGGTTACCCTGTTTGAAGCCGCTGGAGAAATAGGCGGCCAGTTTAATATTGCCAAGCGGATTCCGGGCAAGGAAGAATTTCATGAGACCATTCGTTATTACGGCCGACAAATAGAACTGACCGGTGTAAAATTAAAGCTCAACAAAACGGTTACGGGGGAAATGCTGGGCC
>CAYWNB010000218.1:0-2231 GCA_964459195.1 uncultured Desulfobacula sp.
GCACCGATCAAGGCTGCTATCACCACCATGGCAAGGGCCATCATGATGGTTTGATTAAGACCTGCCAGAATAGTCGGCATGGCAAGGGGCACCTGGACCTTTAACAGCACCTGCCATTGATTGGCACCAAAGGCAAGGGCGGCCTCCACAAGTTCCGGGTGAACCTGCCGGATGCCTAAACTTGTCAGTCGGATGATGGGTGGCATACAAAAAATAATGGTTGCCAGCACCCCGGCCACGTTTCCAACGGAAAACAGCATGACAATGGGGACCAGATACACAAAGGAAGGGGTGGTTTGCATGGCATCCAGAAACGGCCTGAGCACCTTGTCAAACCCATCACTTCGCCCGGCGGCAATCCCCAGGGGGATTCCCACAATGGTGCAGAACAATACAGAGGACAGCACCATGGCAAGGGTAGTCATGGTATCTTCCCAAAACCCCAGCAAGCCGATAAAAACCAGGGCCACAATGGAAAAAACAGCCAGCCCCTTTCCGGAGAAACGCCAGGCAAGCAGGGCTACGGCCAGAATAACGACAACAGGGGACAGGAAATTTAATCCCATATCAAAGCCGGTTAAGGTCTTGTCAACAGGCCATTTGAGCAATTGAAAAAATTCTCTGTGATTCTCCACAAGCCAGTCAACAAGTCCTGTTACCCAGCTGTCCAAGGGAATCATTTTATCTTCAAACATATATTTATGTCCTTTGGTATTTGCGCAATACCCTTAGTTTCCGTTCTGATCAGATTTGTGAAGGGTTTTAAGAAACCGGTTTTTGGAAACCACGCCCAGGTAACGGTTGTTATCGTCCACAACCGGTATGGGCCAGGTCCTGGAAGCCACTTCCGAAAGGATTTCCTGCATACATTCATTGGCATTCACACTTCTTGCGTCCTTTATGAAACAGGTTTCAATGGGCTGATCCGTCCTGTTTTTATCAATGGCTTCTTGAAGGTTCTCAGCGGACAATATGCCCTTATATTGACGATGGGAATCCAGAACATAGGCATGATTTCGATCCTTTGAACTTAATAGTTCATGGGCGGACCGAATCCCCCCAAGTTTTGTTCTAATAATTGTGAGTTGTGAATCTTTTACAATGTCTCCGGCCGAGATCACAGTGGTAGGATCAACTCCCCTGAAAAATGCCCTCACATAATCATCCGCAGGATTCTGCAGAATCTCTTCGGGAGATCCCACCTGCACAACGCGCCCGCCTTCCATAATCGCAATCCGATCACCAATTCTCAAGGCTTCATCCAGGTCATGGGAAATAAAGACAATGGTTCTCTTGGAGTTATCCTGGAGTTTGAGCAACTCATCCTGCATTTCCGTCCGAATGAGGGGGTCCAGTGCAGAAAAAGCTTCATCCATGAGTATGATATCAGGATCAACCGCAAGTCCCCTGGCAAGCCCCACCCGCTGCTGCATTCCCCCGCTGAGCTGATCCGGATATTGATCTTCCCATCCTTCCAACCCGACCTGAACAAGGGTTTCCATGGCCCGGGATTTTCTTTTTTCAGGGGCAACCTTGGCAAGTTCAAGACCGAATGCTGCATTTTCAAGGACGGTCATGTGGGGCATCAAGGCAAAGGATTGAAAGACCATGCTCATATGATTGAGCCGGAAACGAACCAATTCCTCCTGCTTCATGGCCGTTATATCCTTGCCGTTGATAATAACCTTGCCGCTGGAGGGTTTGATAAGCCGGTTCAGCATTCGCACAAGCGTGGATTTACCGGACCCGGAAAGACCCATCACAACGAAAATTTCGCCTTCTTTTATTGTAAAAGAGGCATCATTCACACCAATGTTCATTCCAGTTTTTTCAAGGACAGCACTCTTGTCATGGCCTTGCTTGAGCATTGAAATTGCGGTTTTAGGATCAGGCCCAAAAACTTTATATAAATTTTGAATCTCTATTTTATCCATTCATTTTCCTTATATTGTCTGCCAAAAAAATCATTAAAACTGGCAAACGCGTCAAATACATCAATAGCAAACCTAGTAAAGTCAAAAAAATTAATATATCGTATACAATGCACTTTGTCAACTCAACACACGGCAAAAACAATCTAATTGTTCACTCAAATCCTTTTAAAATAGTGGTTTAAGTAAATTTTTAGTGAATTATTACATTAAAATATACTTAGAATACTTTGTTTAAATTGCAATGGACAGATCCTATATTGATCCATTTCTGAAAATAGAGTAAGATCATTTCAAAAA
>CAYWNB010000218.1:2331-5107 GCA_964459195.1 uncultured Desulfobacula sp.
GAAGATGATAAGCGGGCGGTAAGTCTTTCTCTTTCAGAAGCCGGGAAAGAAATCATCAAAGAACTCCCCCCCCTCTTACAAAAAACATTCACCCAACAATTTTCCAAAATCAAAGACTGGGAACAACTCATGATTTTAAGCTCGTTTGAAAGGGTGGTCAGCCTGATGTCTGCCGAAGAGATTGAAGCATCACCGATGCTGGTAACCGGCCCTATCATTGAACCTCAAAAAACCTCGTGAGACAGCATCTTTTCCCAGATATAGCCCCCTCTCCTTGGAAGTCAGGGATCTGTTCCTACCAGTCGATGGGAAAATAGTCCTTTAAAAATTTGCCGCACCAGTGTTTTCCGGTGAGGATGCCGTGAAAAAAAGGATCACATATCCTTGCTGCCCCATCCACAATATCCAAAGGGGGCTGAAAATCATGGCGGTCCTCTTTGAGGCGGGCCAGGATAGCAGGGTCCTCATCCGTTACCCAGCCCGTGTCCACGGCATTCATGAAAATTCCGTATTTGGCCAGATCCGAGGCGGCGGTATGGGTGAGCATATTCAGGGCTGCCTTGGCCATATTGGTATGGGGATGACGGCTGCCTTTTTTAAACCGTAAAAACTTGCCTTCCATGGCAGAAACATTGACCATATGTTTTTGCCCGGTATAGTTCTGCTTCATTAAATCTGCCAGCCGATTGCACAGAACAAAGGGGGCCACGGCATTGACCAGCTGAATTTCCATCATTTCCGAGGTCTGGATATCCCCCAGACGTAGCCGCCAGGAATTGGTCTTGCGCAAGTCCACCTGCTGGAGGTCGGCATCCAGTCTTTCCGCCGGAAAAACAGCAGGCACATCCAGGGAATGGTCATAGGAGTAAGGAATCTGGGACAATTGAGCAGACATGCGCAACCCCACCCCCGGGGCCGTACCATTCCAGGTCACGGGCAGGGCTTTTTCAGCGCCCAGATTGGCACAGTCCCCATATTCCAATTGGGAAATACAGGTCTGGTACTCTCCCAGCAACGCCTGGGCATCTGCTGGCAATTGACCCACATCCTTTGCTTCAGTGTCCATGAGGTGGGCATAAAACCCCGGAGGCCGCCGGACGGTCTGGGCGGCATTGTTGATCAGAATATCCAGCCGCTGGTAGGTATTTGCAATATAATCGCAAAACAGCTCCACGCTGGGCGTATGGCGAAGGTCCAGCCCGTAAACCTGGAGTCTTGCGCCCCAATCGGAAAAATCAGATTCACGGGAAAAACGCAGCGCCGAATCCTTGGGAAACCGAGTGGTGGCAATCACCTTTGCCCCAGCTCTTAGCATCATCACAGTGGCCTGGTAGCCGATCTTGAGCCGGGAACCGGTGATCAATGCTACCTGCCCCTTTAAAGAAGCCGTCTGGAAGCGTTTCTGATAATTAAACGCTGCACATTCCGGACACATGGTATCATAAAAATGATGGAGGACTTTAAACTCGGCCTTGCACACATAACAGTTCCGGGGCGTTTCCAGGGTATGTGGATTTTCCTCCATCAAAGGTTTTGGGCCGCAAATCTGTTGGGGGGCGGTAAAAACAGCATCCTCACGGGCACGTCGAATCCCGGTGCCAGCCCTCAGACGACGCTCTTTTTCAACTATGGCGTTTCGTTTCTGGGCTTTTTTGTCTTTGTTCCGCTTTTTAATCTCTCGTTTGTCCGGCCGGGATATTTTCCCTGCCGCGGATATCAAAGCGATGCGCTGGGATTCGGGCAAAAGGGCCAGAAGCTCGGACTTTTCTGCCAGGGTTTCCAAAAGGGGGATACACTCGACCAAGGCTGCCAGAATCTGTTCTTTCTGCGCAATGGGGGGCTCAGAATTGTTTTTGTTTATGATCATATCTGGTTTTTTGCCCGATTGTTTGCTCGATTTTTCGTATAGGCTGTTGGGGTCCGTGCCGATGGGGCTCACTTTAAATTTTTATCCTTCAGGTTCCGGTAAAAAGTCTGGCTGCCCCTATTAAATAAAAATAGGAGCCAATATTTTAAAAGAATGAAATTATTATAGATTTTTAACAGATTTGTCAATCAAACTTACCATTTCCGACTTCAAGGACTCTCTCAAACCTCTGTTCTTTTCTGTTTCAAACGACCAGGTTTCTTTATTCTTGTTAACTTGATACGATTCATCAAAAAAAATATCACTGGAAATAAATTAATTTCACCCCTATAACTCAAAAATGATTAATGTTAAAACCACGGCAAGGAGACCCCATGACCCTCTATTCATATAAAAGCTATGAACCCAAACTCCACCCGAGTGTTTATATCGCACCAACAGCCCAAATTATTGGAGATGTGTATATTGGCAAAAACACCTCTGTCTGGTTTCAATCGGTTCTTCGGGGTGATTTGGCTAATATCAGAATTGGTGAACGAACCAATATCCAAGATCTTTGTACCTGTCATGCTGATGAAAATATACCATTAAAAATTGGAAACGGGGTTACCATTGGCCATAGAAGTATCCTCCACGGCTGCACAATTGCTGACGATTGTCTCATCGGGATGGGGGCCATCATTATGAACCAAGCAATGATCGGGCGTGGATCCATAATCGCTGCGGGCGCTATTGTGTTGGAAAAAACAATTATCCCCCCCTATTCACTTGTGGTGGGTTCCCCCGGGAAGGTTAAAAAAACATATGAGAATCGAGAAGAAATTGAACAGGATATAAAAACCATGTCTGAAAGTTACATGGATAGCGCCAAAAGCTTTGGTTCAACCCAGGTATTTTATGAAATAAAAA
>CAYWNB010000219.1:0-5104 GCA_964459195.1 uncultured Desulfobacula sp.
CTTATGGACATCGGCCAGGTCATGGCCCCTCCCATCATCCGGCAGGTCAGAACCCACGCAGATCCAAAGGGCCTCACCATTATCGATGCCCCGCCCGGAACCTCCTGCCCGGTTATTGCCTCAATGAAAGGGGTTGATTTTGTCCTTCTGGTCACAGAACCCACCCCCTTTGGCCTCCATGACCTGACCCTGGCAGTGGAAACGGTTAAAATCCTGGATATCCCCCACGGCCTTATCATCAACCGGGCCGGAATGGGCAATGATGATGTGAAAACCTATGCCCAGGAACAAGGGATTCCCATTCTCATGGAAATCCCCTTTGATCGAAGAATTGCAACGGCTTATTCAAAAGGAGAATTGATCATCTCCTGTCTCCCGGAATACAAGGAAAAATTTATACAGCTGTATGATCGCATCGAAGCACTGGTAGCACAAAGGAGGCAAGTCCAATGAAGGAACTAATAATATTAAGCGGTAAAGGCGGTACCGGAAAAACAAGCCTGACGGCTGCGTTTGCCTGCCTGGCAAAGAACATGATGCTCTGCGATACCGATGTGGATGCGGCAGACTTGCACCTGCTCATGGCCCCAAAAATCCAGAAAAAAACTGATTTTGTCGGCGGAAATGAAGCCATCATTAATCCGGATAAATGCGTTGGGTGCGGACTGTGTAAAGAGCTGTGTCGATTTGATGCGATAATCGAAACTACGGATCCTGTAAGCTATAAAGTTGATCCCATTGGCTGCGAGGGATGCGGGGTATGTGTGGACCTGTGCCCGGAAGAGGCCATTGATTTCCCCCAAAAAACCTGCGGGGAATGGTATGTATCGGATACAAGGTTCGGCCCCATGATCCATGCCCGCTTAGGGATTGCAGAAGAGAACTCCGGTCGCCTGGTCGCCCTGATCCGGGAAGAAGCCAGAAAACAAACAAGAGAACAGCACCTTGACCTTATCCTCACCGATGGCCCCCCCGGTATTGGGTGCCCTGTTATTGCCTCCATGAGCCAGGCAAACTGCATCCTGATCGTGGCGGAGCCAACGGTATCGGGCATCCATGACATGAAACGGGTGGGACAATTGGCGGCCCATTTTAAGATCCCCGCCATGGTCTGTGTCAATAAGTTTGATCTGAACCCGGACCAGGGGCTTGCCATTGAACAGATTGCCAGGGATAACAATATTGGCATTGTCGGCAGAATCCCCTTTGACCCTAATTTTACCCAGGCCATGATCCAGGGAAAAACAATAATGGAAACCCATGAAGATTCCAGTACAAGTCAGGCCATACGAGAAATCTGGCAAACCGTCATGAAAAATCCTGCCATGAAGCAAGAAAGAATCATGTAAAACGTTAAAATAAAGCATAAAACATAAAACAGTTAAATTAACAACAAAGGAGTTACCAGGTTATGAAAAACGGTAGAATTGCGATCCCCTCAAATGGAGAAGGCGGACTTAAAGGAACCCGGGCAGGTCATTTCGGACATTGCGATGTGTTTACTTTTGTGGATGTGGAAAACGGAGAAATCAAAGAAGTCACCACCCTTTCCAACCTGGAACATGCCCAGGGCGGATGTATGGTACCGGTGAATCTTCTGGCAGACAACAGGGTCAATGCCCTGGTGGTCGGCGGCATTGGCATGCGTCCCCTCATGGGCTTTCGCCAGGTGGGTATTGATGTCTTCCATGATGACCAGCGCACAGACATTGAACCGGTTGTTATGGACTTGATCCAGGGCAAACTTGCTGAGATTACCAACGACCAGGTCTGCGGCGGTGGTGGCCAATAGCCTCCCCCTCCCCTTTTGGACCTAGGTTTAAAAAAAGGAACTTTTAAAATGAAAATTGCCATAACCTCAAAGGGCCAGGATCTGAGTGCAGAAGTGGATCCGCGGTTTGGACGGGCCGCCTACATTATCACTGTGGATACCGATACCCTGGCATTTGAAGTGATCGACAATGCCTTAAACAAGGACTCTTTTAAGGGAGCAGGTATCCAGGCCGCCGCCAATATCAGTGACACGGGGGCTAAGGTTCTTCTCACTGGCTTTTGCGGGCCCAATGCCTTTAAAACCCTTGATGCCGCCGACATTAAGGTCGCAAATGATGCAACGGGAACCATTCAAAACGTCATTGACCAGTACCTTGCCGGCAAATTTGAATTTGCAACGGATGCCAATGTAGAGGGTCACTGGTAAAACAAGGACCCTCTTTATCAACATATACCATGGAACTCTTGAAGCCCTGTGCTGGTGGCACCTTGCCCCCTATCTCACCCCTATCATTAAAGGTGTCATCAGCACAGGGCTTCATTTGTTTACAAGATACAAAATGAACCATTTGACATCATAAAACCGGGTGTGTTAAAAATCAGGATACAATTAATCCTATACTATTTTAATAACCCCTTTTAATACGGAAACAAAAAATGGAACTGACCGATCTCTGCCCCCTGGAAAAATGGGAAGCACTTGAAAACAACTTATTTACACGCTTTAATTTTCAGGGATCTGTATTTAACCCCAAGGGGATTCGTATCTCCCAGGTTAAAAACTGGAGCAATGACATCTGCCCTGCTATCAAAGCCACGGAGAACGGCCAGACCTATATCTGCTCCGCTGCCCATATGAACATGAACGCCATGGCAAAAAAAAGCCAGGCACTCGTCATAGAAGAATGCGATGCAGGCTTTGTCAAGCTGCTGGTTCCCATCATATATAAGGATGAGTTCCTCGGGGTTGCTGGAGGCTGCGGTTTGCTGACAGAAGACGGGGATGCCGACACCTTTGCCATCAACAAGATGGCAGGCATAGATGAAGCAACGGTAGAAAAGCTTGCCCAGGAGCTTCCTGTGATCACCGATGAAGATCTGGCTGCTGCCAGCACATACCTCCAGGAACAGGTATCCCTTATCATGGACGCTTATACCCGAAAAGAATCCCGATAAAGATGACGCCTATATCAGACAGCCAGGAGACAGTCGGCCCATCTGCCTTTGAAAAAAGAGTCAAACGCAGAATATCGGCCCGGGTCCACGATTTTTTTGCCGTCTGCCCCCCAGGGCTGAAAACCACTTGTACAAATGAACTGGCGGAACTGGGCCCTGAAATCCAGGACATCAATCCCCTGCTAGGCGGAGTGGCTTTCCGGACCAAATTGTCCACCGCCTGCATGGCCAATCTTTGCCTGGGAAGCCCCAGCAAAATTCTCATGCGCATTGCTGCCTTTAAGGCGGAAAACTTTCCAACCCTGGAACGAAAAATAAAACAAATTGACTGGGAGCTTTTTTTACCTGGGAACACAGAATTAAAACTCCAGGTCACGGCCCACAAGTCCCGACTCTACCATTCAGGCGCCATTGAAGAGCGCTGCCGGGCCATCATTCAGGCACGGCTGTTTGCACCTGGAAAAAAATCGGAACAAAGCCTGTTCATCCGGGCCGACAATGATCAATTTGAACTCTCCCTGGACATGTCCGGAGACCTGCTCTTCAAGCGGGGTGTCAAACAAAAGGTGATCACCGCCCCCCTGAGGGAAAACCTTGCCTTTGCCATCCTCAAGGCAGCCGGATTCACGCCCCAGGATGTTCTGGTGGACCCCATGTGCGGTTCCGGAACCTTTTCCATTGAAGCCGCCATGATCCAGGCCAATATCCCCCCTGGATTTTTCAGGTCCTTTGCCTTTGAAGAGTGGCCCGGATTCAGACGAGAAAATTTCACCTATTTAAAGGCCCAGGCCCAAAAAAACTTCGACCTGAAAACCAGCCCGGAAATTTTTGCTTCGGACATTGATGGTGCAGGCCTTTCCCTGTTAGAGGACGCCATTGAGCAACATGAATTTCTAAAAACCATCCAGGCCCAAACTATTGATTTTTTTGATCTCCAACCCACTCAATTCACCCCGAAAAAAGGGGTGGTGGTATTAAATCCGCCCTATGGCAAACGGCTGGGCAAACAAATGGATATGACCCATTTTTTCTCAGAAATCGGAAAAAAGCTGGCAGCTGATTTTAAAGGCTGGCGGGTGGGAATCATTTATCCTGAAAAGGCACTGGGCAAGGCCATGAGACTTCCCTTACAGCCCATGCCCTTTTTCCACGGCGGGCTGGATCTTTTTGCCGGTATCGGCAAAATAGGGGGGTAGACCCACAATTTTTGAAGGAGACATCATGCAGGTCCCTGCCACCCGCTTTAACAGATTTATCTTTTGTTCCCGCCCCCTCTTCCTGACCGTCCAGGTCATTGCAATGGCCCTTGTCATGGCCATTGCAATGGAATTGGTGCTATTCCCATCCACTGCCGCAGCCATGGACCAGGTGGACAACAGCATTTATGCGCGCCTGCTGGGCCAACATGTAAAGAAAAACCGGGTGGATTATGATGGTTTTAAACAAGAGGAAGCCCTTCTGGATCGCTACCTTTCAATTTTGAGTGCAACAGATGTGAACAGCCTGTCCCACAACGACAGATTTGCCTTTTATATCAATGCCTATAATGCCTTTACCATCAAATTAATCCTGACAAAATATCCGGGAATCAATTCCATCAAAGAAATCGGGTCCTTTTTTTCAAACCCCTGGAGCCAAAAATTCATTCCCCTGGACGGGCAAACCATCGCTTTGGATACCATTGAACATGAGTTTTTGCGCCCTATTTTCAAGGACCCCCGGATCCATTTTGCCATCAATTGCGCCTCCAAGGGATGCCCGCCCCTGTTAAACAAACCCTATGAGGGGCAGACTCTGGAGGCCCAGCTCAATACCGTGACCCGGGCGTTTATCAATGACCCCAAACGCACCTTTCTAAAGGACAACACCCTCTTTGTCAGCAAACTCTTCAAATGGTTTGAAGAGGACTTTAAGGGTGCACCCCTCTTGTTCATCCGGCAATATGCAGATGCTGAATTCAAAAAAAAGCTGGATGGGGCAGGCCCACAGATCAAATTGTCCTATCTTTATTATGACTGGACCTTGAATAGGTTATAGACAAAGCCCCTCCCCCAAATCAGAAAGAAGACCCAGCCCACACGGATGCCAATGTTCCGAACCGGTTTAACACCATGGCCGCAACAGGGGTTTCCACCACCTGGTCCAACACCTGGGA
>CAYWNB010000220.1:0-2550 GCA_964459195.1 uncultured Desulfobacula sp.
AAGATCGTAAGCCCCTCCATTCCGATAAAGGCCATTGCACCATACAGCGGATACCCGACCAGATGATGCTCAGGAAGGAACAGGCACCAGGGGCAATGATGATGAAGCACTCGATAGTGATAGGCTGACAGAACATTAACCAGCATCAGGGCCGCCACCGGCAGCCACAACCAGGTAACGGCGGCAAGTAGAGATCTTGTCCTGGGGCGATCCCCCCTTGAAACGATTAAGCCCACAGACAGAACGAAAAGCAGAATGTTCAGAACAATGAAGGCCCCCGCCCACACGTTATCCCCTATCCCGAAAATACTGCTTGCCTGTTCCAGGGTTGAAAACTGATCGTAAACAACCGCACAGCAGTCCACCGGCTGGTGGGGTCTGATACCTGCAAATGATTCATAGGTCTGCTTTAACGTTAAGACAGCCACCACAGGGATGGCCAGGAACAGGCGGGCAGACGTCTGGGTCAACGGCATCTCAGGGAGCATTCGATTCAGTCTGTCCAGTTCATACCAAAGTTTCATCAGCAGCAGCAAAAGACCGGAATACAGCAGCAATCGGGTGCTGCCAGCTACCGCCATTGCCTGACAGACGCCGGTACCGCACATTGCGCCGGGAATATCCTCGCGGAAGATATTGGCAATTCCAAAAATAAGGAGACCTGCAGAAAACAAGGATAACCAGCAAGCGGCTCTTCCCAGGATAGAGGCACCCTCCGCCTTGGCTTCCAGGGATAGCTGCCCTGAATCAGCCACAAACGGATGCCAGTCGAGTACCGTGTTCACCCATGTTGGGCAGGCCGCCAGCATAAGAAGCAGCGACATAAACTGTGCGGATAGGATGGCCAGCAATAGGGGGTGCCAAAACATGATACGCCTCAGGAAATCAATAAATTCAGGACACCGTGTTCCAGCCGGTAACACAGGGGGGGGCCCGGGAGCGTGTCCAGGGTTAATCCATGTGCGGCAACGATCACAACCGCATTCCGGCAGGCATGATGGTACAGCAGGTCCATCATCTGTCTGCTGCTTTCAGCATCCAGATGAGATGTGGGTTCATCGGCAAATATAAAGTCCGGCTGGTTGACAATTGCCCTGGCCATGGCTGTTTTCTTTCGTTCTCCCCCTGAAAGTGAGGTGACCGGATTTCCGGCATGGTTCAACAATCCCACTCGTTCAAGTGCGTCCATGCTTTGGCTGCGGCATGCGGACAGGGTGTGACCCAGAGGGATCAACGGCAGCATGACATTTTCCAGGACCGTCAGGTCATGCACAAGATGGTCGTGCTGAAAGACAATGCCCGCTTGCCGCCGCCATCGGTCCCTGTGCGGTCCAGTCCAGCGGGAAATTGCCTGGTCGTTTACCATCACCTCGCCCGATGTCGGGCGGGTGAGTCCTGCCAGTGTATTGAGCAGAGTGGTTTTGCCTGTACCAACAGGGCCGGTGATAATGCTCATTTTCCCCGCCTGGAAAACGGCGGTGATCTTGTCCAGGACGGTGCGTTTTTTTTTGTTTCCCAAGGTAAAGGAAACGCTTAGATCGCGGCATGTAATTCCGGAAGTCATCGACGGCCTGCCCCTTTGATCATATCATGAACATCCGAGGTCGCCCCCTTTAATGCAGGTAAAAAAGCAGACGCAATCACCGGTACCAGCATCAAGGCAGCCACTTCCAGCACGACGGTTGCAGCACCCGTTGTTTCCAGATAAAACGATGGGGGTATGGTTTTCCAACCGAAAAAAAAATCAGCCACCCAGCTGGCACCGGGTCCGTAAACCAGAACAAAGGACAGGCAGATGCCGACAACGGCCGAAGGCAGGCAGACAAACAATTCCCGGTACATTTGAAACCGGATAATATCACCGGTGGTCCAGCCCGTTGCCTTCATAATGCCAAGATCCGATTGCCGCCCCATTGATTTTCGGGTGTTTACCGCAACCAGAAGGCACAAGGCCAGCACCGCAGGAATCACGGTGATGGCGACAAGGGTTCTTGCACGATTCAAACGGCTGGCAGAGATTCCCTGGCTCTGCCGTCTTGTGACGCATCTCACCGGCCAGGAAAATGCAGCGGCCAGGTCTGACAAAATAGCGTCCTGCTCACCCTCATGAAAAACGTCAATGGCCAGATCACTGGCATACCCCTTGGGAAGGCTGATCAGCTGTCGGGCATCCTCAGGATTCATCAGTACCAGATCATGGGTAAACAGGCTGGTTTTTTCCGGCAGGCGATCGATGACCTGATAGTTTTGGCGGATCACCCCTTCCAATTGCAGAGTGCCAGCAGATTGACCTGCTACAACGCCAAACCCGATGATCACTTCACCCCTTTCCGGCAGCCGGGTCAGCTGGCTGGCCAGCCCTTCTGGCATCCCCTCTTTTTGTACCCCCACCATGGTCAGCAGTCCATCGGGGCCATTGACCAGCCCCCAGATTCTGGGCCTCACAGAAACCACGCCCACAACAGTTTGTGCAACCCGGACCGACGCCGGAACCGGCAGGGGACAAAAGCCTGCGGCATCAAATCGTCTCAGGACAATGGAAGGCGAGGC